>DNGI01000313.1 GCA_003486645.1 Cyanobacteria bacterium UBA11370 | reverse complement strand
CTTCTCCCCCTCCTCCTCTCCCCCCCTATCCCTCGCTGATCGTCACAATATGGCATACATGGGTACAACAATTACCTATGGACGTGCGTTAGCGGTGGTGACTGAGACGGGAATGAATACAGAATTAGGTCAAATTGCGACAGCAATTCAGAGTATAGATCGGGAAGCAACGCCACTTCAGCAACGGTTAGATCAATTGGGAGGGGTGTTAGCGATCGCTATTTTAGTATTCGTTATTGTCATTTTTTGTTTGGGGTTGTTACGCGGAGAACCTGTTAAGTTAATGTTTTTGATGGCTGTAAGTTTAGCCGTCGCCGCGATACCGGAAGGATTACCTGCTGTTGTCACAATTGCGTTAGCGTTGGGTGCTTCTCGGATGCTCAAACAGCACGCTTTAATTCGCAAATTACCTGCTGTTGAAACCTTGGGTTCGGTTACAGCCATTTGTTCAGATAAAACGGGTACATTAACGCAGAATCGGATGACAGTTACTTGTCTGGATGTAATGGGTCATCGGGTTGATTTAACTGAAAAAAAAGAGAAAGAAACGACCAAAGAAAATAATTTTTATCCTCTTAATAATGGCGAGGAATTTAATTTATTAAAACAGCAATCATCTGTAGGATTATTACTGACTGGGGCAGCTTTATGCAATGATGCTTTATTAGAATTCGAGCCGGATAAATCTAATCAATTTCAGGCGATAGGAGATCCAACTGAAAGTGCTTTAGTTGTCGCGGCGGCTGGTTTGGGATTGTGGAAAACTGACTTAGAAAATACATTTGAGCGCATTGCTGAAGTTCCCTTTGATGCTGAACGCAAGCGGATGACTACCATTCACCAATTGCCAATTACTAATTCTAAAATTCCCGATAAATTGGATTGGGTTGAAAAAGGGAAATTAATATTTGGTAATTTTTCTTATATTGCCTTTACAAAAGGTGCTGTTGATAGTTTATTGAACGTTTGCAGTCAGGTTTGGATTAATGGCAAAATTGCACCTCTAAGTGACTTCTGGTATAAGTTCATTTCTCATAATAACGACCAGTTAGCAGGGGATGGAATTCGCGTTTTGGGTGTAGCATTTCGACCTTTGGAGCAGCAGTTTATTGCCGATTTGCCGACTCATGGAAGTGCTGTTATTTTAGAACAAAATTTAGTTTTTGTCGGGATAATTGGCATGATTGATCCGCCACGTCCGGAAGTTAAAAATGCCGTATTAATTTGTAAAAAAGCGGGTATTCGTCCAGTGATGATTACAGGCGATCATCCGTTGACTGCTCGTCATATTGCCTCCGAACTTGGTATCTCAACTGAGGGTTATATGTTGACAGGTCAAGATCTGGATCAATACTCGATTAAAGAGTTAGAAAATGTGGTGGAAGACGTATCTGTTTATGCTAGAGTTTCGCCGCAACACAAGTTAGAAATTGTGCAAGCTTTGCAAAATCGAGGGCATATTGTGGCGATGACAGGAGATGGCGTAAATGATGCACCCGCTTTAAAAAAAGCAGATATTGGAGTAGCGATGGGTGTGACGGGTACTGATGTCGCTAAAGAGGCGGCGGATATGGTTTTGTTGGATGATAATTTCGCCACGATTGTTGCTGCAACCCAAGAAGGACGAGTTATTTATGATAATGTTCGCAAGTTTATTAACTATACGTTAACAGGAAATTGTGGTGAATTGTGGGTCATTGTATTGGCTCCATTTTGGGGAATGCCATTACCACTTCTTCCTCTACAAATTCTTTGGATTAATTTATTAGCGGATGGTTTATTGGCTCTAGCTTTGGGTGTAGAACCTGCGGAACCTAATATCATGATCCGTCCGCCTCATAAACCAAAAGAAAATATATTTAGTCGCGGAGTAGGTCGAGATATTATCTGGATTGGGCTACTATTGGGTATTATATTGTTGTCAATTGATTATAACTATTGGTCTGCTGAACAAGCGAGTTGGCAAACAATGGTATTTAGTACGTTGGCGTTTTCTCGGATGGGATTGGCTCAAAGTATGCGCTCAGAGCGCGAATCTATTTTTAGAATGAATTTATTATCGAATAAACCACTATTGGCAGCGGTTATTCTAACGTTTATTTTGCAATTAGCGGTGGTTTATAGTCCGTTTTTACAGGCTATTTTTAAAACTACGGCTCTCTCGTTAAATGACCTTTGTATTAGTTTGGTTCTTAGTAGCGTGGTGATTTGGGCGATGGAGTTAGATAAGTGGTGGCTCCGACATAAGTATAGTCAAACGTAATGAAAAAAATATTATTTGTGTGCAGTCAAAACCGATTACGCAGCCCTACAGCCGAAGCTATATTTTCTGAATATGAAGGGCTGGAGGTAGATTCAGCGGGACTGGATCGAGAAGCCGAAATACCTTTGTCTAGCGAAGCTCTCCAATGGGCAGATATCATTTTTGTAATGGAAAAGTCGCATCGAAGCAAACTTTCAAAGAAGTTTCAGCCTTGGCTTAAAGACAAGCGAGTCATTTGTTTAGATATTCCAGATGAATATGAGTATATGGAGCCAGCTTTGGTAGAGTTATTGAAGAAAAAAGTGCTACCGTTGCTAGGGACTTTTTAGTTACGTTTATTTATTAAAAGGCTGTTTACATCAGAGGGTTCACGGCAAATCATATAAACTTTTGAACCAACTTACAAACTTTTGAGCATTTGGGTGTTTTGGGTTCAGAATATGTTGCATAATTGCTTGATGTAGTTGCCGCCCTGGGGGATCTTGCCAAGCTAACCAAGTATAGATATTGGCTTTATCATAATGAGCATCTGTAAACACTGCGCCTCTAGTCTTGGCTTCTTGAGCTGCTGCTTGAGCAAATTGCCAAATTGATTCGCTAGTATCAGGAATTATGTATGCCAGAAAAGTTTCTAACATCCCACGTATTTTATTATCTGGCATCATCCAGATGCCGAACTTAACCTGGTTAGGAGCAATATGAATTAGACCTGTTTCTGGTAATATTTCTGGAAGATTAGGAATACTCTTTAAGCAGGCAGTTCTAATACTTTGCCATCGTCCAATAGGGTTATCATCAGCATCGATCAGAATTCCTAGAGCAGAGAGTCCAGAGGCTTGCAATTCAGTCCAAATTACGTCTGCATCTACCAGTTGCTGATAGCCATCATAATCTCGAATATACACTACTGGATTCTTCCTTGTTCCCCAATCAACACCATTCGCTTCAATTAGTTCTGGGATAACGCGAAGGTCTTCCTTGCCTTTCACTAGGAGTACGCGGGGACGGATTTCAGCCATGTTCTAACGGGGAGCATCCCATTTTTGCAAAAATACCCGGCGATTGGAAATCGCGGCTATAAAACCGAAGTCCGCCTACGCGGACTAAATTGAGCCTGCGTAGGCAGGCTTTGTTTGTATAGCCCCAGGCTTCCAGCCTGTGGGCAATTTGCAACTTTGGGATGCTCCCTTCTAACGCACCTCAATTCCCCGTTCGGCAGCAATAACAATTTGTCGCTCATTAAAGATAATACTAGTTGGTTTATCTCTTTCAATTCTTTGAATTGTAATGCCCTCGTCACTGGGGCTTTCAGAATTGGCAATTTTAGCTAAACTTGTCCAACAATCACTATTGTGAGTTGTGGCGAAAACTTGGACATTTAGTTGCTTTGCTGTTTCCCAAATTAGCTTCCACATATCAGACATTGTACTGAAGTGAAACCCTGTATCAATTTCATCAACCAATAAAACTCCACCTGTCGCATGAACAATTGCTAATGTAAGCCCCAACATCCGCCATATTCCATCTCCCATACTGCCAATTGGTATGCGTTGATTGCTATCAGAGAGGCGTACAACAAATCCGCTTCGGGAATCAGACAGCCTATATTTTTCAGAGCCAACTGATGCAATACGCTTAAGACTAGGTTCAATTATTTTAAGTGCCTGTGTAATGATCTCTTCTTCAGGTTGTAAAACTACTTGATCAAACAAATCAATCATTTTTTCAGTTGTTAACGAGGATGAGGTGACAAATTGGGTTCTGGCTTCTAGATTCTTAAGCTCCTGGCGAAAGCGTCGAATATATTCCAGAGGAAGACCTATATTGGGAGACAAGGGTACTTTGATAGGTTCTTCGTCCTGACTCAACCAATCAATACTAAGTACAAGTTCCTCCAAATGCTCAAATGATCCAGATTCAGGCTTTTTTCTTTGTATAGATATGATAAGACTTTTACTCTCATTATCATTATCCCCCGTTATCGAAAATTTGCTGCCTACATCAACTTCATGACCATAAAAGAGGTGGCGAATATCAAGCTCACGATTATCTTTAATAAGCCCACGACTTAGCGCACGATTTTCTGTAGACTCCTCATTCAAGAGATATTCACCTCGATTAATCATTACTTCTCGGAAGACTCCCAGGTTAGCCCTCGAACAAAAAAGTTGAATGGCTTCCAATAGCGAGGTTTTGCCACTGTTATTAGTTCCAACCAAAAGATTGACTTTGCCGAGCTGTGGAAGCTCGAAAAATTGGAAACAGCGGAAATTTTCAATTTTTAACGACTTTAACATAAGTCCGCTGGAGAGAAGAACCAAAAAATCATGACTAGTATTACGATAAGCTATTTTTACCCAGCTTACTCCCATTCCACAGGCTAATTGCTTCCACTGAGGATAAATGTTGCCTCTTTAGGATTTCTGGGGAACTGGCATCGGATACTAACACCCTAATAAGCTAATCGTCAGCTTAAGTAAGTGGTCATGGGAACTTGAGCAATAATAACAACAGTAACCCCCAAAATATCTGGTGATAGAATCCGGATAATTGCCACTTCCTCCTGTAAATTAGTCTGCTTGCACTAATCGGAGTTCTACACCATAACCCTTAGACATAGGTTAGGGAAATTATCTGCTAACTATAAGCTCTAATAATTGAAAATCTGAGAAATACTGATGATTGTTGCTTAATATTTCTATGATTGGAGATTAAAATTGATACAGTTATAAGGGTTAACAACCTCAACTCCAAAGAAAAAAATCATAGGAAATCTTCTTCTATAAATTTACTTCTTTGGATAAAAACTTAAGCAACATCAATTTTTTGTGTGAGGATTTAACTGTGAATAAATATCAACTGAATTGGGTCGGTAGAGTCGGTTTACTGTGCTTAATTGCTGGCTCTATTCCTTGGGGAACAAAGGTAGCGATCGCAGAAACTACCGACACCTTATCATTGAAAGCGCCAGAGTCATTACCGACTGCTGAAGAGAGTGTGACGACTGAAGCTATACCTAATTCAAGTATCTACTCCACAGTGTTAAATAACAGTATCAGTATTACTTCAACAGCTCTAAACCCAACTGATACGATAGATTCAGATAGTAGTATCGAATCTCAAAATCAGCAAATTGAAGATGCCGATTCATCTGTTTTACCTACCTCCTCAGATGAATTAATCCAAAGTCCAGAATCCCCAATCCCAAATCCACCTAATTTTATAGCTCAACAAGTAGAAACCACTCCTTCAGACTCATCAGAAATGAAACAGGTAACACCTGTATCTGAACTTCTACAAAATGATACTTCAGACTCATCAACGATGGGACAGGTAACTTCTGTGTCTCAACTTTCCGATGTTGAACCGGGAGATTGGGCGTATGAAGCACTCAGAAGTTTAGTTGAACGTTACGGTTGTATTGCCGGATATCCAGATGGTACATTTCGGGGCAATCGGGCGATGACTCGCTATGAATTTGCGGCGGGTTTGAATGCTTGTTTGCAGCAAATTGAGCGATTAATTGTTGGTCGTTCTCCTGGAACCAATGAAGATGATTTAGTTACATTGCGACGCTTAGTTGAAGAATTTGAAGCCGAACTAACCACCTTGGGCGCTAGGGTAGATAATTTAGAAGGGCGGGTTTCATTTTTAGAAGATCATCAATTTTCTACTACCACCAAATTGAATGGTGAAGCTATTTTTTCAGTTGTTGGTGCAACTGGCGGAGATCCAGATAATGGAGATGATGCGAATGTTATCCTAGTTGATCGAGTGCGGTTAAATCTCAATACCAGCTTTACGGGCAAGGATTTATTAATTACTGGGTTGCAAGCGAATAATTTTGGAGGAAATCTAGATGGTTCTGGGAGTGTTCAGGGGACGTTATTTCCTGGACGAGATTCGTTCTTAACTGAAGGTTCAACTAAACTCAGTTTTGAACCTCAATTCCCACGGTTTAATCCTCAAGATATTGCCAATACTATTAGTGCTAATGATATTCAACTCTACAAGCTGTTGTATATCTTTCCATCCGGAATTAATAATTTAACCCTATTCGCTGGAACCGCTGCGGAAGCTTCAGATGCTTTCCCTGCTATTATTCCATTTTCGAGTGAAGGACAAGGAGCAATTTCTCGATTTGCCACTTTAAATCCTGTGGTTCGTATATCAGGAGGTACATCTCAAACAGGTTTAGCTTCGGCAGTAGGTTTCATTTGGGGTATTTCCGATAAAGTGGATTTGCGGGCGTTGTATGGTAGTGTTAATGCGTCCATTCCTAACGAAGGTGCAACTAATATTTTAGGGGCAGGTTTCTTTAGTGGAAGTACGGTTGCTTCTGCTCAATTAACCTTCAAACCGAGCAGTAAATTTGATATTGGTTTGAACTATGCTCATAGCTATCATGACCTTAATATTATGGGCTTGGGACTGACCAGATTTTCATCGAATCCCCTTAATATTCCCGGTAGAACCGTTAATGCGGATGGTACCCTGAATGTGGGTGGAATTTTAACGACTCCCATTCAAGTTAATTCGATTGGTGCAACTGCAACCTGGCGTTTTTCTCCTAAAATTGCACTAACGGGTTATGGTGCTTATTTCTTTGTTGATTCTGTTGCGGGTGCGGATGCTTCCTCTACGTTTAGTACTTGGATGGCAGGTTTGTATTTCCAAGATTTATTGAAGGAAGGAAATACGGCGGGTTTAATTTTTGGACAACCCTTGCATCGAATTGATGCGGGTGGTGAGGCTGAATTAACTGAACCGGGTGTTGATCGGGCAACACCTTATCATTTGGAGGCATTTTATAACTTTAAGGTGACGGATAATATTAGCGTGACTCCCGGTGCGTTTGTGTTATTTAATCCTGAAAGTGATGCCAATAATGATACAACGTTAGTGGGAGTGTTGCGGACAACGTTTACGTTCTAGATGTTTTGAAAGTGAGATCCTCGGCTTTTGTAAAAAGTTGAGGATCTAATCCCATTTTAGATTTTGGATTTTGGATCTTGAATTTTAGATTTTGGAAGAGGTACTCTGTCAGAGTTTTAGTACCTCCTGTGAACATTTGAAAGCTGTTTTTCAATTGCATCACACGCAACACCAACTCCATTTTCAGATTGAATGATACGTCCAATTTCTGCTGCCTTAGCTCCATAGTTAGGAGTGTCTAGAAGTTGATGTAACTGCTTGGCTACTCGTACTGCTGAATACTGTTTACGGGGAATTATTTGTGAAGTTCCCAAGCGTTCAACTCGTGCTGCATTGTCCGGTTGATCATGGGTGTAGGGCATAACCAGTGTTGGACAACCCGCCCGTAACGCCTGAGCAGTTGTGCCAATTCCGCCTTGATGTACGATGACACAAGCACGGGGAAAAATTTGAGAATACGGCGTATATTTCACGGCAATAATGCCTTCTGAAAGATGATCTGGAGGCGGATTCTTACCAATCAATAAAACTGCACGGCGATTTAATCGCTTTGCGGCTTGAATACTTTCCTCATAAAAGTTACCAGGAGCCATGACGGCGGCTGAACCCAACGTGAAAATAATCGGCGCTTCTCCTGCATTCAAAAATTCCTTGAGTTCGGGTGTGAGTTCCGCTCCCCCTTCGCTACCATCGTAGAATGCAAACCCTGTAATCACCGTATTTGTTGCCCAATCCGGTTGAGGTTTTGCGAAGGCTGAGGAGAACATTGCTAGTACAAGGTAAGGGGAATATTTATCATCAATAAAAGGACTGCCTGTAAGGGGTGGTAAACCAAGTTCATGTCGCAGTTGATGAATGGGTTCCGCCCAAGATTTAGACATAATTCTTGATAATTGAATAATGCCTCGGTTAGCAATAGAACCCAGCCCGCGTAGTTTAGCTAGAAAGGGCAGTACAGGGAGGACAGACGGATCGTAAACTGAGAGAAATGAGGCGGGTTGAAGGACAGCGATCGCCCACGGAATTCTTAATTTTTCTGCTACCAATCGAGCCGCCACGACTCCCTCACCTGTAATGATGAAATCTGCCTCTTTTGCACTGTTCATTAAATCGGTGTAAGTTGCCCGTAAATTCGCACAAACCCAATGTTTAATGACATACTCCGTACCCCTTTTTAGATCCATCATCCGCGCCATCTCTTGCGGATCATTAAGCGCAGTGTTGTCAGGGCGCATCCGATGAAACTCGAATCCTAGAGCTTCAATTTTGTTTTGATATTCTTTGTGGGTTGCAAACACCACATCATGACCACGTTTTCGTAATTCAAGTGCGATCGCTATTTTGGGATGCAGATCGCCAAACGAACCAATGGTCGTTAAAATAATTCGACTCACTAGGAAAGCCTCCAAATTAAGACTCGATTAAAAGATAGCCACTGAATCAATAACTTAATCTCGCATTAGTGTTACGATAACAATTAAAATGTCAGAAAAGCAATATTTTGTATCTCTAATAATATAAAATTAGACTATTCGCTGCCTAATTTTTTTTATGGTTCAAACCCTTAAAGCTCAAACTATAGACTTGCGGTACTTAATTGAAAACTTTGGTCTTGAGCGCATTCGAGATGACCAATTCTTTTGGGAATGGCAAGCGGAACTACCGGAATTAACGGATATTGATTGCAGTTATACAGTTATGGCTTATGGCATACAGGGACTTTACAACCTTAACTAAGGTTAGAGAAGCCTTTGGGTTAACGATAGAAGAATCTATCGATTTATTTACTGATACTCCAGAGATTTTACCAAGTTCTTATCTCCAGACGACTTTAAATGAGAATGTTTTTTTAGCCACTGCCATTAATACAGAAAAGGCTCGTTCAGAGTTAATTATTGCTCCAGTTTTATTAGAGGTTAGGCGAATATTTAATTTTCAAATCGGTTTCTTTTCAGGTTCGGAGTTCAATGTTGATGTGCAAGCAGGTTTAAGCGGATATTGCGATTATATTCTGACTGCTTCAAAGGAATCATATGAAATTCGGACTCCGGTTGTAACTTTGGCAGAAGCGAAGAATGAAAGTATTAAATCTGGCTTAGGGCAGTGTATTGCTGAAATGGTTGCAGCGCAATTATTTAATCAAAGGAATGGAGAGGAAATTGACAGTATTTATGGGGCTGTGACGATGGGAACGGATTGGAAGTTTCTTAAGTTGATTGATAAAACTGTCTGGATTGATAAGCGAGACTATTTTATCAATGAAGTGAGTCAGATTTTGGGGATTTTGGCGATGCCGTTTAAAGGATTTCAGCTTATGGAGGAGTGAGGGATTGGCTCTATTTGGTGCGTTGCTCTGGAACTGATGTATCCTCGTGAGACTTTTCCACAGAAACGCATATTTGTCAAGCCCTAAAAGTATGGATTATACTAATATCGTACAATCTTGATATACAAAAATGAACTCACGATTCCCTAACTTACCCCGAAGATTTAATTTACCTCATCGCAATAACCCTATTGAGTATAACGGTCATACTTATATGATTGGGGATTTTATTGGTAGTGGATGTTTTGGAGAAGTATACGAATGTCGGGATGAATGGGGAAATGAGTTAGTAGCCAAGATAATTTCGCCAAAGCTCGGACAATATAAACAATTTTTAGACCGAACAATACGAGAGACAGATAATTTATTCAACCTTCGTCATCCAAATATTACTTATTTGTATGATGCTTTCGAGTTGAATAATAAACTATATCTTATCCTTGAGCGCTGTGATTTAACGCTAGAAGAATTGATAAAACATGGGCAGTCTTCAGGTGATAGGGCTTTGCCCTATATAGCTAAAGATATACTGCAAGCTGTTCATTTTATGCATAATAATGGTTATGTTCATGCTGATTTACATCCCGGAAATATTTTTTGCTCTATTTTGCGAGATCAAATTCAGCCTAATAGTCAAAACTATATTTTTAAGTTTAAGATTGGAGATTTAGGAATAACTAAACGAGAAGCTGATCTTAATCTTAATTATTTAAACACAATTTTTGCAGATTGGATGCGAGCGCCTGAGTGTATTGATCAATCTTTTGGTTCTGTTGATCGAAGAGTTGATATTTATCATATAGGTCTTTTACTGTTGAGTTTAACTCGTGGCGATATTCCCAGGTTCACTTATCAAGAGATTGTTGATGCTGTGCCACGTAGAATGGCTGAGGGGCTTTCTTCACCCTATAGGGACGTAATTGCTCGTGCATTAAGACGGCATGTTGATGCTCGAACACAAACGGCTTTTGCTGTATGGAAGGAGATAGAGGAAGTTTTGGAAAGAATACAGAGACCACAAGGGTGAAGTATTGCTAATCGCTTCAGGCAATATCGCTCTCCAAGTCCTGTAATTCCGCTTCCAACGGAAAAACTTTATAGCGTCCCAAATTCATCATAAACTCAACCCGCGACATTCCAGCCAGTTCAGCCGCTCGACCCGATGAAAAACGACCTAGTTCGTATAATTTAACCGCAGCTAAGAGGCACAATTCACGAGCAAAGGTATCTGCATCAGTATTTTCCGTCTGCAACACTGATTCAGGCACGTTAATCACAATCTGCCGAGTAGTCATCTTTTTGTTAATGTGGTGTAGAAAAGCTTTGTATTTTAATTGTAATAATGAAAAGTAATATATTCGACAAATTAGTTTCATTCTTACAGAATCTAGAACAACAAAAAATCTTCTACACTTTAGCGCATCATCGTGATCAAGCCATTATGATAACTGTAGCTGTACCTGGTGAACGATGGGAAATTGAATTTTTAAGTGATGGATCGGTAGAGGTAGAAAAATTTATTAGCAATGGAGAAATTGCCGGAGAAGAATCTCTAAATGAGCTGTTCGCCCGGTATTCTGAACAGGAAGATATTGCTGTTCAATCATCTCAAGGTACTGAGATAGCAACGGTGAGGAGATAAAGTGAAAATAGCCTGAGCGATCGCCTCTCCTCCAACAGACCAAAATGCGATCGCTTACAATAACCTGTCAGTTCGCCTTGATGCTGGCTTGGTTGCAAGCGATAGAACAGAGCAAGCGGTATCATAACCCTTGCTCAAACTTTGCACTTGCTGTGACCTAAATGACCAGAGATGATGAAAATAGGCCTAAACGGAGACGAAGAGGAGAGAAGAAGTCCCAAAAAGGCATCAGTGTTTACCTAACGTTCCAGGAATGGCGCTTGCTTCGTGCTGCTTCATCTCAGCTAGGTAAATCAATCGCCCTCATGATGAGAGAATACACAATCGATCGCATCGAGCAAGAGACTAACCTCAAACTCGGTGACTTCTCCAATGAACCAGAAAACGAGGATGAGGATTAGCCATTGTCTTCTAGCGCTGCATCGTGATACAGGCACACAACAATATCCCCTTCTCTCGGTTCGGGAAACCATGAAGCCCAAACTTGTGACATTGACTTAGCCTGCCCCTGCCTAATCACAATCATGCGGATGAGCAGACATCGATAGTTTTCATCCTCGACCTTCATGGCATGGAGGATAGACTGTATTGCCTGTTTGCTGTTGATTCTACTCCACTCTGTACCCTCTAGGGAGGTAAACCTTAACGGCTTATACTGCGATACTTTGCCTTTTACCAACCTCATAATACTATTTAAATAATAGTGGCATTATTAAGCTAGCATTATTTAGCCATTGCTGATACACTGGCTTTTGCCTAGTCATTGAGTATGTCTACTCAATAGTCGAGGTCACAGCAAAAACAAAATCCCCTAGTCTTGCGTTGCCCTTGATATCACCATTGACTAGGGGTTTTCTTGAAAAACTGACTCATTCCTGCTCGGAAACCTAAAGAGGAGCAGCTACGCAACCGCATATCCGGTATATTGCCTCACATCCGGTGGATGAAACCCCAAAACAATTTTATCTTTCGGAATTCCCGCCGCAACTAGTTCATTCGTCACACCATCTTCTGTATCATCTCGTTGCACCCAAATCTTGCCATCGATAATATCAAGATGAACCAGGCATCCATGAACACGCCTTGCTGCATCCCAACCCAAAGTAACTAATAAATAGATATCAGCTACTTCATCAAAAACTGCCTTACAAGTAAGTTCTCCATGAGCATATGGAATCTTAGTGTAGGGTTCAAGAACACTCTTAATAATCTTTCGATAGTTTTCTAAGGTATCCATTGCACAATTACCTCGTTTTGAGCTTCAAATACAATTAGTTTCAGGTTTTCATCAGCAATTAAGAGTTGACCGACTGGTTCCTCAAAAAGAGAGTTAAATGTTATATCACGAACTGCCAGGTATAAAATTCGCTCTGGATCAGTTTTACGCATTACAGATCGGTAAAGCACAAACTGACCAACTGCATTTTTAAGGTCTTCTATTTCCGAATTACTGACAAAACTCTTGATCTCGACGGCAATTTTTCGTTCTTCCCGTTCTGCTGCCAAGAGTTGCCTTGCACCAAGATCGACATACATATCCTTTTTGCCCCATCGTAGATGAAATGGCTCATGAGAGATTGTCCAACCATCTTTGACGAGTGCATTCTTCACAGCGTCATGATAGATATCTAGGGCAGGCATAGGCAAACAATTGATGTGTGTCGGTAAGCCAGAATTAAAGACAGAGAGGAAACACCATCAAGACTTGATAATAATTCTGTCATAAACATAGCACCGCTATTAGAGAACTAACACTAATTATAGAGATAGCCTAGATCTTAAGCTTCTAGCGAATGTCCCTGCCTCCAACAGACCAAAACGCGATCGCCTCTCCTTAAACAAATCAAAACCCACTCAAAAGACAGTAACTGAAGCAATCACTTAATCTCGCATTAGTGCTACCATAAAAAGCAAAATGTAAAAGGTAAAAACCTTTTGTGTCTGTCTCCACTCCATCCAACGAACCAAACTTGAGGCAAACTCCAGTTGTGCCAACCGAACCCATTTGGCGCTTCAATGTTACTCAGTACCATCAGATGATTCGTTCAGGTATTTTAACGGAAGACGATCCAGTGGAACTACTGGAAGGGTGGATAATTTATAAAATGCCGAAAAATCCACCCCACCGCGCCGCAACAAAACTAACTCGAAATGCTTTGGAAAATATTGTACCTTCAGGGTGTTATGTTGATAGCCAGGAACCGATTACTCTAGAAGATAGTGAGCCAGAGCCTGATGTTATCATCGTCCGAGGAAATACGCGCGATTATCTTGATCGCCATCCCGGTTGGCAAGATATAGGCTTGGTTGTTGAAATTTTAGACTCTACCTTAGAGCGAGATCGAACGTTTAAAAAACGTATTTATGCCCGTGCCGGAATTCCGATTTATTGGATCATAAACCTTTCTGAACAACAATTAGAAGTTTATACAGAACCTATCGAGTTAGCTTCAGAACCAACCTATCAGCAACGTCAAGATTACAGCTTATCGGATGAAGTTGCTGTTATCATTTCAGGACGTGAAGTTAGTCGTTTAACTGTGCGGGATTTATTACCCTAAACCTAAAGGAGCGATCGCTCAACCTCAAACAGACCAAGGTTTGGTTTGGCAAGCCGGATGAAGCAGATTATGGTAAAGTCCGCAAGATCGGGTTGACCCAAAAAACTGGGTCTCAAGCCCCG
>DNGI01000397.1:8603-13059 GCA_003486645.1 Cyanobacteria bacterium UBA11370 | reverse complement strand
CCTTGTCCTCCTTGTCCTCCTTGTCTCCCAAGTCTTTCGTTGTTCACGAATCAAATAGACTAGCTATATAGTCTCCAAACGGGTTTAATTCAAAATGGATCTTCGTCAATGCTTTACATTTCTCAAAAAAAAGTAATCTATTAAAATATTTGTTAAACTTATAAAAGTTATCCCTAATTTCTCCAAGTAAATAGTGATTTAGAGTGGATAATTATGCAAAAACAGAATAGATATATTGCACCTATTACATAAAGAGGATTGGCAACTCATTCAAAATTATTTACTATGACCGATAACATAGGTTGGGTAGAAAGGAATGACAGCCAAACAAAACCTAATTGTTATCGGCAATGGTATGGTCGGTCACAAGTTCCTAGAGCTGATGGTCAGCAAAGGAGGAACACAGCACTACAACTTAATCACCTTCTGTGAAGAACCTCGTGTTGCCTATGACCGCGTTAATTTAAGTAGCTATTTTTCCGGTAAGAGTGCTGCTGATTTATCTTTAGTTGAACCTGGTTTTTATCAAGAAAACGGCATTCAAATTCACATCGGTGATAAAGCTGTTGCTATCAACCGCGAAAAACAAACGATCTCCTCATCCAATGGTTTAGAAATTCCCTACGATAAGGTTGTTCTGGCAACAGGTTCTTATCCATTCGTCCCTCCAATTAAAGGGAATGATGCGCCCGGTACATTTGTTTATCGCACAATTGAAGATCTAGAAAAAATATCTGCCTACGCTAAACACTGTAAAGTCGGTGTTGTTGTCGGTGGAGGATTATTAGGATTAGAATGCGCTAATGCTCTGAGAGCAATGGGTTTACAAACTCATGTGGTTGAATTTGCCCCTCGATTAATGCCTGTACAAATTGATGAGGCAGGGGGGATGATGCTTCGTAATAAAATAGAAGACCTTGGGGTTAAGGTTCATACCAGTAAATCCACCACAGAAATTGTGAGTGAAAACGGCAAAATCGTCAAAATGCTGTTTGCTGACGGGTCAGAATTACACACAGATATGATTGTGTTTTCTGCTGGTATTCGTCCCCGCGATGAATTAGCAAAAGCCTCTGGGTTAGCGATGGGTGAACGGGGTGGTATTGTCATTAATGATCATTGCCAAACCTCTGATGAAAATATTTATGCCATAGGCGAATGTGCCCTGTATCAAAATCGCATTTACGGCTTAGTTGCTCCTGGCTATAAAATGGCCGAGGTAGTGGCTGATTATCTCAGTAATAGGGAGACAAATACCTTTACTGGCGCAGATATGTCCACAAAACTGAAACTTTTAGGTGTGGATGTTGCCAGTTTTGGTGATAATTTTGCCAAGACTCCGGGTGCGAAAGAAGTTGCGATCGCGGATTCGTTTCAAGGTATTTATAAAAAGTTAGTACTTTCTGAAGATGGTAGTCGTCTTTTAGGAGGTATTCTGATTGGAGATGCGTCTAGTTACGGTACACTGCTACAATTTGTTCAGAACAATATTGCCTTACCTCCTCATCCCGAAGATTTGCTCATCCCACCACGAGAAGGGAAAGCAACTCTGGCAATGGGGGTAGACAGTTTACCCGATACGGCTCAAATTTGCTCCTGCAATAATGTTACGAAAGGACAAATTTGTCGAGCCATTCAAGATGATAAACTGACCGATGTTCCCAGTATTAAAAAGTGTACAAAAGCCGGAACGGGTTGCGGCGGTTGTGTACCGTTGGTGACGGATTTACTCAAATCGGAACTGAAGAAAGCCGGAATAGAGGTAAAAAATCATCTCTGTGAACATTTCCCTTACTCTCGTCAAGAACTCTATCATTTACTGCGGGTTAATCAAATTACAACCTTTGACGAACTGATTGAAAAATACGGTAAGGGATTGGGTTGTGAAATTTGCAAACCTGCTGTTGCTTCAATCCTAGCTTCGACATGGAATGAGCATATTTTGAACACTCCTTATGTCGGTTTGCAAGATACTAATGATTACTTCTTGGCAAATATTCAGAAGGATGGAACCTATTCTGTAGTACCACGAGTACCAGGAGGAGAAATTACACCCGACAAGTTAATTGTTTTGGGGGAAGTTGCGAAAGAATTTGGTCTTTATACCAAGATTACGGGTGGACAGCGGATTGATTTATTTGGCGCACGAGTGGATCAATTACCGCATATTTGGCAGCGATTAGTTGATGCTGGATTTGAATCCGGTCATGCTTATGGTAAAGCACTCCGTACTGTAAAATCTTGTGTGGGAAGTACGTGGTGTCGCTTTGGAGTACAGGATTCTACGAGTTTAGCGATTGAGGTAGAATTGCGATATCGAGGTTTGCGATCGCCCCATAAACTCAAGTCTGCGGTTTCGGGTTGTACGCGAGAATGTGCAGAAGCGCAGAGTAAAGATTTTGGCATCATTGCTACAGAAAAGGGTTGGAATTTGTATGTGTGTGGGAATGGTGGGATGAAACCCCAACACGCGGTTTTGTTAGCGGCGGATATTGACAAAGAAACGCTAATTCAATATTTGGATCGGTTCCTAATGTTCTACATTCGCACAGCGGATCGACTGGAACGAACTGCAACTTGGTTCAACAAGTTGGACGGGGGAATTGACTATCTGAAGCAGGTGATTATTGAAGATTCGCTGGGTATTTGTGATGAATTGGAATCCCAAATGCAGCATCTCGTTAATACCTATCAATGTGAGTGGAAAGCGACAATTGAAGACTCAGAAAAAGTTAAACGCTTCCGTCACTTTATCAATTCCGATGAGTCCGATCCAAATTTAGTTTATGTTGAGGAACGGAGTCAAAAGCGTCCGGCGACGAATGAAGAAAAAGTGATGGCTGGGGTTGTCCAATCTTAGTCGGTTTGAGTGAGAAATACCCCACTTCAAGCCTCATCCCTAAAACCTAAAAATTAGTAGGAAAAAGAAAATGGTTCAAGCCTTACCAGTCCGGGAACGTATTACTCAATGGGTAGATGTCTGTTCATTATCAGATATTCAGCCGAATACGGGAGTTTGTGCTTTAGTTGACGGTGAACAGATCGCCATTTTTCGTGTCGGTTATGGTGCTGATGTTTATGCGATCAGTAACTACGATCCCTTTAGCAAAGCGTTTGTTTTATCACGGGGAATTCTTGGCGATCGCAAGGGTATTGTTAAGGTTGCTTCACCCATTTACAAGCAAAACTTTAATCTGTTTACAGGAGAATGTTTGGATGATGCGACGGTGAAAATTCCGGCGTATCCAGCGCGGGTTGTTAACAATCGAGTGCAGATTGGTAAGCTGTAATTAAAAATGCGGTGGGGGAGTCGGGAGTGGGGGACAGGGAGAATCTGACTGCTGAATTGTCATATGATGTCCGGCAAATCACCCCTAATAAAAAGTCACCCCCTCTCCCCCTCTCCCTCACTCTTTTTTAGGGTTATTCAACCGGACATGATATCACTCCTAACTCCTGGATTCCGCTTTAACTGAACAGTTAACAAATGTGACATTTGGCGTTAGATCAAAACATTAGTGCCAACTACCAGATTCGTCGCTGTGACATTGTTCAACGTTGCTAAAGTAGTGAAACTTGAATTAGTGCCAAGTCCATCTTGGTCAATCTGGACAAGGGTTTTAGTGCCACTCTGGAGAAACATTAGGTAGTCCTGGACTTGAGTATTGTTAGTGTAACCAACCAAATCATTTTGGAACAGGGAGGTTAGATTCAGCTTATCACTGGTAATGTTGAAGTCAGTAATCGTATCGGTCTGCTCACTCACAGCATTGTAGATATAACTATCGTTACCCAAACCTCCTGTCAAGGTATCGTTGCCAGCGCCACCGATCAGAATGTCATTACCATCACCACCCAGGAGTTTATCATTGCCATCTCCACCGATGAGGGTATCGTTGCCATCCTCACCGTTGAGGGTATTATTACCTCCATTACCAGTAATCAGGTTATCGAGAGTATTACCTGTACCACGAATCCCACCAGTACCAGTGAGAGTAAGGTTTTCTACATTCTCACTTAATGTCGTGGACGTAGAAGCATTAACTAAATCGATCCCCTCATTAGTATCTTCGGTGATGGTGTCACCAGCACTATTGACTATGTAAATATCATCCCCAGCACCACCACTCATGGTGTCATTCCCGCTACCACCGTTGAGGAGATCATTGCCCATACCTCCATTCAGAATATCATTACCACTGCCGCCGTTGAGGGTATCATCGCCATCCTCACCACTGAGGATATTAATCCCTGAATTACCCGTAATGACATTATTGAGGGTATTGCCTGTACCGTTAATTGCACCACTACCAGTGAGAGTGAGGTTTTCTACATTGTCACTCAGTGTCGTGGAAACAGAAGCATTAACTAAATCAGTCCCCTCGTTATCCTCTTCAAGGATAGTATCATCAGCATTATCCACCGTGTAGGTGTCATCACCCGTACCACCGATGAG
>DNGI01000397.1:8107-8305 GCA_003486645.1 Cyanobacteria bacterium UBA11370 | reverse complement strand
CCCTCTCATTAAGTTGTTAAGGGTATTCCCTGTACCATCAATATCAGCGATACCGATGAGAGTGAGGTTTTCTAGATGATCATCAAGTATCCATGACACTGAAGACCTGACTAAATCTGTCCCTTCATCTGTATTCTCAATAATCTCATCATCAGCATTATCCACAGTGTAGATATCATCACCCGTACCACCGATGAG
>DNGI01000397.1:7160-7808 GCA_003486645.1 Cyanobacteria bacterium UBA11370 | reverse complement strand
CCCTCTCATTAAGTTGTTAAGGGCATTCCCTGTACCATCAATATCAGCGATACTAATGAGAGTGAGATTTTCTAGATGATCATCAAGTATCCATGACACTGAAGACCTGACTAAATCTATTCCTTCATCTGTATGCTCAATAATGATGTCCAAAGGATTGTCTACAGTGTAGGTGTCATTACCCTCACCACCCGTAAGTGTATCAATTCCGATGCCGCCGTCGAGGTTATCGTTGCCGTTACCGCCGTCGAGAGTATCGTTGTCTCCTAAGCCTTTGAGTATGTCATCACCATCCAATCCCTGAATATGATCGCGTCCGTTAGTGCCAGTCAGGGTATCTGAATCTGGAGTACCGATAATCTCATTCACCCAATTAACTGTAATCGTGACACTTTGAGTAGTACCATCAGCACTAGTAACAGTGAAGATATCTGTGGCGGTATCTTCAGCTCCTAATGATTGTAGGTTAGAGTTATCAGCACTATAACTCCACTCTCCAGCACTATCGATACTGAAACTTCCATAAGTTCCGACTGTATTTGATTGAGTGTTAAAGTTAGCTTCGCCAGTATCGGCATCGCTGATAGTGAGATTACCCGTTGCCGTTAGTATCTCATCTTCAGTTACACTGCCTGTGGTATCTCCACC
>DNGI01000397.1:4112-6962 GCA_003486645.1 Cyanobacteria bacterium UBA11370 | reverse complement strand
TTCAGTCACACTACCTGTAGTATTTCCACCGATTACCGCTGTGTCGTTAGCACCTGTGATGTTGACGGTAAAGGATTGGCTTGCACTCAGACTGCCATCACTTACTGTAAAGGTAAAACTATCAGTCGCATTAGCGGTTAGCGCATTAATCGCTGTCGCGTTGGGGGTGTAAGTATAGGCTCCTGTTGTGGTATTAACTGTTAATGTGCCATAAGTCCCCACTAAGGTTGAGATCCCGCTCTCAACGTTGCCACCACTAATACCATAGATTAGGGTTACATTGTCTATGTCTGACCCGACTAAGATACCAGTGATATCGGAGAAGGTATCGTTGGTGGCTGTATCAGTGTAACTGCCAGAGCTGACGGTTGCTAGTGTTGGGGCATCGTTAACCGCAGTAATGCTGGTGTTGATCAGCTTGGTGCTACCGGAAATGGCTGTTGTTCCGCCATTCGTAGTAGTATTTAGGGTGCGGCGAGTTGAATTGGTGGAGAAGTTCCCGCTGTAGGTGTTGTCGAGGGCGCGAACCGTTAAACTTGTTGGTGTGCCGTTGTAGTTGGTGGCGGGGACAAAACGGACTCTGGTGCTTGCCGATAAGGCTAATGCGGTGGAATTATCTACAGTACCGATGTTAGACCAAGTTGTCCCGTTGGTAGAATATTGCCAGATGCCTTGGCTATTAGTGGCGGTGTTCCCGACAACGGCGATACCACTCAAGCTTGAACCGCTATCTGGATCACTGAAGAGTCCACTAAAGAGTGTTGAGATGGTGTTACCTGATGGATTTGTGGTGTCCTCATTGATGGCAGCTAGCGTTGCATTACCTGTGAAGCTGGGTGCATCGTTGATACCAGTGATGGAAACGGTAGAAGTTCTTTTATCGCTTTTTTCACCTGCACTATCCGTAACCTCAAATTCAATGATGCGATCATTGGTGTTGAGATTTTGGGCAGTGTTATTGTAGGTAATGGTTCGCAATACTTGCTGATAAACTGACGCAGAGGCTGAACCGTTGAGCGTGAGGATACCGTTGGCAGAGTTGTAGGTAGCTGTGATGCCACTACCTGTTGTCATAGCTGACAGGGATTCGGCTGTACCATCTTGCCGATTGGTAATCCGAATCGTAGCTGAGACAATGTTTTGACTATCGGGTTCGGTGAGTTCTAGTCCGTTGTTACCCGTTCTGACAATAATTACCCCACTTCCATTTTCTGTAAAGGAGGTGCTAAAGTCGTTACCACTCGTATTACCATTTAAATCAAGCTGAGGCTTACCAAAGGTTCCTTGATAGGCTTTCAGTGTTGCTGAGGAAAAGGCGAGTGAGGTTGCTTTCAAGCCAGTACTGACTTCTAACTCCCAGGTTCCCCCTTGTTCTGCACCTCCTACCCAGTTCGTTGAGGCGGTTACACTTGCACCCGTTAACTCGCTCAGGAGTAAAATAAAGCGATCGCCTCGTTCTCCTTTTGCTACTTCGCAACCGTATAGTACAAGTGAGGGAGAACACCAATGTTGGAGTTGGGACGCATAGCAGTTCAGAGTCTCTAAGCTTAGTTGGCTATTCCCTAAATACAAGCATCCTGACGAACCATGGGAAACTATATGGATGCTGCCTATGTCACTACGGTTAGCCAGAATTTCTGTAATGGTTAGTATGCCATCTTGTTCTGGATCGAGAATGATCACTGCCGCATCGCCAATCACACCCTTCACTAAAGTTTCATATTCGCTAACAGCCGCATCAATAAAAATTAACGAAGAATAAGTGTGATTGATAGTGTTAATGAATGACATAGATAACTTTTAAAAAAGAATATTCAACACAATGCAGTATGGCAACACAAACAACTCGTCAGAGGCTAGCTTGCCGGAGACGATAGTTGCTTGAGGTATGGAGCCAAATGAAGCTAGAGAGTTAGGAATGCTATATCTAGCTTCAATCGTGGTCTTGCTTTGCGGAAATTAGTGAGACTCTTGAAGTCTATTGTGGGGTAAAAATTACTAATTTTCGTTAAAGTTTGTTTGAAGACTTGATGAAGTTTTCATGAAGCGACCGATTAAGAATGATTTTTTTGTAAACCTTATGGGATTTTGACACTAGTGTCTTGAGTTTTATTCAGGTAATTTAGCCAATTTTTAGCATTAAGTATTCGAGAATCTAATACTCTATGAATTCTGGCTTAACAAGAGTTTCACGGTGTTTCTTTCAGCGCTTGCAGATAATCAATAGCTGCCTCCAGTTTAGAGGGATAACTATAAGAAAAGTCTTCAAACCACCGCCCTTCTTCTGAATTGGGGTTTAATTTTTTTAGCCACTCGGTTGCTTGTTGAGTAAGTGCTTCTTTTCGTCGTTGTTCTCGCTGCTGAGTTCTGAGTTGTTCTTCACGGAGTTGTTGTTCTTTTCGCTGTTGTTCTTCTCGAAGTTGTTCTTGTTTTTTGAGTTCTTCTGTTCGATCTTGTTCTTCAAATTCAGCCTTCAAGTCAGCTAACAAATTTTCCTCACCATGGGATAGAGAGGTTGGAGGTGAAGGTTGATATTGATACGTAGGTTGAATAGGAGATGGGGAGTTAAATTCTTCCTCCTCCAAGATAGATTTTTTTTTAGGCTGTTTCGTTGGGTCTTTTTCTTGATATTCAGCTTTGATCTGGGCTAATAAATCATCTATAGATTCCATACGACGATCCTCTCAACTCAGAGAGATTTTCCTAGTCAAGAATGGCATTGAGTAACACATCGGTGAGAGACATATCCTCCATATAGCGAGTCTATTTGATTCGTGAACAAGGGGAGACAAGGGAGACAAGGGAGACAAGGGAGACAAGGGAGACAAGGGGGAGGTGTTTTACAAATCA
>DNGI01000397.1:2848-3893 GCA_003486645.1 Cyanobacteria bacterium UBA11370 | reverse complement strand
AAATCATTTAGACTGGCTATATCTTCCATTGTAATAGTATCTACGATATCAAACTTAGCCCCAATGCCTTGGAGTTGGTCATCTAAGGCTTTCAGCCCACCACTACCATCAATAATGATGGAGTAGTGACGGTTTCCCAGCCTAAAAATCCTCTTGCTATGACCAAAAAATTCAGCCGCAAGCTGGTAAGGAATACACCCTAGTTACCAAGTTTGGTGCTGCGTAACAATTGACTAATTTGTCACACTAATCAATAACAGCATTGATCAGCACGTCTGTGAGGGTCATATCCTCCATATCCTCAATCGTAACTGTATCTACAATGTCAAATTTTGCGCCAGCGCCTTGGAGTTCATCATCAAGAATTTTCAGGAATTTAGTCGCCTGGGGATCGCTACCAATTTGGACAAACGAAATCGCCAGTTCTTCATCCCGATCCATGCGGCGGGATGCTTCAATAATCACCTTCATGACGGCTTTGCGATCATCAGGTTCCCCATCCGTCACAACTAAAATGGTTTCCCCATTATCTTTCGTCTGACCGCTAGCCTTGCGCTGAAAATAATTATTGGTGGCATCTTGCAGAACCGTTGCTAAATCCGTGCGTCCGGACGGTTCATTTTCGTGAAAGACTTGGGTCACTTTATCAGAGGTAACATTATCATAGCGCCTGAAACGACCAGAAAAAAGGTAAATTGTGATACCATCCGGATCAAGTTCTTCACATTTACTCGCCAAAGCGAAGGTAGACTCTTGCATGACCTGCCAGCGGCTTTTCCCAGAGTGCTGGTCTCTGATCGACATACTGCCGCTTTTATCAATGATTAACGTATAGTCCCGTTGTTCTAACATAAAAACGTCCCTAAATCTACTGAGTCCTTTTCAAGAGTATCAAAACCCCACACCTAAGCAAGGGAATTTACGGAGTAAAAAATCTTATAATAACCGATGTGGCAGCGGATGTGGCAGCGGATGTGGCAGCGGATTTGGTAGCGGATGTAACGGATGTGGCAGCGGATGGGTAACGGATGTAACGGATGTGGCA
>DNGI01000397.1:0-2643 GCA_003486645.1 Cyanobacteria bacterium UBA11370 | reverse complement strand
ATCCGTTGCCACATCCGTTACATCCGCTACCAAATCCGTTGCTACATCCGTTGCCAAATCTGTTGCCAATGGGGTCTATTCATTAACAAGCCATTAAGATGCTACTTTAGACAATGTTGCCTGAAGGGGTTTCCAGCGAAACGTGCGATCGCCTTCTATTTCCACCGCTACTTTCACTCGTTTTTCTGTTTGAGGTAATGTAATTAAATATTCGATTTCCTGCCGTGACAAAATATTACCTTCAATAATCCACAGTACTAATCCTTTTGATTTGGGAGGGAGATGTTCTAAGTGGTAGTTCACTATCGGTGGAATATACTGGACTTCACCCACAGCAGCAGCCTTCCCAATTGTTTTCTTGCCGAGATGGGGAGGACGAATGCCATGAACTCCAGTCAAATAAGCGGCTAAGTCACCGAGTCCTTTGGCGCTAAGACACAAAGCAGTATAACCTGCTGCTCGCAGCCGTCGCCGATAGCGCCCTTCAAATCCCCCTTCCAAAGGCACATATAATCCTAATGCGCCTGCTTGTTCTAGATCCCGAACAAACGAATTACCGATCGCAATCAGTCCCATCTGTCTCTCCCACTCCGCCTTAAGTTTTGTTACTGACCATCAGGAATTTATTATAAGTGATAGGTTGTCTGTTGTTTGTTGGTTGTTGTCTGTTGGCTGTTGTTTTTGTCAATGGTAACTAGTTATACCTTACGGGGTCATCCATAGTGCTAAGGGTTGCATGAACAATTAGCCATTAGCGATTAGCCATTAGGTATAACTAATCGGTATCAACTTGTTTCGTATCAAGCCATGCTAAACCGACACCCGGATAATAGGTACTTAAAATTTGCTTATAGTCATACCCCCGCGTTGCCAAATCCTTAGCCCCAGTTTGGCTCATTCCGCGACCGCCAAAAACATTCGTCACAATATCATCAGAGGCAGCATACATGGATTCAACTACGCCACCTTTGTAACTTAAGAAAACGCCACTGGTTTCTTTAACGGCTTGAGTGGTGGTATTCCACTCCGACTCAATTCCTTTATAAACTTGCCAGCGTTCAGTATTTCCCAGATCATATAATTGGTGAGCAGGGCGAATGTAATGAACAATAGCATAGGAACGGGCAGCGATCGCTTGGGCTTTCAATGCCGCCATAGGCCAACTAGGATACACTTCTGACCCAACCACACTTGCCAGGTAACGTTCTAGCTCAATGTAGTTAATTGCTAACAGGGTATCACCCTGAGATACCAATAGGAAATCACCCCGATACCAGCGATTATTCACAAAAACAAATCCGTTATTGTCGGGTTTTACCCAAACTCCGGCGGGAGTACGCCACTTACCCAGGCGAATGGTTGATCCATCGGGTGCGACTTCAGTTCCTGCATTGGGGGATAACTTTCCTATTGCCTTACCATTGGCATCGGTGACAACGGCGGGGGTTGAAGTCGCAACGACTAGTGAACTGACATCCTTGGCAACAGCAACACGCATTTCTAAAATAGGGGCATTGGTAGAATGAGCGGTTGCTTGTGCTTTAGTTTTTGTAGAGGATTGAGATGATTGAGTCTGCTGTTTGTTGGTTTGGCGTTGTTGGTTTGCTTGAGTTTGAGTTGTAGGATTTGATGAGCGTGAGGTCGGAGATTTGGTAGTCGTTGATTGAGATTTTGAGGTTTGATTGTTGGCGATAGTCGCTGGAGACGGGGTTTTAGTTCCGGTGGGGGTAGGATTCCGGTTCCAGGAAAGGCTTTCACTAACGAGATTTTTGCGCCATTCCTGTTCAGCAGAGGGTTGAGTTGGAGAGGGTTGAACAGAGGGTTGAGGAGAGGGTGGCGGTGACGAGAGGACTGACTCAGAGCGACGTGGTAAATATTGAGCTAATATCCAAGGTACAACCAAGGATACAGCCACTAATGAAATTGACCATAACATCGATCCATTAAAGGTTGGGTGGTGGTCAGACCTACGAACCATAATTACTCCGTCTTCAGTGGGTGTTGGCAAGGCAATAGCCAATTGGCTCAACCAAGCTCAACGCTAATCGCTGCTCATTACTTTAGCAGTACCATCACAAATCTTAGCGGGTTCTGGGAAATAGTGGCAGGGCAGGTGCGATTATGGGGAGTGGGAAGTTCCAATTAAAACTTTTCTTTAACTCAAAACTCAAAACAGACTATCATCCCGCTAGGCTAACAGAACTGCAAACTCTCCCAAGAGAGTGGGAAAAGACAGATAGTAAATAATTTGAGTGCATCGAAGGGATTAAAAGTATATGGAAAGAAAAAAAATGAATAGCGATCGCTTAGATTCTTTTTTAGGGAAACCACGTCAAGACAGGAAAAGTGAGGGTGGGGGGTTAAGTATGGGCGATATCCTAGCACTGCCTGACCGCCAGCAGCAAATCATTAATTGGATTATTCGTCAGAAGGAATGTACTCTATCTCAAATAGCGGATTATCTCAGTCAGGAGGAATCGGCTACTCGTAGTGAACTGGAGGCTTTAGTTCAACAAGGGTTTGTACAGGAGAGTCAAGCGGGAGAGTCTTCTAAGTATTCGGTTAAATTAGCGGCAAAACGAGGAAGTCGAATTCCTGAAGGGTTGGAGTAGAGGGGGAGGGAGTGAGGGGGTGAGGGGGTGA
>DNGI01000003.1:6472-11583 GCA_003486645.1 Cyanobacteria bacterium UBA11370 | reverse complement strand
GTCGTTTGTTGTTTGTTGTTTGATATTTATTTTTTATCTTTTGGTTTTATGATGATAATGACTAATAATTAATAACCAACAACTAACAACCAACAACTAACAACCAACAACTAACAACCAACAACTAACAACCAACAACTAACAACCAACAACCAACACCTATTCCATGAAACGAATAATTTCTATTGTTGTCAGTTTGATTATCTTGGCAATAATCTATTCCAAGATTGATTTTCCAAAACTGATTGAGGTATTCAAAGAGTGCGATCGCCTGTGGATGGCAATTAGTTTAGGAATGGTCGTACCCCTAACCCTAGTTACGTCTTGGCGATTACAACAATTAATGCCGAGTGGTTCGACGTTAGGATTTTTTGAAGCAAACCGCTTAATTTTAGCAGCTAGCGTATTAAATATGGTACTCCCGTCCAAGATGGGGGATATTGCTAAAGCGTATTTTATGAAACAGCGGGGTCATTTAGGGGGTTCCCTATCCCTATCGCTGGTAATTTTTGAGAAGGCGTGCGATATGTTGTCCCTGCTGTTGTGGTGTGTTTTTGGATTATTAGTATATCCTGAAAAGAATTGGTTATTTTGGATGATGACAGCATCTGTAGGGATAGGTTTAATCCTTGGGGTATTGCTGTTAGCGTCTCGGAAATTCGCCTATTTCTTTTTTTTGGTGGCGAGAAAGCTTGCTCCTCGGAAACTTGGCTCTAAGCTAGAAAAAATGCAGATTTCTTGGGGGGAAATGCACGATTACTTCTGGCGGGATAAAGGTCAGTTATTTAAAATTACGGGAACTTCGATTTTTATTTGGTTTTTACACTTATTGCAAATTTGGTTTTTTATCCTAGCGCTTAAGGCGTGGACTCCGTTTTTAGTAAATTTGGCGCTTTCGCCGCTAGCAATTTTAGCAGGATTGTTACCGCTAACGTTTGCAGGGGTTGGAACTCGTGACGCGGCGTTAGTTTTGTTTTATCAACCTTATTTTGATCCGGCGACAGCAGCGGCTTTAGGATTACTTTGTACATCTCGTTACTTATTACCAGCGATTGGGGGGTTGCCTTTTTTAGGGCAATTTTTGGTAACTGTGTCTGCGATTAAGGGTCGGAATGAGAAGCCCTAATTAGCTTAAATGAGAGAGATGGTGCTAGAGATAATTAAGATGAAATTAGGCAAGATTATAGGATCGTTATGTAAAGTGTTTATGTTTAATATTAAGAAAGAATAACTAAAATGAATAAATCTACAATTAATCTTAATTTTTTATAAATAAAATCTCAACAAAGCTAAAAGATAGGTATATAGAGAAGGATAATCTTGTTAGAATCTGCCAGATAAGCTTCTTAGGCATTTGGTAGGTTGACTTGCGATCTGAATGAGGTAACGCTGTATGGGTTTTGAAGAATGAAAAGCAACGTATAACCCAACTCCTGCAAACCCTAAGACTATCCCCAGGAGGGATTCTATGATAACTCCAACTTGCTCGCTTTCTATCATGGTGGCACGGACTGATATCCCATTCATGATGCACACAATTCCTCATTTAATAAGGATGTGTAATTTTCCGTTTGTGCAACGTCTGTTAGTTGTAGATACAGCACCTCTGACAGGAGACAAAGTAAACCGTCCAGGAGTTGGTTCTCTTGAGCAATTAAGGGCTTATTGCGAAGAGTTACTCAGGTCAGGGATTGTAGACAAAGTTGTTGATATAGACTACTCAGCCGCTTATCGTCACCGCATCTATCAAAAGCATTTTGGTACGTCTCTAAAACCCACTCACAACTACAAAGGTTATCCAATCCTCGGCACAATTTTCTCGATAGAAGAATTACCCGGTGACTACGTATTGCATTTCGATAGTGATATGCTACTTTACCAACATCTAGGCTACAGTTGGATAGAAGAAGGCATTAAATTACTACAAAAAGAGCCTGAAGTAATGGCAGTCAGACCATTGACTGGTCCACCTACCCATGATGGTACGCTATATCAACAAGTGCCTTACAAACGAGAGCAAAATGGATTCTATGGATTCAAGTTTTTCAGTAGTCGAGCTTACCTGATTGATCGCAAGCGTTTTGATAGTTTACTGCCGTTACCAATTGCGTGGAGATCGTATAAAAATACCATCTTGAATGCGTTACCAACATCGGTAAAAACGTCACTAAATTCTCTAACAGGTAAGGGAATGCTGGACTCGTGGGAGATAATGGTATCTCGACGTTTGGAAGAAACCTCCTATGTTCGAGCTGTTCTAGATTCACCTAAAGCTTGGACAATTCATCCCAAAGATCGAAGTGAAGAGTTTATTAAGGCATTACCCCAAATTATTGAAAAAATTGAGGCAGGATGGCATCCTCTAGAACAAGCTGGCTATTATGATCTGGTGCTTGAACCTTGGTTATCAGCACTCAGTTCCGTATTTCCTCAATTCGGAGCCAAAGTGGGATCTACTATGTCTGTTACAGCCAAAAGTTAAAAATTGTTGAGCTTATGGGGGGTTATAATAGGTTTTATAACTTAATATTAATCCCCTGTAGGGTACAAACTTTTAATCTAGTCGTCTGGAAGAAGGCAAGATAATTCCTCAGAGTTAGTGTGTAGTGTCGAGTAACAGGAGTATGGGTATTTGGCAATAATTCGCTGTCAAAATCTAACATTCCCAAATATCCAAGCGGTCATTTTTGATAAAGACGGCACATTAGAAGATTCCCAATCCTTTTTAAGAGAATTAGGACACAAGCGATCGCGCCTCATTGATGCTCAAATTCCCGGAATTGGAGAACCGTTACTGATGGCATTTGGGATTCAGGGAGATACCCTTGATCCAACAGGATTAATGGCAGTGGGTAGTCGTCGGGAAAATGAAATTGCCGCTGCGGCTTATATTGCAGAAACGGGTAGAGGTTGGATAGAATCATTAGCGATCGCTCGTCGTGCGTTTGAAGAAGCGGATCGCTATTTGAAGGATGCCGCTGGAACTTCACCTCTATTTGCGGGTAGTTTGGAAGTCCTAAAATTCCTTTCCGATGCCGGTTTAAAATTGGGGATTCTATCCGCTGATTCTACGGCTGGAGTGCAAAATTTTGTCAAGCGCCATCAACTTGAAATGTATATTCAGTTACAACAAGGTGTGGATCAAGATGTTAGTAAACCTGACCCAAGATTATTTCTGCAAGCTTGCCAAACCTTGGGCGTTGAACCTGGCTGTACGCTAATGGTAGGAGATTCTAGGGGTGATATGGAGATGGGACGTAAAGCAGGTGCGGCGGGTTGTATTGGCATTAATTGGAGTAAATCAGGAACTGTATATTTAGAAGGTGCAGATGTAGCTATCACTCAACTCGATGAAATTCAAGTGATTGAGGCTTAGATAACTGAATTTACGAATATTAAAGCATCTTCAATGAGTATCAACATGACCAAAGCCGGAAAATTTTTAATGCTTATTGTTTTGTTGTTAGGTATATTTTTCCGGTTCGCCAATCTAGATCAGAAAGTTTATAGTGCTGATGAAGTTAGAAGTATTTTGCGTCTAACGGGTTCCACAAGTGAACAGTTTGTTGAGCAGGTTTTTGCTGGAGATATAGTCACTAATACACAAATACAAAATTATCAAAAAGTAATGCCTGAAAGAACTTTAACTGATTCTATAAACGCTATAGCCTCAGTTCCAGCACATCCCCCTTTATACCAATTGATAACACGGTTTTGGATGCAAGTATTTAATGCTCCAATATCAGCAAGAGTTTCATCAATATTATTCAGTTTGATAGGATTTGCTTGCGTGTATTGGTTATGTATAGAATTATTTAAATTTTCTCTAGTAGGCTGGGTGGCTATTACCCTACTTGCTATTTCTCCTTTTCATATATTGGTTGCTCAAAATACCACCCAATACAGCTTGTGTATGGTAACAATTTTGTTATCTAGTGCAGCACTTCTCAAAGCTTTACGAGTAGGAACTAAAAGCAATTGGCTGATTTATTCTATTACTTTGGCTTTGGGATTTTATACCCATTTATTTTTTAACTTAATTGTATTTGGACAGGGAATTTATGTAGTTATCAGAGAACGCTTGCGATTAAGTAAAAATTTAATTGCTTATTTTTTGGCTTCTCTAGGAGGAATATTAATGTTTACACCCTGGATTTGGGTTATAGTCACTAATGTGGAAGGACTTGAAAAAAATAGGCACCCTAAACCAACGATACCAGAGATTGTAAGATTTTTAATATCTGACCTTGGTAATGTTTTTATAGATTTTCACGACCAAACAAGGAGCGAAAAATATTTTGATTTCCTCATCTTAATTTTAATAGCATATTCCCTTTACTTTCTCTGTCGCCATACTGCTATGAAGGTATGGTTATTTATTTTAATATTAATTGGGCTAACATCAACAGCCCTTACTGTGACTGATTTAATTAAGCCAGGAATAGGTTTGTTACGATCCAGATATTTTCTTCCCAGTTATTTGGGAATTCAATTAACTGTTGCCTATCTAATTGCTAATTCTATAAGCTCAACTTCTCTGAAAATTTGGCAACAACGTTTGTGGCAGTTAATTTTTGTAAGTTTAATTTCACTTGGAGTAATATCTGGTGTAGTTATATCGCAAAGCAGGGATTTAGCTCTAGATGACCAAAAGGGAACCGCAAGCTCTCTCAATCTACAATTAGCTCCCGTTATAAACAAAGCAGAGCAACCCTTAATCATTAGCGAAGCGACTCATAGTTTTGTTTTAGCACTAAGCTATCTTGTTGATGACAAAGTAAAATATCAGTTAGTTAAACCCGATGATCTAGCAGAGTGGGAGGAGAAAATCAATTTATCAGAAGTTTATAATAATTTTAGTGATGTATTTGTATATGTTCCTGATAAGCCATTTCTGGATTTTCTTAATAAAGATAAAAATTTCGAGACCGAATTAGTTCCAACTAGTCCGGAGGGCAAACATAAAATACTCTATAGAATTATTCCTAAAAAGTCAGGTAAGCAGGCATAAATAAGGTGAGAAATTTAAAATCTCCATCCAGTCTCATTTATTTTTGAGTAAGATTACAATAGTGGGGAGTGGGGAAGAGAACAAACAACAAACAACAAAC
>DNGI01000003.1:669-6243 GCA_003486645.1 Cyanobacteria bacterium UBA11370 | reverse complement strand
ACAACAAACAACAAACAACCCACTAACTCCCCGGTTTATCTACGTTATAGTCCTCGTGAGATAAAACAGCATAAGGAACTAAAAGACTTCCCTGATCGTGACAAATCATGCGGTAATTGCGCGTGACAGGAATACTAATAATCCAACGGTTGTGGCGTAGTCGCTTACCGCCAAAGTCTCGATAATTCTGGTGACGTTCCAATCCAGCAATAATAGCACGGGCTTTAACCACAACATGAGGAGGCAATTCTTTTAAATCAATGGGATCATTCTCAAAAGTAGACTCCCATTCCTGTTTTTGCTGTCTTTTGCTTTCCCGCGCCCGATTTTCTTGTTCGCATCGATGGCAAGTTTGCCCATATCCCTTATGACCGCACGGAAATGTCTTTCTTCTTCTGGACATAAAACGGTGGTATGGGTTCAAACCCCCAACCTGACAATGCTGCGACCCTGATTAGAATTCCCCAACTTGAGGCAGTTGAACAACAGGCAAATTTATGCCCTTATAATTTTATAACGGGAATAGCCACAATTTAGTAGCCAATTAATCGGATAGAAGATTGAAATTATCAAGTCCTTACACTGGCAAGCGTCTATGGGGTACGTTCCTGGTAGCGCTAACCCTGTCCGCTTGTCAACAGGTGCGTTCCCAGATTCAGCGCCCAAAACCTCTACCCCAAGATCCCTTTGTTCAAGTTTACTTAAACCATGCCGAATCAGTTAATTATCAAGACCCTTATCGCCAGGTGACTCGACCAGGAGATAATTTAGAGCAGGAAATTATAAATGCAATCGCATCTGCTCACTCTACAATTGATATAGCAATTCAGGAGTTACGCTTACCTAAAATTGCTCAAGCCTTAGTACAACAAAGTCAAGCAGGTGTCAAGGTGAGAGTGATTTTAGAGAATAACTATAGTCGCCCTTGGAGTAATTTTACAGCAGCGGAAGTAGCCAAATTACCTGCAAGAGAACGCGATCGCTATACTAATTCTTTAAAACTCATCGACCGTAACCGTGATGGTCAGTTAACGCCAGACGAAATTAACCAAGGGGACGCTTTAGTTATCTTGCGAGATTCAGGCATACCCATCATCGATGATACCGCAGATGGTTCTAAAGGTAGCGGCTTGATGCACCATAAATTTGTCATTATAGATGGACGTACCTTAATCGTTACCTCTGCCAATTTCACTCCTAGCGATATCCATGGTGACTTAACCGTAAGTGAGAGTCGGGGAAATTCCAATAATCTACTAAAAATCGAAAGTTCCGAGTTAGCGACTGCCTTCACTGAAGAATTTAACCTCATGTGGGGAGATGGCGCTGGTGGTAAATTAGATAGTAAGTTTGGCGTTAAAAAACCGTTACGGTCAGTCCAACACGTTACCCTAGGAAATACAACCATTGCTGTCCAATTTTCACCAACATCTCCCACTGAACTTTGGAGTAAAAGTAGTAATGGTTTAATTACGGAAACTCTAAGTACAGCGAGTAAAACTATTGACCTAGCCTTATTTGTTTTCTCAGAACAAAAGTTAGCCAATGCTTTAGAAGCATCGCATAAACAAGGGGTTGAGGTACGCGCCTTAATTGACCCAGGTTTTGCTTATCGCTCCTATAGTGAAGGATTGGATATGCTGGGAGTAGCATTAAGTAACAAATGTCAGTATGAAGCCAATAACCATCCTTGGCAAGAGGCGATCGCAACCGTTGGCATACCCCAGCTACCCATAGGTGATATCTTACATCACAAATTTGCAATCCTAGATCATCAAACCGTAATTACAGGTTCACATAACTGGTCTGAAGCTGCAAATACCAACAATGATGAGACATTATTAGTCATTAATAGTCCTACCGTTACCGCCCATTTTAAACGAGAGTTTGAACGGTTGTATAATAAAGCCGTACTGGGAGTACCCGTCGCCGTTCAACAAAAGATTGAATCGCAGCAAAAAGAATGCCCACAAATTACTCAAGCGATTGATAAAACTATCCCAACCCCTGGAGAACTAATTAATCTCAATACAGCAACTCAAGCACAATTAGAAACCTTACCAGGAGTAGGACCAAAACTCGCTCAAGAAATTATTGCAACACGACAACAAAAACCCTTTACATCCCTGGACGATTTAGACAAAGTATCAGGCGTTGGCTCAAGTTTACTGCAAAAATTAGATGGACGAGTTACCTGGTAAGTTGTTAGTTCTATTTAAATGTTGTTGTTAACATATTAATGTTGTTTTTCACAAATCCAAATCGGGATGACAGGATTTGAACCTGCGACCCCTTCGTCCCGAACGAAGTGCGCTACCAAGCTGCGCTACATCCCGTAATAACCTATCCATAGTATCACGTCTGATTAGCGATCGCCTCCTTCCTTGTTACGATTAACAGGGATACTTTCGTCGGAGTGTTTAAAGGGCGTGGTTGTTAAGCCAGAATGGTTGCGGGTGAAAGCGCCTCAGTGGCAGCGTGTCGGCAGTGTTAAAGAAATATTACGCGATTTAGCCCTAAATACGGTTTGTGAAGAAGCGTCTTGCCCTAATATTGGCGAATGCTTTAACGCGGGTACGGCTACATTTTTAATTATGGGTCCAGCTTGTACCCGTGCCTGTCCGTACTGTGATATTGATTTTGACAAAAAACCCAAACCCCTTGATCCGACTGAACCAACCCGTTTAGCAGAAGCAGTCCGCCGTTTGGGTTTAAATCATGTCGTCATTACTTCTGTTAACCGCGACGATCTCCCCGATGGAGGTGCATCTCAGTTTGTAGACTGTATAAAAGCAATTCGCACAGTCTCGCCTCATACCACCATTGAAGTATTAATTCCCGACTTGTGCGGCAACTGGAACGGCTTAGAAATCATTATCCAAGCTAAACCCGAAGTTCTCAACCATAATACAGAAACTGTACCCCGACTTTATCGGCGAGTCCGTCCCCAAGGAAATTATCGGCGATCGCTCGAACTCCTACAACGAACTCATGAATTAGCACCCTGGATTTATACGAAATCCGGTGTCATGGTGGGATTAGGAGAAACTGATACTGAAATTCGGGAAGTCATGCAGGATTTGCGAAGTGTAAATTGCGATATCCTCACCATTGGGCAATATCTGCAACCGAGTCAAAAACACTTGGGGGTTGCGGATTTTATTACACCGGAACAGTTTAAGAGTTGGAAAGAATTTGGGGAGTCATTAGGATTTTTACAAATTGTTTCTTCTCCCCTTACTCGTAGTTCCTATCATGCGGAACAAGTCAAGGAATTAATGCAACGTTATCCTCGGACGGTAAGAATGCTTAACGGCTGACTTGAATATAGGGAGTGGGGAAAGATTTTCCTAGGGGTTGGTGTATGCCATTCATGATGGCTACTCAAGTCGCGCCCATGAAAACGAAGTCGGCTTACTATTGTTTTAACTCATAGGGATTAAGAATAAAACTTCGGTCTGACGGTAGATGTTTAGGAACACCAGAGCGATTAACTTATGAAGTAAGAAAATCCGCTCATAAAGGGGTCGTATGTTGTTAACCGAAAAACAATCTGGTGAGTTAGTAGAAATTTTGGAAATTGAGGATTTGTTAAATCCAAATCAAGATACTATTACTGGGCAAATTCAAGGGGGTCAATCCGAACAGCCACCTGATTCTTTTGAGAAAAAGGACTTAGTTTTTCCTTCGGGTGAGGGTTTGCCTCGCTGTTGGTTAGATCCCAATTACCGTCTAGAATCTGCACCGCAGTAAACTCCTCAGTTTATGGGGTTAGGACTTACGCAGAAACTCGATATGTAGGGTGGGCAGTGCCCACCTACACCTATAGTATAGCCAGTCTAAATGATTTGTAAAACACCTCCCCCCTTCTCTCCCAAGTCTATCCTTGTTCACGAATCAAATAGACTCGCTATAGCGTTGAAATGAACAGCATTAATGTGTATTTTGACGATTTACTAAAACAGGAACAAACACAAAGGTTATGCTTCATCGAGATCTGATAGTTTGTATGCGAGAAACAGCTTTCCGGGTTGTACTAAAACACTCCTTAACACCCAAAAATCCTCAAGATTGTTTCTTAAACCCTCCCTGTGGGTGTGCTAATCCAGGGAAAGAGATTGTCTGCGAAGAGTGCCCCCATCTTGAGGCTTGTTTGTCTGAATTCAAGACTAATAAAATTTGGCGTAGCCCTATCAAACATTAGAATACAAAACTAGTTCGGATTGTGCCAACATAAATCAGGTCATTGTCCCCATTGTGTTCTGGATTTGTAATTAAAAAAAAGCCAGGTGTGATGGCAATATTATCCGTAATTTGATAGCGGTAAAAGGCTTCTAAATGTAAAGATGTATCTGGATCTTCTCGAAGATTAACATCATTCTCAATAACTTTGGGCGGTTGTCCGATCGCAAACCCAGCTAAATTTCCTTGTTTACCCAGATCAGGTAAAGCAAAGGTGATAGCCCAGGTAAAAATTGCCGCGTCACTACCTTTATTTGGATTGGATTCTGCCTCAGCATTAATTAATCCTAACCAACCCGAAATATTGAAGTTAGGGCTAACTTGATAAGAGGCTTCTAGTCCATAAGAATTGGTAGATGTAGCTGCCCCATTAAAGGGATCTTCTGCATTCCGACTACCCTTACCTGTCGCTATCAGGTTGTAGGAATGGACATAAGTTAAACCTAAACTTAAATTGGGTGTGGGGAGAAGGGTTAATTGAGCGATCGCACCGTAAGCACCACTAAACAAACCCGATTCTGGATTATTACTATTGGATGGAAGATATCCTACAGACAGTCTCACAGCCCGACTAAACCGATATTCTAACCCAATTCCACTACCTCCATTCAGAGCATAAATCGCCGATTCTCCACTAAAATTACCAACATTGCCGAGAAGAGAACTGTTGATATAAGGATTAAGCGTTGGGGTGAAATCACCAAAACCAACACCATTCGTTCCGACGACAACAACTGCCCGTTCTCCTACAGGAAAGCGATAGAATAGTGCCCCCAATTGAATATTATTATTGTTATCTCCAGTGAAGGAAAGTTTGGACAAGTTAGTGCCTGTAACATCGGCAAAGTTGGGAGTATTAGAAGCCGCTAACCTCGCTCTCAATAAGTCCGATCCAAAAAAGCTGGTACTCAAATTCAACTCGGCTCGATCACTCAGGATAATGTTAGTATCAATATCATCCCCGTTGACATCTTCCCCACCAACCCCACTCACCGCAAAGAGAACTTCTCCATTGAGTACAGTTGTTGTGGAAAACCGTTGCCTTTCTAGTTGATTAATTGATGTTTCCAAGTTATCCAATTGTTGGGGTAAATTGGCTAATTCTGCCGTAAATTCTGTTTGTAATCGTTGGAGAGTTGCTAAATCATCTTGGGTTATAACTTCACCACGGCGAGATTGAATGAACAGATTGATTTGTTCTAAACAAGCATTTAATCCTGCTGCAAATTCATAGCGAGTGATAGTACGATCGCCTCGATACGTTTGATCAGAATACCCTTGAATACAACCATAGCGTTCAACGAGAGATTGTAAGGCTTGAAATGCCCAATC
>DNGI01000003.1:0-465 GCA_003486645.1 Cyanobacteria bacterium UBA11370 | reverse complement strand
TGTAAGGCTTGAAATGCCCAATCTGTGGGCTGCACATCGGCTAATTGTGAAACAGATGTAATTTGTTCTATCCTATCCTCTGGACTAGTTAACTGGAACTCGTCGATAGATTGAGCAACGCTTGTTATTTCTTCATCTAAGGCTATCTGATCAGCTAACTCGATAACTGAAGGAAACGTTGAGGGTGAAAAATCTGCGATCGCTTCCTCACTAATTTCGGAACGAGATGGGATTGGTTCCGTTAAATTAGGATTAATCTCAGTATTAGAAATTGACAGGGTTGTAGAGGTTGTTTTTCCCAACTCTTGAGCTGTTACCCTGCTACTACTGAGTACTAAAGCCACACCCCAGACGCTTAGACTAAAATGTAAAACCTTACCAAAACGTTTTAACATGATTTCCCCTCACACCTGATTAACATTCACAATAAACCTAACTTGAAAATGGGGAATGGGGAGTGGGGAG
>DNGI01000227.1:18282-45395 GCA_003486645.1 Cyanobacteria bacterium UBA11370 | reverse complement strand
GGGTAGCAATCCCATTCTCCAAGGAGCAATCCTGTGGTATTTGGCTAATGATACCAAGTTGCGGTCAAAGATAGTAGATAGGAGAGACTTGCAGGACAAGGGGGACAAGGGGGAAAGAAAGTACTACATATGAACGCAACTTGGTATGAGTCATATCTGTGGAATGTGGGTTAGAAACAGCCTCTTATCCAATTTTTTGCAGCGGGATACAAACGCTAGTCCGTGCAAACGCAGATATTTATGTGTGTTCGCGCACACCACGGATCGCTTCCTAAAGAGGCATTAGTATCGCTACAATAGCAATACTAATACTCTGGGAACCCCCAAGTTTTAAACGGGATAAGGGTCGGGACGAACTGCTTACGAAGCTGTGGTGTCCCGGCTCTTTCCCGTATGGAGATTTTAGCCAAATTTTTAGAGATTTTGGCAAACTTGGATTTTTTGAATATTAAAATCCATACATTTTTTCAAGCTAACCTTCTTTGTAGTGTAACATTTGATTCATTTAATTCCGTTTTGCCCGTTGTTGGAGCTTCAGGTGCTATGACTGACTCATAAAACAGGAGGTCAGTGTAAATATTACCACCGAAGGTTCCTGGAAGAATCGACTGCCAGCTTTGTCGCCATCCTGTGTACTTTTTCAAAAGTGAGATATTGCCATTGCCATCCGTTGTATAAAATTCACCCTCTCCAACTGTCGCATCATAGAACAGTAAATCGGTATAAGTATTACCGCCAAATGTTCCTGGAACGATTTCTTTCCAGGTCTTTCGCCATCCTGTGTGCTTTTTCAAAAGTGAGATATTGCCATTGCCATCCGTTGTATAAAATTCACCCTCTCCAGTTGTTGGATCATAGAAGAGCAGGTCGGTGTAATCACTCCCACCAAAGTTTCCTGGGATAATTAATTCCCAGGTTTTTCGCCATCCAGTGAGCTTTTTCAAAGGTGAGATATTGCCACTGCCATCTGTTGCATAAAATTCACCCTCTCCAGTCGTTGGATCGTAGAAGAGCAGGTCAGTGTAATCACTCCCACCAAAGTTCCCTGGAACAATAAGTTTCCAACTCTTTCGCCATCCAGCGAGCTTTTTCAAAGGTGAGATATTGCCATTGCCATCCGTTGCATAAAATTCACCCTCTCCAGTCGTTGGATCGTAAAATAGCAGGTCAGTATAGTCACTCCCGCCAAAGTTCCCTGGAATGATTTGCTTCCAGGTTTTTCGCCACCATCCAGCGTGCTTTTTCAAAAGTGAAATATTGCCAGTCCCATCAGTTGTATAAAACTCACCATCTCCAGCCATCGCATCGTAGAACAGTAAGTCGGTATAAGTATTGCCACCAAAGGTTCCTGGAACGATTTGTTTCCAGCTTTGCCGCCATCCTGTGTGGCTTTTCAAAAGCGAAATATTGCCACTCCCATCAGTTGTATAAAATTCACCCGATCCCATTTATTTGGCTCCTTTACTAGAAAATTAACACATTGCCAGTCTTCCAACTGTTGGTATAGCAGCCTATACCACCTTTGTGATTAGGAAAAATATCCTGTTGTGTTATCTACTTATTCAAGTTCTTTTGGTATTCAAATGTCAACTAAAATTTGAGCTGAAAAAGTAGGAAAAGTAGGCTATTTAGAGGCTATTACTGTAATATCATGTCCGGTTAAATAACCCTAAAAAAGATTGAGAGGGAGAGAGGGAGAGGGGGAGAGGGGGAGAAATTTTATTAGGAGTGATTAGCCGGACATGATATAAACTGCCTGAATAAGCTGCTACGCAGCTTATTGTTTCCCCCCTCTAAAAATGGAATTATCCTGATACCAAGTTGCGTTCATAAGTACTTTCTTTCCCCCTTGTCCCCCTTGTCCTCAAGAATCTCTCCTATCTACTATCTTTGACCGCAACTTGGTATAACCTAAGCTAATCGGCATTTAAATTGCATCTTCCTACACCCCACACCCCACACCCTACACCCCTTTCAAAAATTTCAATATCCAATTTAAATGCGTTTTAGCTTAATCACCCAGCCATTAGAAATATTCTGCCGTGATGGTGATATTTGGGCTGTCATCAAACACCTTGATGAAACTGATATTGATGCTTTGGTTGTAATACCACGCATTCTTAGATGATGCGTTTAAATCATCACTCCAGGCCAACTGCGGAACCTCTTGTCCCCCGATCTTGACACCCTTCAAGCAACCTGAACTACCTTTAGTTTCAGATGGATCGTGCAATACCGCGACAAAGAAATAGGTTTCAAACTGCGGCGTGTATCCATCATGGATACGCTCTACTTTAATCTGGCGCGTCTTTTCACCCGTGTAGGAATGCGATATCTTGGTCTGACGATATTCATCATTAGCCTCCTCATCACATCCAGATTGCGGTGGCCTCTTCGGAGCAGAAGAACGGCTAACCCCATCATCTAGGAACATAGTGTATTCACCACTCTTACCTGGATAGACATTTAGAGTGATTGGATTAGGCTGACCTTCCTTATTACGTTGTCCCACATATTGTTCAAGTTCAATCGTAGGAATAATTGCACCCGATCGCACATACATCGGAACGATGAAATTAATGTGATTGCCTTCCAAATGAAGACTAGCATCAAAATCTCGAATCGTTGTACCACCCTCAACAACATCACCAAGCGGCATGATGTTGTTCCTAAAACCGTACCAATCACTGCCGTATGGCACATAAACATCCCGCTTGCCGTAGTTTTGCTGAAGTCCCTGGGGTTGCTCGGGGTCTAAAACCGGAGCAATCAACAAATCCTTACCCACAAAGAACTCGTTATCGAGGAAAGATTCTTTGTCATTGTAGAGTGATTCGTCACGGGGATCGTTAATAAACAGGGGTCTGGATATCGGCAGTCCATTGAGTGTGTTCTCAAACAGCGCGTCGTAGAATAACTGCATCAGCCGATACCGCAATTCAATGTAGTGCTTGCAAATCGGCAGTACCATGCGGTACAAATCTTGCGGCGCAGGCAGATGTCCACCCTGATATTGGTTAAACCATTCTACATACATGAATGGCTCTTGAAACTCTTTACGCCCTTTACGGACATAATGATTCCGGAACCAAGGCAGAAAAGCACCCGCCGCCGTCCAGCGAATCAGCAGTTCTGGACTAGGCCATTTGCCTTCATCGATCGCAGACGCTTCAAAACCCCCAATATCCTGACCATTTATTGCTAATCCGCACATACCAAGTGAAAGCACTTGGGAGACATTCATCTTCAGAAAATCCCAGTCCGAAGAGTTGTCACCATTCCACAATCCCGCATATCGATGCGCCCCGCAGTAGCTACCACGCCCGATGATAAAGTTCCGCTTGTTCTCGCGCTCTTTTAAGTTAGGGTATTTGGGATCATTAAGCTTGTGCAGATTGTTTAATCCCTCGTATGTGGCTTTGTGAAGATTGTAAGAGTACAAATTCCACACTTTAATCGCTGGGGTTAATTTAGGCTCCTCATCAGAGTGGGAATTATCCGTCACTAATAAACGAAACGGAAAGCCCTTCATATCGCCACGATAATCGCGGATAGCAGGTGTGGTCATATCCTGCCAAACCATTTCTAGCCCCATGGAATAGAGGTATTTATATTGGGTTCCCCACCACTCACGTACCTCTTGCCGACCCAGATCCGCGTAATGACCAGAAGCCCCTAGCTCATTACCGTAGGAATCGTTTCCGTAGTACACCCCACCAATATAGGGTTCTCCACTATTGAAACCTTCGACCCAGCCATTATTGGGAGAGAATTCATGACCGCTACCATAAAGCTGATAAATTTTGCTATTAGGATTGTCAGGATCGTAACGTCGATCCATTACGAAATACCCTTTTTCCTTAGCCTCAGCGTAAGTTGAATAATTGGAGTCTAGTCGGCTAATCACTGGGGTAATGTTGGTGCTGCATTTCACGCCCTGGTCTTTTAAGCGGTGAAACATCCCGTAGGGATCGGGGAATTTATTTGTATCAATCGTGAAGGTTTGGTAGTTATTCTGGATATCCACATCCACGTGCATCCCATCCAGAGGAATTTGGTATTCCCGATGCTTACGAACCGCCCATTCTACAATGTCCTGACGTTCGTAGCCATAACAACCTTGGTGATATCCCAAACAGTAGCGGGGTTTCAAGCGCGGTCTGCCTACAATTTCCGTATAACTATCTAGAATGTTGGCAGGGTCATGACCAATAAAGAAATAAAAGTCAAGGTCGCCAAAGCGAGTTCCAAACATATAGCGACTGGAATTGATATAACCGATATCGATAAAGACTTGACCAGTATTATCAATAAAAACACCAGTGACACTATCGTGTTCGGGAACGCCATGAAACTCGTAAAAGAACGGTTCTGAGTGGTAAAGAGGTTCTCGTGGGTCTAAGGGTCCGCGATCATAAACCTGCCGATACCGCATATTATCAAAGTTGAAATAGTTAACTTGTGCGGTATTTTTGCTCAGAGATTGCCCACCTTGTTCGCCAAAGCCAACATATTTGCCATTTGCTGGCTTATTCACAGACTGGATAATGGCGTAATCATTATTTCCGTTAGGGGTATAGTAAATTGGAGTATCTGCCGTCTGCCAAACAATATACTCTTCATGGGGGGCAAACATATAGACAGTAATTGAAAATGGCTGATGGTTGACAACCACTTTCATTTCTGGTTTATTATCCCCAGCTTTCGTTACCAGTTCGATACCGTTACTGATATCTTGTACGTCCATCTCAAAATGTTCGTTGCTGTCGATCAGTCTCGTTAACTCTTGAAAGTTATTCAACAGCACTGAAGGACTATTTTTTGAAGAATAGTCCTGGGCAGTTTTTCCAGGATTGAAGCGCAACCGAAAAGTATCCTTCTGGGGGAACTGCATGAGCATACTGCATGGCTTGCCATCACTCTTGCTAAAATTCAGCGTTAGAGTTTTGGAACTGGCATCAAAGGCGTGATTTTGGACTGCTCCTAGTTTATCCCATTCTTTATACCTGCCAAAATAATCTTCTACTTTGAGAAATTTGTAGGCATCGTTGTCAGAAAAGATTTGATTTGGCATAACTCTCCTTTGGTAATACAATACCCCATCTGTTGTTCAGTGATTAAATTCATTCACTATCAGAGCTATCTAATCCATCTAATTGAGTGGATGAAATTCATTGGCCATCCAAATACAATCAGTATCAGAATAATACTGATGCCACGGATAAACAAATTGACCATTTTCTCCCACACTGGCAAAAGGAATGTGGGTGTCACCCGGACTCATAATCACATCTTCGTAGATGGTATCGAAGTTATTGGCATGAAACTTTTGCATCCTTCCTGTACCGTATATCTGAGTATGAACCTCTATGAAATCCGGTTCCATGTGTTTGTTGTGGATCGCGCAATTGGTCTTAGCTGGGGCAAACCACAAATTTACTTTGACTTGGTATTTCTTGAGGTTGCTGTCTTTCGGTTTATCGGATTGTCCGGTTACAAAGTAGGGATCGAATTTGGCGATTCCCAAATCATATTGGGCAGATTTCCACAAGGGTACATCTTTGGGGAAATCGCTCACGTCTCCCAGTAGATTCCATAGTGAATCTAATACTATCCCACCGATATTGGTTTCATCTACAATTTCGATCAGCAGCAAAGAATCACCATCCTTAATGGTAACCTCTTTGAGAATTGTTGAAGTCCGAGGAAGCAAATATTTTTCTGGCGGCGCTGAAATATGCGCTTTTTGATTGCCAAGATTGACGACGATTGTCCAGTTTTCAATATGATAGTTGCGAACATTCGTCAGCCATGTAGTTTTCAGATATTTTTCCGCAAATTTGATCGGTTTTTCAGTATTATCGGACATGGCAATAAGTTTTTTACCTGAGCTAGAGGAAAGTATATCATTAAGAGGCTGTTTCTTATATCAATTATCTAAATGGGTCAATTATTCCTCAACGCGCAGATGCAGCCGCCGGGGCAACGTTAAGATTGGCAACCAACCCATACGTGGATACATACTCTTCCAACTCAGCTAAATCGACTGTGCCATTTTTATCAGAGTCAAGAATTGTGAAAAGATAATCAGTGATGTAGTTCCTGACTTCTTCAGAGCTACGTTCGCCTGTTGTCATATCTTCGATTAGCCCCAACAATTCCATAATCTCGGCTCTATTAAGTGTCTTAGTTCCATCCGTATCCAATTGATGAAAAAGCTTTTTGACATCTTCTGTTGCCACTCTCGAAGAACGCAGTGTTTCTCTCAAAATGTCATTGCTAAAGGCATTCATGAACAATATCTGCTCAATAAGTGGTATGCAGAAGAACCCTAGCGATGCCCAAAAAATTGCATACGTCACCTGGGGAGTGGTTGTACTAACTCCAATGAAAAGAGCAGCCCAAAGGAAAAAGTTTGGATTGACAAGTAAAATATAAGCATCCTGAATTTCTGCCTTGCTTAACTTGCTCTTTGTAAATCCTGAAGTGAATACAGCCAAAACGCGCATGGAGACAAAGACTAGGGTGCCAATTGCCAGTTGTTGCAGACAAGCTAGCGATCGCACTGTATCCGTTGAAGAAAATAGGTCGCTCAGGAATGTGGCTGGAGTAAACTGAAATCCTGTTGCCAATGCCATTAAAGCCACAGCTAGTACTCCGATAAATTTCCAATTCTTACTATGATGGTTTGATTCCACAGGAGATTTGTCACGCCAAAACTGGGCGATCGCTCCCGGTATTGCCAGACCAAGAATTAGAATGACACCGAAAAAGATCAGGCTAGAATTGTTAATAGGTAAATTCGCCACCCTCAATGTAGCCAAAAGCGCAATCGGAGCGATGATTGATAACGTCCTTGATAAGACAGCCGACGGATAAAGATTACCGCCCCACAGTACCGATAAAACTGGGGACGTAAGTGCTGGTGGCACCATCCAAAAAAGCACCCACAACACTTTGTATAGATCAGCAGGGCTTTGATACAACAGCCCAGAAACTATTAAAAATAGTCCAACTCCCCATCGAGCCAACATCCACAAGTAGACGATAGATTTCACTGTTGAGGTTACTTTGCGTTTACTGGCGGCAAAGTCAATATCCAGATAGGTGTAAAACGTTGAGAGCGCGAGACAGCCAACAATTATCCCTCGAAATAGTTCTGACGGAATCCCTGCTTGTGAGGCGCTTACTGCCCTGACCAAGCTTCCCAGTAAGAAGGCAATGGCATAGATCAAAATCGCCCACATAATTGAAAGATCGTTAACTTCTTTACGCACAGCAGCGGTACCACCGGATTCCTTGTCCCGAAACTTGACTAGCTCCTCTTGACTGAGAGCTTTACCATTAGGGAGTTTCAGGTGTTTATAAGCCGTTGGTGGTAAACCACTTAAATAAAGTGCTAAAGGCTCCAATACATATTGGTGGCACACCACTAGAACCGTTTCACCCCGTTTCAAGTGCGGTACAACCTTCTCCTCGTAGAAACGGGCAGCGCGATCGTAAACTTGGGCAATCTTCTCGCCAGCCGGAGGTGCTTCGTTGTGTGAATGTAGCATTTCCTCGAAGCCTTCGTAGCCAAGGGCAAGACGCAGCAAATTCAGGTTACGTCCAGCAAAAATGCCAAAGGATTTTTCGCTAATTCGATGGTCAATCTGAACGGGGATATCAGGTGACTTCAGCGCCTGACTTGTCTCCAGGGCGATTTCACAAGTTTGCCGCGCCCGTTTCATGTGAGAGACATATACCGCATCAAATTTCACCCCTTTATTCTTAATGTCAGTACCTGCACGGCGTGCCTGCAACCGACCAAATGCAGTGAGGTCAACATCCAATACCCCGGCAAAAATGTTGCGTTCATTGCTGGTACTTTCACCATGTCGAATAAAGTACACCTTTCCTGGCAGATTATCCGTTCTTTCAGATACTCCTGAAACTAGGTTAGTAGAGCTGTCATTCGTCCTTGTCATGATTTTTAATAGCTTAAATTTTCCAATAATTTCTCTATAGTTTTGCGCTGTTTTTGTATCTTTTCCCAAATCTCTGTTCACTATTAACCCAAATTTTTTGTTACTTGCTCAGGGGGGTTATGGCTAATCGGAGACAGGATTTTTAACAAAGAAAAACGAACAGTTAGCAATATCCTTATCTTTATAACTAGCAATTGATGTTATTGGGGAATTTGGGGAGAGATTCATCAAGAATATTAACCTTTATTTTTGGCTAAATAAAGGAGGAAAAGTAGGAAAAATTATCAGGACGACTATAGGAAGCAACTCGACCTGAGCTATCAGTTGCTAACGTATCATTTCTACCAATAGGTACTTACTTGACACATTTGACTACAAACTCTGCTTCTAACTCATCGGGTGGATTGCCCATAAAGGCAATATCAATCAAGCCATTTCGCAAAGCTCTAACTTGTTCACTAAGCGGCATTTCCTGGAAACGTAGGGCAAGTTCAGGATAAGCGATTACCTTTAAGATAATTCACTTTAATACTCAACTTTCCATGCCCCAATATACTTATCAACTCGGCGGCAGTTTAACCATCGATGCACCAAGTTACGTACAGCGGCAAGCCGACTTGCAACTGTATGAAGCCCTGAAGCGAGGAGAGTTCTGTTATGTCCTCAACTCCCGGCAAATGGGCAAATCCTCACTGCTGGTACGCACCAAGCACCGCCTCGAACAAGATGGCTTTCTGTGCGCTGCCGTCGATTTGAGTGTGGTGGGGAGCGAACAAATTACTCCAGTACAATGGTACAAGGGATTCGTCGGTGACTTATGGCGACAGTTGGGGCTAATAGACACCTTGAACCTGAAAACGTGGTGGCTTGAACGCAACGATTTGGGTTTACTACAACGGCTGCGGTGGTTTATTGAAGAATTGCTATTTGTGCAGTTTCCCCAACAACAATTGTTTATCTTTGTTGATGAAATTGACTCTCTGCTGGGCTTAAACTTTTCAATAGATGACTTTTTTGCCTTGATTCGCTTCTGCTATAACCAACGGGCAATCAACCCAGATTATCAACGCATTACCTTTGCGATTTTTGGAGTAGCAACTCCTTCAGATCTAATTCGAGACAGAACGAAGACACCGTTTAATATTGGGCAAGCTATAGAACTAAAAGGGTTTGAGTGGGAGGAAGTAACTCCTTTAATTCAAGGGCTGGAAAAGACGGTGGATGTGCCTGCATCGGTTGTGAGGGCGATTTTAGACTGGACGGCGGGACAACCGTTTCTGACTCAGAAGTTGTGTCATTTGGTCGTGCGATTGAGTCAGCGGACAATGGGAGACGGTGGCAAGATGAGTATTCCACCAGGTACGGAATTCTTCTGGATTGACAACTTAGTCAAAACTCGCATCATTGAACGTTGGGAAACGCAGGATGAACCCGAACACCTGCGAACAATACGCGATCGCATTGACCGTAACGGTCAGCGGGCTGGTAGAATTCTAGGCATTTATCAACAAATTTTGCAAGAAATTGAAATAAAAAGTGATGATAGTCAAGAACAGATTGAATTGTTACTTAGTGGCTTAGTCGTTAGACACGAGGGAATATTAAAGGTAAAAAATCCCATCTATCAACAAGTATTTAATCTTCAATGGGTTGAAAAAAGATTAGCAGCATTGCGTCCTTACTCACAAGCGTTTGAGGCTTGGGTAGCTTCTGGGCAAAAAGATGAATCGCGATTATTGCGCGGACAAGCGCTTAAAGATGCCCAAGTTTGGGCGCAGGGCAAAAGTTTGAGCGATTTAGATTATTTATTTTTTAATGCTTCTCAAGAAGTCGATCGCAAAGAAGTGGAATTGCGCTTAGAGGCAGAACGTCTTAAAGAAGTAGAAGCCAGACTGGTGCAAGAACAAAAAGCGGCTAGGATTCAACAATTCTTGCTCAATGCCAACATGGCGGCTTTACAACAATCTAGACTCAGTGAGATTAAGGCGATCGCCAGTGCCTCTGAAGCCCTCTATGCCTCCCATCAAGGTTTAGAAGCATTAGTTCAAGCCATTAAAGCTAAGCAAAAGTTACAACAGTTAGGTTCAGTTGAACCCGAATTAGAGCAAAAAATTGATCATGCCTTGCGACAGGCGGTTTATGGCACAACCGAATATAATCATCTGACGGGACACACTGCCGATATTTGGAGTGTTGATATCAGTCCTGATAGTAACCTGATTGTTTCAGCAGGAATGGATGGCGCAATCAAACTTTGGCAAGGAGACGGCACCCTACTTAAAACCTTGCAAAATGAATCTGTTGCCGTTTGGTCAGTTAAATTCAGTCCGGACGGTCAAATGATAGTTTCAGGTCATAATGATGGCAAGGTTAAACTGTGGCGACTGGATGAAACTAGACCAAAAATTATAGCCAACTATTCTATAACAACTCGCGTTGTTAACTTCAGCCCTGACAGTCAAATTGTTGCTTCAGGGCACGATAATGGCGTGGTAAATTTATGGAGTCTGGATAGTGTTTTGCTCGGTTCATTCAAACATCCAAACCAAGCGGCAAATATTATTTTTGTTTCTGACACTCAACTAATAATTACACAAGCAGAGAACCTAATTTACCTTTGGCAGGAGAATGGTACACTGCTCAATAAATGGGTGGCACACCAAGCCGGGATAAGCACATTGGTTCTCAGTCCTAACGGACAAATTCTCGCATCTACCAGTCAAGATGCTACTACTAAATTATGGAATCTTGATGGTACGCTCATAACAACTTTAGTAGGACATAGTGCAGCCGTATGGGACATTGCCTTTAGTCCTGACGGGAAAACTATCGTGACTGTCAGTGGAGATAAAACGGTCAAAACTTGGAGTGTTGAGGGAACAGAACTGAGTACCCTCAAAGCACATCGTTCAACCGTGCGAACAATTGCCTACAGCCCAGATGAAAGTTATTTTATTTCTGCTGGGTCCGATCGCATCATCCGGATGTGGCAACCTACTCATGACCTCAAAACTACTGTAAATGCTCACAGTGCGCCAGTTTTCACTGTTGCTATTAGTCCAGATAGTTCTGCTATTGCGACTGCCAGCTTAGATTACACGGTCAAACTTTGGCAGCGCGATGGCACATTGCTGAATACCTTGCAACACAAGGCATCGGTGTTTAGTGTTGCTTTTAGTCCTGACGGAGAGATTCTAGCAACAGGAAGCAACGATAGTATTGTGAGACTCTGGCAGCGTGGGAGTAGAAACTGGGATAAAGCTGAACTTCTAAAAATACTGCCAGCAGAAGGAGGATTAGCGTTTAGCATTACTTTTAGTCCTGATGGCAAGCTGATTGCTGCTGGTTATGGGGATGGTAAAGTGAGGCTTTGGCATCGAGATGGCACATTACACAATACTCTCACTGGACAAGAGGAGATGGTTTCATCTGTTGCCTTTAGTCCTGATGGTCAGTTTATCGCCTCCAGTGGAAATTTAAACCAAATTAAAGTTTGGAAGAGAGACGGCACATTATTGACAACTCTTGCTGAGAATGATGCGCTTGTTCCTGATGTTGCTTTTAGTCCTGACGGTCAGTTAGTAGCTTCCTGTAGTGGTGATACTAGGATTAAACTGTGGAACTGTAATTCAAAAGATGGAGTTGAGGGTCAATCGACTCAAACCTTTGTCGGTCATGACAGTCTAGTGTCTGACATTGCTTGGAGTAGCGATGGTACGTTTTTTGCCTCCTCTGGAATGGACACAACCGTTAAACTCTGGAGTCGAAAAGGGCAGTGGATTACTACTCTAATAGGTCATAGTGCTTCAGTTTGGCATCTGGCGATAGCACCCGATGGCAGTTTTTTAGCTTCTGTTGGTGAAGATAACACTCTCATTATCTGGAATTTACCGCGCATACTCAAACTTAACCTGCTGGAATATGGTTGTAACTGGGTGCGAAATTATCTGCGGACTAACGCAGAGGTGGAAGAGGGCGATCGGCAACTTTGTCAATAGTCATTTGTCATCGCACCTCACCCATGAGGACTCCTATGAAAATAGGGTGTAGGGTGTAGGGAAAGAAAGACTATTTTCATTTTCGATGGCGGCGATTCCACCATGACGTTAGAACTCACTGGGTTTGAGTGGGAGGAAGTAACTCCTTTAATTCAAGGCTTGGAAAAGACGGTGGATGTGCCTGCATCGGTTGTGAGGGCGATTTTAGACTGGACGGCGGGACAACCGTTTCTGACTCAGAAATTGTGTCAATGGACTATTAAAGGTAAAAAATCCCATCTATCAACAAGTATTTAACCTTCAATGGGTTGAAAAAAAATTAGCGGCATTGCGTCCTTACTCCCAGGCGTTTGAGGCTTGGGTCGCTTCAGGAGAGCAGGATAAATCCCGTCTCTTGCGCGGACAAGCCTTAAAAGATGCTTCATACTGGGCGCAGGGCAAAAGTTTAAGCGATTTGGACTATCAATTTTTAGCAGCTAGCCAAGACGTAGACAGACAAGAATTACAACTATTTTTAGAAGCAGAACGTTTGAAAGAAGTAGAAGCTAGGCTGGCACTCAAGAAAAAAAAGTGCCAAACGCCAAACATATTTGATTGGGGCACTTTCGTTTGCTTTAGTGAATGCGATCGCCGCCGGAATATTCGCGTTCTCCCAGTACCAAAAAGCCCTCGTCAGCCAACGCAATGAGGAAATACAAAAAATTCAAGGAAGGGCTAGATATTCGGAAGCCCTCTTTGCCTTAGATAAGATGAATCAGTTGATGAGGATGTTTCTGGCTGAACTTGAAGGCGATCGCTTCCGTTGAACTTCACCTGGAGAAATGCGATCAGCTTTGCTGGTGCCGTAGGCGATCGCACCCTAGCTAAGAGTGATGAGAAAGGTGCGATCGTTTTTTCACTACGCAACAAAGGCATGAGGGGAAATATGGAAGAAAGCAGATAATTGTTTGATTTGCTCGGCGGTAAGTTGGCATGTTCCATTGATAGCATCTAAGACTGCTGACTCAGTTTCAAAGATGGAAACTAACACTTGCGATTGTAAGTTTGACTCTTCGAGCAAGGATTGGAGTAATATTAATTGACCAATTTAGATTATTGACAAACGCAACTAATTGTGAAGTTTGGAGTTAACAGCAATATAACTTTGCACAAACATACCAACTTTATCTATTCCTCGTCGAGCTAAAGAACTGAATAATACATAGTTAAGTTCTTTGATGAATGTACGCTTAGAGTAATTCAGCCCAAGTTATTCTGCCCACTGCTATCTAGATTAAAGCTGCAATCCCACCAAGTTATTCTGCCCACTGCTATCTACATTAAAGCTGCAATCCCATGCTGAACGAGTATCGGAAATATGAGTAGCTTTTGCAACTTTAAGATCTATTGGCTCTTGCGTACTTAGTGTGGAAAACGGTTGGTTCTCACACGTATTTAGAGAGCCATTCACATACTATTAGGATGCTGTTATGACTAATTCTCTCCTCGTTCCCATTTACCTCGATGCACTTTACCTCCCTACCGAAACTCAGGTACTGGAGGAAATGACCGACTACAGTGAGCTTCCCTACTATAAAGGAGCAGAATTAATAAAGCGCGATCGCGCTTATCTTAGCGAAACCGTATTATCCCGACCCTTTAAACAAACCAACTTGACCTTAAAAGCTGGTATTCACCTACACTGGAGTTTACCGGATGCTCTAACTAACGGTATAGTCCGAGACGGAGATCCAGATCCAAGGATTAAATTTCCCCTTGTTCCTAATCGCTGGTTAATTATACGACGTGGGGGCAATAAGCAAGAAAAGATATGGGTTGTTGAAAGCGATTATCTTTATCCTGAAGGCGTTACACAGGCAGATGCAATTAATATTCTCCATCAACCAGCTAATAATGAGTATCAGCCCTATCGCTTTTTAGGTCGTAAGTTAGAGTTAAGTCCAGAGTTAAGTCAATCGAGTTCAACACCAACAAATGCTCAATATATTGACGAATTGACAGCTATTGGCCCTTTTGAAAAAGTCGATAGCTTAGACAACGAAAAAGCCGCTTTTGCTGGTTTTTATCCCAACTGCCGCAGTGTTTTTGGTTTTCATGATGAGGAGTTCCAAACAGCAACAATTCCGCCCAAAGACTTACAATATGATGTTATTGGCTGGTATAGCGAGAGTGCAAAAGATTATCTTGACAAATTTATCAAAGAACACTCAGAAGAAAATCACCCTCAAAGCCTTTTAGAAATTCTGCAAGACAAAGCCGGCTGGACAGTAGAAATAGAGAATAACCAAGACTTTCCCCGTCGTCTTCTTTGTCATAGTTCCATAAAGTTTAAACCGGGTACTTCTTTAACTAACCCAGAAGCCAAAAAATTTCAGGGAAAGATTTCCGTCGGTAACACCCAAGAAGAAGCTATAGCCGCTTACTTAGCCAATACAATTAAAAGTGGCCCAGAAAACCCCCAAACCTTGGAACAGCAGTTACAAGCTTTACAAATGAGCGAGCATTTGGAACAGCAAAATCTCGATTTCGTTGCGAAGTTCCAGGCAGCACTCCACGAAAACAGCTTTATTGGACAGTCTAAGGAGATAGTGTGGCAGGTAGTACCAGAAAGTAACTCCCAAGTTTCTGCTTCTGGAAATGCGAACCCTGCCAATGCAGTCCAAGGAGAAGGTCAGATACAGGTGGCCTTACCAGCCAGTATTGGCGATCGCATCAATAAAGTCAATAAGTCACAGCGCGAATACGATCAAAAATTAGCAAAAATTGGCTCGATTCGAGAACAAGTCTATGCTGATTGGTACAAATATATATGGTCTCTTTACGTTAATGAAGAAATACTTGTGAGAGATAGGACTGTACTAAATGACCAACAAAGGAGACAGTTGCAAAACAGAAGGGACTCTGACTTAATCAAAGCATTCCTTGAGGCAGCAAAAAAAGACAACAAATATCCGAACCAATATGGACTAGCCCCCTTAGAGGATGAGATCAAATCTACTGGAATTTTGTGCTTAAACAGAGGTCAGGGTGAAATTATCAGCGCTTCTGCCCCCAGTTTGCAGGACATTATCAATGATATCAGGAACTTGGCTCCCCATATCAATAACTTTGCCCCCAATACGACAAGATACTCTTTTGCTAGTAACTCTAGTGCTTCGAGACTAGCCGAGGATATTAACACCCTCATTGCTCAGATTAATACGTTTAATAAAACATCTCGTTTCATTGCCCCTAAAAATGGGCAAATAACCGTCACAGGCACAGAGAATTTAAGCTTAGTCGCGGATGATATTGCCCTTAAGTGTTTGGAATTTAAGGGTACTAATTGTCAAGTCTCTGGTTTACAGAATATCCGCTCTATCTCAATGTGGGTAAAGATAGAGGGAGCTACGGGGTCGCTTTTGGATGGAAGAAATGACTTCGCCAACAGTTGGGTTAATTCTAGTAATGGAATTGGCAGCAATTGGGAAAAAATGTATGTCAATGGACAAGAAATACAATCACCCCTTAACTGGGCGCAAATTCCTAAAAATCAGTGGGTTCTAGTTTATTTACAAGCTAAGAGTGGCTTTAGTGGTACTATCCATCTGATGTCCAACAATTCCGGATCTGACCGTTTACAGGGGCAGAGCGCTAGTGTAATCTTTCACGGAGAATCTTTATCATCGGCAGAAATTCAACAAAATTACCGAGACAAAATCGGTTTGTTAAGACCATCTTACATTGCTAAAATAGTGCCTGGGTCTCGCTACTGGCAGGCCGGAGATCCAGTCGTTTTCATGACGGGGGATGTAGCCAAATCTACCCGCGATCGCGAAAATGAGCGTGTGCGTGAAGATGAATTGCTCCAATGTCAATTGTTAACAAAAGATATTGACTTGAGGGGATTATCAGGGAATACCCTAAACGATCTCAAGGCTATGCTAGAGCAATTTGCTAACCAGCCCCAAAACCAACGAGAAAAAATTGGCTTTCGGGAATGGCAAGACCAGCCTTGGAATCCCTTCCTACTAGAATGGGGAGTACAATTGACTGGGCTAAAGCATACTGAGAAGTCAGCACTTAGCAACGAAATTAGGGAGCCAGGCACGAACTATCACGTTGACATCTTCAAAAATAATTACGATTTGCGAGTGAATGGGGTTGAAATTACACCTAAAAACACAATTTCCCGTGATCGCTTCGCCGAATATCCCAACCTTTGCAGTGGTGCTTCTTTCCTTTCTTCCTCAGCAGGTATGCTCTTAAAAGAAAATCTCACCGATTACTTGAAAAAGTATCTGCTGCCACACTATTACGAAGCCCACAAAATTCCTTCAGATCAGCAAACAGAAGACTACCTCAGCCAGAATTTTGACACTATAAAAGGCTGGTATAAACAGGAAAACCCATCAGCATCCGCCGACGATCCAATTTATACAGCGCTGCGGGCTTACGAACAACTCCAATCTCTCAATTGCCTCGCCCAAAATCTCGGCGGCTTTAGTGACGCACTCCTGACTTACGATCGCACCATGCAGTTAGATGTGAAAGATCCTTTATCTTTTTCATCTCAACCAGAGCAGAATTTTCTCAAACGGGTGCAAGATGGTTTGTCAGTTGGGTCTCTGATTGTGCCAGGTAGTATTTTGCGATCGCCTTTATGGCTATTTGCTTTTAATCCTATTCGCACAGGAGCATTAAAAATTACCAATTTGCGGCTTGTTGATACTTTTGGGCGAGTTAATATTGTGCTTGACAGTGATAATATCCAAAGCACTCAGATTATCCGCAGCCAAAACCTAACTCCGCCCTCGACTCTTGAATCAGCTTTCAACTTCCCTAATCCCATTTATTTGCCACCCCGTTTAACCCAACCAGCACGGTTGAATTTCCGTTGGCTATCTGCGACTCAAGGAGAGCAGGAAATGAACGATAGCCCGACGACAAGTCCGATTTGTGGCTGGGTTTTGCCCAACAATTTAGATAATAGTCTGACTATTTATGATAGTCAGGGAGAGGCGCTAGTTGTTATTGACCGCAGAGCGAGATTGCAACCGATTCCGGGGCGCGATTTAACTAGCGAGGAAATAGCCGAAACCATTGCTAAGACTAACCCATACCTAAAGCAAATGGTAAGATATCTCAGAGATCGAGGAGAGGCATTTTTCACCGATTTCCTGACTACTGTCAATAAAGCTTTAGAAACGATCGATCCAGAAGGCTTTGCTCAAAACCAAGCCATATCATTGCTAGTGGCGCGACCTCTGGCTTTAGTGCGATCGCAAGTCAATTTAGAATTGCAAGGAATACCTGCCGTTAGCCAGAATATTACATCCTTCTCTAGGGATATGTTTGTCAATAGCGATCGGACAACTAATGCTTTCGAGAAGGTCAAATTTTCCATCCGTATTGGTGAGTATCAGCAGTTTAATGATGGTTTAGTAGGCTACTGGGTGGAAGACAATGGGACTTACAAAAACGACACTTTTTATGCTCCCCAGGGTTGCTATGTTCCCCACCAACAAATTCAAACCCTGTTTGATAATGCAACAGATTCCACCCCTGATACACCCATTAATTTAGAGCAAACCTTAGAAGCAAACACCGCACAAACCCTAGTTATGTTAATCGATCCACGAGGTCAGATTAACGCTAGTTGCGGTGTACTCCCGGCTAAGAGAATTTCTCTGCCGCCAGAACAGTATGTACCAGCTTTACAAGCGATCTCGGTTACATTCTTATCAGCGCCGCTTCTCAGCGATCTTAATCCAATTAATAATCTTGATCGCATTAATCTCTCACTTCCCGAAGTGCCCAGTTATGAGTGGTCTTGGTTAGGAAAAGAGGGAAATACTTGGTCAAGCCGCCCACTCCATCCAATTAATTCTCAGCCCATTTTCTCCAGTCCACAAAAGATCTATGATGGCTGGTTAAAGTTAAGCAGAAAAACAGAAGCGAATGAATGAAAAACAGGAAATTTCCATTCGATTAACCTTGGGAGAAGTCAACCAAATTTTAGAAGCTTTGGGTGGCCTTCCTTACCGCCAAGTCTATCAACTGATTGGCAAAATCCAAGGACAAGGAGAAGCTCAATTACAGCCGCCTGAGCCAACCAACTCATTTTCTCCAGAAGTCCAACAAGAAGTCCAAGTTGTCAACGACTAATTTATTTTTACTGAAGGAGTAACTATCATGATTGAAAGAATTTCCGAGCAAATTCGGGCAGCCGAGAGAGCGCTTGATTTTGGCGATGTGGTCTACGATGAGCCTTTAGGTTTCCGGTTTTATTATAAAACAAATAACGAAGTAGACATCATTGATACTATCTATTTAGAAGACGGCAATACCGCGTCCGACTTAGTTTTAGAAGTGTTTAATGAATCCTCTGAGAGGATCAACTTTAAAAGGGCCGATCAGACTAATGGGAGATTAGCAACTGTTCAAGAGGGAGGGAGTAACGCCGCTAGCCGGAGAAGATGTCATTTTCAGATTCGTTGGGCAAAAGACCTTGGTCTCACACCTAGTAACATCGACATAAAAGAGATACAACAATGGCAAGTAAATTACGATGAAGATGATCGCTTTTTTTCCATATATTTCCTTCATAAAAATGGCTTATTTTTGAGTGCCCAAGGTTCTGATAACGATAAGATTAGGCTAACTTTTAAGAACCTTGGGGCTAATAATCGCGCTGTTAAAACTAGCAATGTTGAATTGCTGTATGGTGGAGAATCACGTCTAGTTTCTAGGGGACAGGGGAGCAGCGAAGAACTTATTACAGAGCAGATAAGCTCCACAAAAGCGGTTTATGTGACGAATTATCCCAGTAAGCAGCAAATTCCCTTACAAGTTCGATTGCTCGGTTCTAATACTATCCTCAATGATGCAACTACCCAAAACGAGCTAAGATTAAAGATTATTAATTCTCCCTTGTCTAATAACACTCGACCTATACTACGATTAGACAGCACTTCAAAGTTTATTGTTAGCTTTGAAAAAGGAACTCATTTAGACGCGCTGGTGGCGACAGACAATCAGCTAAATCAACTTCAAATTAATGCAAGTCCCACAGGCTGGATAAAAACGCATCTGGCAAATTCTACTGTGTGGGAGTTTACAGCAACAAATATAAATCAATTAGCAATAGGCCAGGGGATTGAACTATCAATTACAAATTTAGTGACAAGTAGCGCTTCCGGTCTAGGCTATTTGTATATCGACTATCAAAATATTGGTAGCTATCCAGATGGACGCTTGGTTGTGGCGATTGAAAAAACGCCGCTTTTGTATAAACAGCAGCAGGTTGGTATCGGTACGAAAGATCCCTCAGCAAAACTTCATGTGGATGGTGGGAATGCGGTAATTTCTGGCACGGGTAAAGTAGGTATCGGTACGACAAATCCTTCAGCTAAACTTCATGTGGATGGTGGGGATGCGGTTATTTCTGGCAATGTTGGTATCGGTACGAATAACCTACAAGGGAAAAAACTGCACCTGAGCGGAACTGTCAAAGCAACAGGGAATAACCAGACTCTAATAGGACTGAGCGTTACCCCAACCTTTGACAATGATGGCAGAACCGATGTTAAGCAATTAGGGTTAGAAGTTGCCGGCACTACAGCCACAACAAGTATCGAAACAGAAGAAGTGATGCGGCTTGTACGACATGGGCAGAAAGATGTGAAGAATGCCAACAGTGTTGGATTCAAAGTTGGTTCGTTTGAGTCAGGTATATCTGGAAAAACTCGATTAGATATAACGCTCGCTGGACACCCAGGAAATAGCAATGAGTGGGGATATCAGCCCGATGTGACAGTAATGTCTTTACTCGCTGATGGCAATGTTGGTATCGGTACGACTTCTCCCTCAGCTAAACTTCATGTGAATGGAGGGGATGCGATTATTTCTGGCAAAGTCAGAATTGGAGGAACTGAAAATACGCATCAATTAACTATAACGAGTGCAGATGAAAAAACATTACGTTTAATAGGTTCACAGTCTCATGGAGTAGGAGCCAAATTAAATTTTGGTAATTACAACGAGGTTTACATCACAGAAGATGCAGATAAAAAATTATTGATCCATGCCGATAATCGGATTACTTTGGACTCTCCTTATATCGGCATTGGTATAAACAATCCCACCGATAAACTGCACATCAAAGATGGAAATTTGCGTATTGATAATGGCTCGATTAAAAGCTGGGGACCAATTGATTTTTATCCGAATACCGATCAATCTGCTGACGAAAATTTAATCAGAGTTCTGAAAAGCAACGGAACTGATGTTGCCATGCTTATCGATAATTATGGCAATGTTGGTATCGGTACGACAAAACCTGAAGGCAAATTGCATATCAATAATGGGACGTTGGAAATTACGAGCTGGGGTAATACATTTGGCATACAGCTAGTCGAGAGAAAAGTGTACCTTTCATTGAGCAACTCAGTTCACGGTAACAATCGAAGTATAAGTTGGGATGGAGACTCAAATTGGGATGAGTCATCTGACTTACGTTTGAAGACCGATATTGAGCCAGAAAAAAATATTTTGAATCGCTTAATGCGATTAGAGGTCAAAAACTATCGATGGAAAGATGAACCAGAAAAACTAACCAAAAGTATCGGTTTTGTCGCCCAGGATGTTCAACCTTTGTTTCCCTCGCTCGTCGGTGAGAATAAAATTTCACAGAAGGACGAGACTACATTGACCTTGAAGTCGGGAGCGTTTGGCATATTAGCGGTAGGAGGATTAAAAGAGTTAAAAATTGAAAAAGATGCCGAGATAGCCGAACTCAAAGCTCTGCTACATGACGAGATAGCCGAACTGAAAGCTCAGATACAGCAATTACAAAGCTAATAGCTTCAATCTCGCTCTGGAACGAGCCTGCGTTGTTTCAGATATCTGGTATTTTGTCAAAAATTATTAATCGCTGCCTGTGTAAGGCTTTCAGACCCGTCCATTTTCAAAATGAGAAAGGCTACCCATGACCACTAACACTCAACCCTTAAAACAAGAGCTAGACGAAGCCTTAAACGCCTCCCCAGGAACAAGTACAACAATATCACTCTCCCTAGGCGGAGGTATCGATTTTAACTGCGAAACAACACCTGATGTGAATGGTCCAGGCAAAACGACAGTCGCCTACACCACAGATAAAAAAGAAAAATATCAACTGACAATCAAAAGTCTGATCGCAACCCTCGACCAAAGTATCGCTGACTTATTACCCACAGAACTCCAGAATCAAATCATTAGATTCAACGATCTGATGGTTATTTACAGAAAAGAAAACCAAACCAGCACAACACAATGGCTATTTACACTAGGTCTAGCCCTCGAAACTAAACTCCTGTTAAAAGACCTCCCTGTAGTGGGCGATCTACTAGACGAAAGAATTGGCGAAGTAGAGATAATTCCCTCCCTGCGAATAGTCGTCGCCTCTAGAGCATTTACCATCAAAGAAGTTCGCACTTTCAACGACAAAATCCCCGAAGAAATAGACCAACTACCAGTTCCCAACCTGACAGAAACCCAACCTTGTGTTAGAAGAGGCTTTAGTTTCTCAGGTCAATTAGGATTGCCCGATGCTCCCCGTATTTTGAGCTTACCCGTAAGTCCAGAAAAACCGGGAGAAACAGTCGCCGAACCGCCGCCTAGCGAAGAGGATGAAGAAACCACCTCCGGCAACTTAACCGTTTGGTTTGGGCTAGAAAAAACCTTCGGCCCGTTTTTGCTCAAACAGATAGGCTTCCAGTACCAGAAACAAGAAGACCAAGGACAACTAGCAGTCCTGTTAGACGCGGCTGTCCAATTATCTACTTTTACCCTCTCTTGCGACGACCTCAGTATCGCCCTGCCCTTAGCCCAATTACGACCAAACTTCAACATAGCTGGCATTGGCATCGAATACAAAAGCAAGAATTTAGAAATAGGTGGGGCATTCCTGCGTAAAGAAGTAACAGACGAAGATACAGGCGAAACATTTTATGAATATGTAGGGACAGCCAGCCTCAAATTTAAGCTATCGAGTAAGAGTAATAAATCTTTTGGTGTCAGCGCTATAGGTGCTTATTCCTACTACAAAGGCGAACCCTCTCTATTTTTATATGCCGTTCTCGCATTTCCTCTAGGAGGCCCGCCCTTCTTCTTCGTTACTGGGTTTGCCCTTGGTTTCGGCTACAACCGCTATCTAAGCGTTCCCCCGGTGGATGAATTAACCGAATTTCCCCTTGTTGCCCAAGCTATGGGCGGTCTCAGTAGTGAAGATTCTGATAGCAGCGAACTGATTACCGAACAACTGGGATTACTGGATAAATACATGACCCGTTCTTCGGATTCCGGCTTTATAGCGATCGGTCTGAAGTTTACCTGCTTCAAGATGTTAGACTGCTTTGCTTTGCTAACGATCGCCTTTGGAGAAGGTTTCGAGATGAACCTGTTGGGAATTGCGAATCTAAAAATTCCCACCCCGGCAAAAGACTCGAAAAATCTAAGCTGCATTGCTAGTATGACATTGCTCCTGAGAGCGAGATTTTCTCTCGATGACGGGGTAATCTCCATCGAAGCTCAACTCGCCGCCGATTCCTACCTCCTATCCCCAGATTGCCGCTTAACAGGTGGCTTTGCCGTGTATTTCTGGTTTGATGGACCTCATGCTGGGGATTTTGTCATTACCATGGGAGGCTATCATCCCGCCTTCAATAAACCCGCCCACTATCCCATAGTCCCCCGTCTGGGCTTTCACTGGCAACTAGGAGATTGCCTATCCCTTAAGGGAGAAATATACTTTGCTCTGTGCGCCCACGCTATCATGGCTGGCGGCAGACTAGAAGCCAATTTCCGACTCGGCGTACTTTGGGCTAACTTTATCGCCGAAGCGCACTTCCTAATCTCTTGGAAGCCTTACTACTACGATATCCTAGTGCAAGTGCGAATTGAAGCTGGCTTAGGAATCCTTGGCCCTGTTGGTTTAGGGGTAAAATTGCACCTTTGGGGGCCAGAATTTGGCGGCACAGCCACCTTTAGAATTATATTCATCAAAGTTACTATCGAATTCGGCGATCAATCTTCCCGCTTACCAGAACCTATCGATTGGGACAGCTTCAAAGCTTCTTTCTTACCCAGTGCGGCTGCCAATGACCCCTCAGCAGAGCGCTCACTAAGAACTAATACCACAGATGTTGACGTTTGTACAGTTGTAATCAATCAAGGAATCACTAAACAACTATCAGAGGCAACAGAAGAAGAAGTCTCATTTGTGGTTAATCCCAAAGAATTTGAGCTAGTTATTAATTCTGTTATCCCCACCAAACAAGCATCTTACAACAACGAATCTCTCTCAGGTGATACTCAAGGAGCAAACACCCGGTTTGGCATTCGTTCTATGGGGATTAAAAATGAGCAGTTAGAAACGACTTACAAAATTGACATTACTCGCAAAGGTAAAGGTGAATCAAATCGCACACAGGTAAATGTAGAAAAAGATCAGTTCGACTTTTTCCCAGTTACGCAAGATGTCCCCAGCGGACTTTGGGGCGATGCTAACGTTAAAGAAGCCACAATCAGGGGGCAAAAATCCGAACGGCTTTTACCACCAGAACCCAACGAAGAACAGTTTGTCAAAAATACTTTATCGGGTTTCCGTATCGTTCCTAAGAGCAAAGGGGATGAGTGTAGCACTAATGATATTGATATTGCCCTTTTGCAACACGATACAACCCCTATAGATGATGTTTATACTTGGCAAAACATTCCTTCTTTTTCATCAATTTCCGACAAGGAGCCAGATAGAACCAACGAAATTAAAAACAACATTGTTAGTATTAACACTAACAATAACCGTAAGCAAATTTTAGAATCTCTCGGCTTTTCTCTTGCTGATAATGTTCAATTAACAAATTCTGTCGCTGAGAGTTTTGTCATTGCTCCACAAGTTGAGCGAAAAAGAATTTAGACACCTATTATCTAAGCCCTCCTTATTAAGGAGGGTTGAGAGGATTGCATTTGTAGCCAACATTTAGAAAGTTGGTATTATTCCCGGTTCTCCATTCTTTAATCACAAGGCTTAATCCTATGTCCACATCAACTAACCAAGTTAAAGTCCAATTTATCGAGTATCGCCAACCACCCCTTGATAGCGGCATTTATAAGGTAAGTGTTGAACAAACTATTAAAACTATTAATAATTCTACGAAAATCTCAGAGCAGAAATTCGAGAAACAGCTTAGTTTTTATGTAGATGGACATCGTTTTGCACCCCTAAATCCTGATGCTATTTACGCAGTCTTTCCCCCAGCAGGAAACTTGGGTGAATATTCCAATGCCCTACCCCACATTACCCTTAAACGCGGCACACTACCTTGGGAGCGTACCATCAAAAAAACAAACGCCGATCTCCCCTGGTTAGCTCTGCTCATATTTCGGGAATCAGAAAAACCTGAGCCGAAAACGATCGCATTAAAGGAACTCAAGGAAACTCCTAGTAATGTTGCTAAATTCCCCACATTCGACTATGAACCAGGACAAACCGAAAAAGATGAAGTAACTGTAATTGATGTACCTAGATCAATTTTAGAAAATATTCTTCCTTCAGAAAAAGATGTGGCACTCCTGGCTCATGTTAACCAACTAACTGCTGGTAACGAACTTCTCAGTGAGCCTTTAGCAACCATTTTAGGCAACCGCCTACCCAAGCCGGGGGAAGTTAGTACAGTTCATTTAGTCGCTCTTGAAGAACGCTATCAGGAAAATGGAGAATTTGACTATCAAGGCGCGAGAAGTAACGATTTAATCCGTTTAGTTAGCCTTACCAGTTGGAGTTTTGCCTGCGTTGACAGCAAGCACAAATTCGATACCTTGCTGAAAAACATCAATCGCAACCCTGACACTCTCAGACTTCTCCCCCGTGGTAATGAAAAAGCGAATAAATACTTAAATTTAGGCTATGTACCTCTCCACCATGCTCTACGACAGGGAAACAAAACGATTTCCTGGTATCATAGCCCTCTGAGTACAGGTCAAAGTTCAGATCACCTATCCGAGCCAGTTCGGATGGCTGATGAGTTGATGCGTTATGATTGCGATAGCGGGATGTTTGATGTTTCCTATGCTATGGCTTGGCAGTTAGGACGGATGCTTACCCTGCAAAATCAACCCCTTGCTGTTCAGATTTTTAACTGGAAGCGATCGCAAGCTCAAAAGCTACATGAAATACAGCAGCACGTACTTCACCTACCTTTCCAACCCGAAACCACTACTGAAAGTAACGGGAATCTACCAACTGCGATCGCTAATTGGTTCAGTGATTTAGAACTGCTCAAACATATTCCCTTTAACTATCTTGTTGCCGATGCACAGTTACTTCCCCCCGAATCTCTCCGCTTCTTTTGGGTGGATTCTTATTGGGTAGATTGTTTACAAGATGGTGCTTTTAGCATCGGACGAGTTACCAAGGAAGATGTAAAAATAGATCGTCAAACTCGGACTATGGATCGGAGTCGAAGCGGCGAAGATAAAACCATCACAGGTTTTTTGTTACATTCAGAAGTAGTATCTGGTTGGCCGGGTTTAGAAATAGAAGGTTATGCAAATCCAGTCAGAGGTTCTATTTTTCTTGGGCCTGAAAATAAACTAACTATCCTCCGAAGAGAGCAACTATCAGATACAATCTTACTCTGCTTGTTTAAGGGAGAAGTAAAGACAGTTGACCTTTCGATCAAAGGATCATCTGTTAATTGTGGTGTAGATCCGATTGAGGGAGCTGTTATCACAAAAGGATTACGACAGCTAGACGGTACTCAAATAATACCAGAGAGAAAAATAGATGTTCCCTTCCGAAATGCAGAGCTAGGAGTGATTAATATTAAAGAAATGGCCAAGATGCTCAAACAAGAGTTAAGAGCTACAAGTGATTTCACCTCAGCTCAATTTGCAGCCACCATGATTGAAGGATCGCCAAAAATTAGGTTTATTTATAAATAGGAATAATTTCTCTGTTCTCCAGACGAGGAAAGCAACAACTTTTTCAAGTTCTCTATAGCCTGTTCGTGAGTTATACCAATTTCAAAAAATACTGCTACACATCAATTATCAGCAATCTGTTCCCTGTTCCCTGTTCCCTGTTCCCTGTTCCCCGTTCCCTTTCTTAATCGAAGTGTAGCAACTTTAAATGAAATTGGTATTAGGGCTTCAACCTGACAGTTGGGAAGTGCTAGAACCGAAGCGATCGCATTCCCCTCATCATTGCGTTTTAGCAGAATATGCAGCTTCAGAGTTGCAGCCTATGCAATCATATATTGACCAATTTAGATAATTGACAAAAGTAACTAATTGTGAAATCTGTGACTTACAGCCATATAACCCTACACAAACATACCAATTTTATCTATTTCTCGGTGAGTTAAAAAACTCAATAATACATAGTGAAGTTTTTTAATGAATGTACGCTTACAGAAATTTAGCCCAAGTCCTTCTGCCCTGGAGCTATCTGCATCAAAGCCTTCTGACATTAACCGCCTGCTTTAAGAGCATAAGAATCAAAGCTAAATTGCTGCGTGCATACTACTCAAATGGAATCACGACATGAATGTTGGCGAAGTTCTGGATACTGTAGAACAAACTCTGCTCTCTAGGCAACTAAGTTCCCTGGAACGGTTCATCCTATCTCAGTCATGGCTCGGACGCGGTTATAGCGAGATGGCACCTGATTGTGCCTATAGTATCGCTCACATCAAGGATATCGGCTCCCAGTTATGGCAGGCTCTTTCAAAAGCATTAGGTCAGAGAGTAACGAAAAAAAATCTGTTTTTAGTCCTGAAGCAATATTTGCTCTCTCGGACGGGTGAAACAGAAACTAGTGACTCGTTATCAGTCACTTTTTCGGTAGTAGAAGTAATAGACCCACCCCTAACGCCTACCACTAATCAGTTAGCAGTTACCACGGGTTGGGTGGAGGCTTCATACTCAGAGGATAGCGAGCAATTATCACGCTTGAGCGATCGCTCCGAATTGGTAACTGAAGAAAGTTCGCAGCTAGAGAGAGCGCAGCCGGAGTACCAAACTTCTACAGATAATACAGAGGCAGAAAATAATTTAAAAGGGGTGCATCCCAATTTTGCAAAAATACCTGGCGATTGGAAATCGCGGCTACACAAACAAAGCCTGC
>DNGI01000227.1:17712-17991 GCA_003486645.1 Cyanobacteria bacterium UBA11370 | reverse complement strand
GACTTCTAGTCTGTGGGCGATTTACAAATACGGGATGCTCCCTTTAAAAGCCCCAGTCATCCCGAACAAACCAACAATTCCTAGTGATTGTTTGCCGCAGCCCTCGGCTTAAAGAACTTACCTACACTCAAAGTCAATCTAGATACCTAATCCGCATCAAAGCATCCAGACTTCCGGGGAAAAGTTCGCCTCTTTCCCAGGTTCTTAATCGAGCCACGCATCGTAGGGACAAAACCATCTACTTAGACTTTTATGAAATTGCTAATTGCTAATTGTTCA
>DNGI01000227.1:3279-17508 GCA_003486645.1 Cyanobacteria bacterium UBA11370 | reverse complement strand
ATTGCTAATTGCTAATTGTTCATAGTTATCGTTTATTATTCCATGTTTTCGTGTATTCTCAGTTTTCCACACTTCCATTAGCCTGTCTTCTATTAGCCACTCTTCCGTCCTGACTAAATAACTAGCAACTTGAATTAAATAAGATAATTGAACAATGGAAATACCGAGACTTATTCTAAAAGAATTACAACAATCTTTCACCAAAATTGCGGAAAAAGACCGACAAATTGACCGGGCAGAATTCAAAAAAGCTTTGGGGCTGAAAGATGAATATTTTGCCGACAGGCTCTTTTCCATATTTGATAAGGACAACAGTGGCTATATTCAAATAGACGAATTTTTGATAACTGTAGAAAGCTTGGTTTTCACAACGACAGAAGAAAAACTAAAATTTGCTTATCAATTACATGATATCAATGGAGATGATAGCATTGACAAAGCAGAAATTGCTCATTTGATTGCTGCCAGCCTCAATGAAAATAATCTCACTTTTAAGCCGGAACAAATTAACGATTTAGTCGATATATTGTTCCTAGAAGCTGACAGCGACAGCACGGGGGAAATTTCCTTTGCAGAATTTAAAAGTTTAATCAGTAAATTTCCTGATTTAATTGAAGCGATGACAGTTAGCCCTGTTAGCTGGCTCAGACCTCACAAGGCAAGCTCTCCAGCCGTTTATACTCAAGAAAAAAAGCGGTCAACTAAGTCTTATATTAAGCATTATATTCAAAATAATTGGGTTAAACTTGCTTTTTTAACCCTTTATATTGCTGTCAATCTATTTCTTTTCTTTGGGGCAGTTGAGCGATATGCAAATTTAGGGGCAAATGTATATGTTCAAATTGCCAGAGGTTGTGGCGCAACCCTTAACTTTAATGGGGCGCTGATTCTCATCCCCATGATGCGGCATTTTATGACTTGGCTTCGCAAAAGCAGCCTTAACAACTATTTACCCATAGATGAAAGCATTGAATTTCACAAGCTGGTGGGTCAAGTCATGTTTGCCTTGGCAGTTGTTCACACACTGGCACATTTTCTTAATTACACTACTTTACCTACTCCCTTTATAGAAAGTTTATTTGGCACAAAAGCTGGCTTATCAGGGTTTTTATTACTGCTGGTTTTCACAATTATGTGGGTAACGGCACAAGCACCGATCCGAAAAGGAGGAAAATTTACACTTTTTTATATTGCTCACATGGGGTACGGGCTGTGGTTTATTCTGGCGTTAATTCATGGGCCAGTGTTTTGGCAGTGGGTGTTATTCCCTCTGCTAGGATTTGTGATTGAATTAGTTATCCGTTGGCGAACAACAAAAGAGGCAACATTTGTAGTTAATGCCTCTTTACTCCCCTCTAAAGTTTTAGGTTTAGAAGTTCAACGTCCAACCTCTTTTAACTATCAACCCGGTGACTATTTATTTATTAAATGTCCCAGCATTTCAAAATTTGAATGGCATCCATTCACAATTAGCAGCGCTCCTGAAACACTCGATATTTTATCTTTACATATCCGTGCCACAGGCAGTTGGACTGGCAAGCTATATCAACTTTTTCGACAGCATAGGGAAGAGTGGATACGTTCAGGTAGTTCTCAAACTGAGCAGAGAGTTCCGGTTTATTTAGATGGCCCTTATGGTACACCAAGTACACATATTTTTGAATCTAAATATGCTGTTTTAATTGGTGCTGGTATTGGTGTGACTCCCTTTGCTTCTATTCTGAAAAGTATTTTGTACCGCAATCAACATCATTCTTCTAACATAAATTTGGAGAAGGTACATTTTTACTGGCTAAATCGAGAACAAAAGGCGTTTGAATGGTTTATTGAATTGTTGTCACAAATTGAAGCGGAAGACACTAATAAACTCTTTGATATCAACTTATATCTCACAGGCGCACAGCAAAAGTCAGATATGAAGTCTAGCACCCTGTTTGTGGCGATGGATTTGATGCACTCCCAGACGCAGGTTGATTTAATCACAGGTTTAAAGAGTCGAACAAAAACTGGTCGTCCAGATTGGGATAATATTTTCCGTGACTTAGCTAAACAACACGCACCCCATAAAGTTGACGTATTTTTCTGTGGACCTCCTGGACTATCATCACAGTTAAAAAGTCTCTGTACCAAATATGGATTTGGCTATAGAAAGGAAAACTTCTAGCCAAAATTTGGTTGGACATAATACCAATTTCATTTATGCTAGCTACAGATGGAGAGATTGATGTGTACCAGGCATTTATGAAATTGGTATAATACTAAATTGCTAAAGATGTGGAATACGTAGCTTGACACTGATCTAGACAGGGCAAAGATTTTAGAACAACCAAGTTTATCATTTCTTTCTTCAATTGGTATAATTCATTGGGAAATAATGTCTAACTTGTAAAATATGCCCATGTGCTATTAATTTACTTCATAACCCTGCAATCTCTTGTATTTCTTACCATCAGGCATGATTGCACCTTCAAGAAAAGCAACACTCAATTCAAAATCACTCACTTTAGCACCTTTAAGATTTGCACCAGTTAGGTAAGCACCCTCCAGATTTGCACCACTTAAGCTAGCATTTTTTAAATTTGCACCACTAAGGTTAGCTTGATTTAAATCTACACAAATTAAGTTAGCACTACTCAGATTAGCACTACTCAGATTAGTCTGATTCAACCGCGCAAAACTCAGGTTAGCATGGCTAAGATTAGCACCACTAAGTTTGCTTTGGCTGAGGTTAGCATTGTCCAAATTAGCGTAACTTAAATTAGCATTACTGAGATCGGTTGCACTTAAATTCGCTGAACTAAGATTAGCTTTGGGAAGATTAATTTCTAATAATTCTGCGCCAGGAGTGTCTAAACCTCGCAAAGAAACACCATCTTCATTTAAATCTTGCAATGCTAAAAGTCTGGCATAGCTAACTTTTACTCCATGTGCTGCATCAATTATACTCCAAGCTTGGTAGTGAAATTGCTGGCGGCGCTCAGGAGTTTCTTTAATAAATAAAACTAAGGCAATGACTAAACTCAATACATCAGCACTTTCCAAAATTTCTGAAACTAGAGAATTTTCATCCGCCAATAAATACACTAAAATAAACATAAAAGCTGCACTAACCGCGACTAACCAAGCCGGTAACACCCAAAACGTATCAATGAGTTTTTTCGGAATATTAGTGAAAACTGTAACCCATTGCTGAATAGTAGCGTGTTCTCGCTCTTTAGGAACTTCTTCTAGCTTTACTTGAGGCTGATTTACTGTTGATTCCCCAGGCTTTTCTGTTGCTTTTGTTGCGACTTTTGGCGATGATATTTCCTTTGCACCCTTTAACATTTGAGCAGTAATAGCTTGATAAGCAGCTAACCAAGCTTGCTTAACTTCAGGAGTCCAATCGGCTTGGAGGTATTGTTCAAAAGTAGTAAGTAAAGCTGCACCAACTGGACCATAATAGTTAGGAATTGCTCCATAACTAACGTGCCTAGCTCCCAAGGCATTAAGTACTGCTCCTAATTTTTCGGGTTGGCGGAGATTTTCAACTACTAATACCAAGGAACTTAGCAGCTTTTTGTACTGATTTGTCATATCCGTTTGGGTAAATAACGGTTTGACCTCTGGATAAGCTGCAAATAAGTTTTCGTAGAAACTTACTACAAATTCATTGGCATGAGGTTTAATTTTATTGAAACTTTGTTCTAATAGTTCAACATTTAAAGACATCTTTTTGCTCTGAATCCTTATGTATTTTGGTCAGGTTTTAAATATAGCAACGGACATATCGGTTAGGACACTATATTTACCTTTAAAGGGAACGGGGAACAAGGAACAGGCAACAGAAAAATGTCCTAACAATTCTAGCGACTGCTATAAATAGTTTTTTTCAGGTGAGGAACTAATAAAATTTTGTAGTCAACCCGACAACCTAGTTACTTCACTACTTGCTTGATGCTATAAATTCAAATCTGCCAATTCTTGGTAAAGTTTATCCATGAACTCTACTGGATCTTTGATGTCCATTTCTCCCAAAGCTTTCCATTCATCGTCGCTGTAATCTAAATCGATTCCCAGGACATCTTGAGTCCAATAAGCTAAATTAGATGGGTTTTCCATTAGTTCATAAGTTAGCTTGATAATCTCTAGCCCTGATGTCTTTTCTCTGGGTTTTGTTGCTAAACAAAAGGACAGTAATTTAGCTAAATTACTTTCGGGTGGAATTGAAAGGAGAAATGCTATTTTTTCGGCTAGGATTAACTTATTTAATTTCATGAATAATCCTTTGGTTCTTAGGGAGTTTATTGGTTCAAATAATCCTTATATCTATATCAAATTGCTTCACCAATAGACTTTTATATAAATTTGACACCATAGCTTTGTTTGTCTTTGGCAATAATTGACTTAATAATAATGATTTATTTTTTGATTAATTGCCAATTTATTTAACTGTATCATGCGTTAAAAGATAGAGCCACATATTTTGATATCAAGCCTACTTTTCCTACTTTTCCTACTTGATTATATATTAAGAAATAAGCTTGAATACTAATGCAACTTAATTACGTTATACCACTTGGGTCTAATAAAGGTTTCTCCTGATGCCAAAATTCAGTGTAACCTTAATTTGGTTACCTCTAATTTTTTACGACTACTTAAGCGTTATGAAATTGTTGTCATAGGAGACCGAGAATTTCGTAGTGTTGAGTTAGCCTATTGGCTCAAGAACAAGAAAGTAAAATTTGCTCTGCGTCAGAAACAGGATACATATATTTGCCCAAAAGGCGGGAATTATCAGCTTTTGAGTGAACTGGGTTTAGCTCCAGGGATGAAGTTCTTTTATTCAGGAGTCACTTATACCAAAAAACCAGGATTTAGCGAAAAGGCTTGGGTCCCTCTTGTCGCTAACCTTCATTCCCAACATATGAGGGATTTTCAACAGATTTATTCTCAACTGACACGAGTTAACCAATCCCAACTTACACAAAACAAAAAAGATTCTTCTTTTGAGCTTTAAGGGGTCTTAAATTGTAAATCACCACTCCCTTGCTAATACCCTCTGCCCCAAAGTCATATACAAACTCATATACAACACCTCTTTACTCAAATACGAACTCAAATACCCCACTGCCAAAATAGTTTATAGCAATGGCTAATTGTCCTTTGTCCTTTGTTATTTGTCTTTTGCAAATGACTAATTACCAATAAGTCAATATTACTTTATGGACTTTACCCTAGAGAATTTGAAGGCGGCTTGGCGGCTGGTTCGCTTGGGAAGTCGTGCGGCGGGGGTTGATAGGATTACCACGGATTTATTTGCTGGGGTAATTCATGAACAACTGCATTCTTTGCAACACCAATTGCAACAGGAAAACTATCAAGCTAGTCCAGCGAAGGGCTATTATTTGCGTAAAGCCAAGGGGGGCAAGCGGTTGATTGGGATTCCCGTTGTACGGGACAGAATTGTTCAACGTTTGCTGTTGGAGGAGATGTATTTACCACTGGAGGAGGCGTTTCTTGATTGCAGTTACGCTTACCGTCCGGGGCGGGGAATTCAGATGGCGGTGCAGCATTTGTTTTCCTATTATCAGTTTCAACCCGCTTGGGTGTTAAAGGGGGATATTGCTCAGTTTTTTGATCATCTCTGCCATGCTTTGTTGTTAACGGATTTGGAGGAGTTGGGGTTAGAACCGATTTTATTGCAATTGATTGAAGGACAGCTTAAAGCGGGAATTGTGATTAACGGGCAGCGCTATTTTCCTAATCAGGGAGTGTTGCAAGGGGCGGTACTTTCGGGGGCGTTGGCGAATTTGTATTTGACGGAGTTTGACCGTCGCTGTTTGAGTTGTGGGATTAATTTGGTGCGTTATGGAGATGATTTTGCGGTTGTTTCTGCGGATTGGATACAAATTAATCGGGCTATTGAACAAATTACGGAGTGGTTGGGAGAATTTTACCTGAAACTGCAACCGGAGAAGACAAACATTTTTGCTCCGGATCAAGAGTTTGTGTTTTTGGGCTATCAGTTTCAAAACGGAACGGTAACTGCACCTGTGCCTGTAGTAACGGTGAAACCGGGGATAAGTCTGGAGTCAGGAAGTGGCTATCGGCGGGAGGTAGGGAAACCGATTAAGTTGGCATCTCAACCTCCGAAGGTGTGCAGTATTGTTAAGTCGTTTAAGTTGCCAATTGCGAATCCTGAACATTATTGGAAGGAACCAATGACGACACTTTATATTACAGATCAAGGGGCTTATTTAAAGGTACAGCACCAGCAGTTTTTGGTGTATTACGAACAGGAATTGAAGTGCAAGGTGCCTGTGAATCGGGTGAGTCATATTGTGTTGTTTGGTTGTTGTAATTTGTCTCATGGGGCGGTAAGTTTGGCGTTGCGGCGGCGAATTCCGGTGTTGTATTTGTCTCAAAAGGGGCGGTATTTTGGACGGTTGCAAACGGAAGGGATGGCGAAGGTTGATTATTTGGTGCGTCAGGTGCAGTGTTCTATTGATCCGGATTTTACGCGGCGGCAGGCTAAGAGTATTGTGTTAGGAAAGTTACATAATTCTCGGATTTTGTTATTACGGTTGAATCGTCGGGTTAAGTCGGAGAAGGTGGCGAAGGCGATTGATGCTTTGGCATTATTGGCTTTTGATGTTACTGATGCGGAGTCGATGGAGGTAGTGTTGGGATATGAGGGATATGGGGCAACGGTTTATTTTCAGGCGTTGGGGATGTTGTTTAAGGAACCGTTTGTGTTTGAGAAGCGCACGAAGCGTCCGCCAACTGATCCGGTGAATAGTTTGTTAAGTTTGGGATATACGTTGCTTTCTCAGAATATGCATTCGTTGGTGCAGGCGGTGGGATTGCATACGCATTTTGGCAATTTGCATGTTCCTCGTGACAGGCATCCGGCATTGGTTTCAGATTTAATAGAAGAGTTCCGGGCGCTGTTGGTGGATTCGTTGGTGGCGTATTTGGTGAATTCTAAGATATTTGTTTTGGAGGATTTTACTCCACCGGATGAATGGGGTGGGGTGTATTTGTATCCGGATGCGCTGAAAAAGTTTCTTAAGCATTGGGAGGAGAAGTTGCAGTCACGAATTACTCATCCTCATACGGGATATCAGGTGAATAATCGTCGCTGTTTGGAGTTACAGGTGTGGGAGTATGTGGCTTGTTTGATGGGGGAACAGGAGGTTTATCGTCCGATGCGTTGGGAAAAATAGGATTTGTCCTTTGTCATTGGTTGTTGGTTGTTGGTTATTGATTTTTTTTGCCTACGTCGCATGATGATTGTGTGCTGGCAAAAGTGATGACTCGCCAAACTGATGATTCCGCTAAGTGGCTTGATTAGCCTGAAGTGTTTAGATTTGACAATCTCCGCCCTAGAAGGGCGGAGATTCTTCGTTCATAGACCCAGCTTGCTTTGACAGGATTGCTCCAATCAGAGTAGAGGCTAGATCTCCCGAAGCGTTCGGATCTAAGATCCAAGTTCCCGTATGCCCTACGGTACTCAATTAGACCCCCCCGAATTGACCTATCTCAAAGTCTCTCACTATCAAGGTTCCAGATCGATAGGGTTTCAAATAACATTCCCCTCACGGGGACGGAAACATGGATGCATGATTTGCACCCCAAACAGGTCAATATTGTTTCAAATAACATTCCCCTCACGGGGACGGAAACGATTGTGCAATGATCTTTCCATCGGCGTCCATATATATGTTTCAAATAACATTCCCCTCACGGGGACGGAAACAAATTGTACTCGTTACCAACCAGACTCTGAATTACAGGTTTCAAATAACATTCCCCTCACGGGGACGTATGAGGTAAATTTTTACTAGTACAGTAAAGCCTAATATCTAACCTCAATGGCAAAGCGATCGCTTCAGGCATCAGCTCAAGGTATCAAAGAAGCTAAGATTGCCTTGGACTGCAAAAACTTGACCCAAAAAGCGATCACTACAGAACTCCAAATCGCCTCGTGGTCAACCGTCAACAAATTTTTTACAGGTCAAGCCGTTGACCGCCGCATTTTCATCGAAATTTGTGAAGCACTAGATTTAGAATGGGACGAGATCGCCATCAAGGGTAAAAGCGATCGGCCCTTGAGTATCTCAGATCAGATCCCAAACGCCACAGTAGCCAACCCAAATCTGGGAGACCGTCAACCAACAGTAGACTCCCCAAACCTCTTAGAGGAATCAGCCCTTGTAGAACGCAACGCAACTCGTGCCAGAAGCGCCCTCAATCCCTACATCTTGCCTCGCCTTCGCCGCCAGAGTCTGCTCGAAAAATGCCTCAAAGCCATCCATCGCGGAGTGACTGACCACAAGCAGCGAATTATCCCCATCCTCGGAGCGGCTGGCTATGGCAAAAGTACGCTCCTTGGCAAAAAGACAGTCGCCGTACTAAAGTTGCACATTTGCTAGAAGGGTATGGGATGCGAGTGCAAAAGTCAGTATTTGAAGTGGTTTTAGATGACCAGCAATACGAACATTTGCAAAAAAAACTCCTCAAATACCTCAACAAGAAAGAAGACCAACTGCGATTTTATCCTCTAGGAGTTCGCTATCGGAAGAAGGTGGTCGTCATGGGGGTACAGCCAGATTTTGCAGTTGATGATGCGGCATTTATTGTTTAGTGATGTAAGGCATTTTGGCAACGGATGGTGTAGCGGATGTAACGGATGAGGAATTGGTTACTAACGGCATCTATTGAATAGGGTGAGAGAGGATGCAATGCTACTTTCTATTCATTTATTGTTGATTTCATTTAACCAGTGACACATCCGCTACATCCGTTACCAAATCCGCTGCCACATCCGCTACATCCGTTACCAAATCCGCTGCTGACCATGACAACTTACCAACAAGCTTTAGATGATTTCGCCATCATTCAATTACTCCAGAAACTCATTTTAGTTTCTCCGGTTCATCTGGAGTCAGAAGAACGGGAAAGTTTAGCGGCTTCTTTAATTGAGCAGTTAAGCGCCAGTCTAAATGGTCACTTAATTACCGAATATATCAAGTCCTAATGATTTGCGCCACTTAGCATTGATGGATTTTTTATTGGAACATTTTGAGGAGATTTCGGAAGAATTGTTTAGTTTGTTATGTCATTAGTTGTTGGTTGTTGGTTGTTGGTTGTTGGTTGTTGGTTATTGGGAAAGGATGAATGACAACTGACATCTGCAAGACACTATACTGTAGCACGCTTTTTTAACCGCCAGGATGCTCACGACCATTTGAGATTTTTAAATCGATTTATGCCAGCAGCACAGTTTGAAATCATTTTCGATCCGCCTGATGACTTGCTATAGCACTTTTTATGAGATGCTCTAGGTGAGTTTTCCGTGGGGGTCGGGCGATCGCCGTAGCGATCGCCTCCAACCAACCCGTCATCTACGGCGCTTGAGTACGAATAAGGTGGAACGGTCTAAGGTTGAAGTAACGGTTGAATTGTGGTGTAACGAGAAGAGTTTCCGATTTATCAGTGAAGGAACGAAGCGATTTCCTCTAAAACAAAGGATTTTCCTGTCGCTTCTAAAAATAATCCCAGTAGCGCTCTCAAGCTCTTGTGTTGATAACGCCAATTCTACCAATTCGTTAGCAATCCCTACTTCTGTTAAAAATGATTGGGTATTTGATGTTAATGGTAAGTTAATTATCTGTCCCTTACTGCGGGATAAAAATAACTCTATTGTCGAATACCTTGGTATTCCGCAGTTTCATCCTCCCGCTTATGACTACGTTCAGGGTATAGTTCGCCTCAAGCAAGACACTTCAGGCAACTACGTCTTCTGTGACGTGGAACGGGATAACGAGTTTTAATGGAATATTAAAAGTTAGCGATTACTTAGATTATTCCCATGATAATTATTGGTTATATTCCGGTAAAAAATCCGCAGAAATTTTACAAATTCAACAAGAAATACAAAAAGCAGGAAAAGAGTATTCTACACCGCAGGGTTTGACTCCCTCACCCAATGGTATCTCCTCGCCTGGGATGCCTTCAAAGCGCGAGAATTCCCCTTCGATGAAGCCAGACAACTCGCCCTTGCTATTGGTGGCTTCAACCTCACCGACTTAGCCAAAACTCGCAAACTCCTCGACTCCACTAGTGGCACCTGCTCACTCCTCACCCCCCAACAACGCCTGAAAAAACGCGCCTTTTCCGTCAACGAACCAGAATTTTCCGCCCGATATTTAGTAGATGGACTCCACGCCATCCTCGCCATTTACACCGAAGAACAAAACATCCAACTGGTGCGCCGCCCACGGCAAAAAGAAAGCAGCAGATACCACGATTAACCTCGACGATTCTCAGATTGAATCGCTCATCGATCACAATTTGTATTACCAGTTCAAAGACGAATTAGAAATCCTGGAAGGTGCAGGTGCATCACTGGATTTGCCAGCCGTTCATCGGGGTGAAATGACACCTGTGTATTCTTTCTTGCATTAATTAGCTTTTATAGAGTTTACCGAACCTGAAATAGTCGGTTTTATGAACTCTATTATTTTAGAACGAATAGAGGAGTAAATCTATACCAAATTGGGGATGAAAACCGAATTTACAACACTCTTACTCTGAATAAGATAAGAATCATGAGAGACAGAAAAAGACATTTGAATCAGAGAAGAGGAAGAGATATGACCCTAGTTCGTTGGAATCCTTGGAGAGAAATTGACACCCTACAACGTCAAATGAACCGCTTATTTGAGCAAGATTTAGTCCCAGCAACAGGTTGGGTGAAAAACTTCCCCAGAGTTCCTGCGGCTGAACTTTCTGAAACAGAAGATGCTATCCAATTGAAGGTAGAAATCCCAGGAATAGACGCGAAAGACTTGGACGTGCAAGTTACCGAGGATGCTGTTTCGATTGTCGGTGAGCGCAAGCAAGAAACCAAAACTGAAGAAAACGGGACAACTCGTAGCGAATTCCATTATGGGAAATTCCAGCGCGTGATTCCCTTACCTGCTCGAATTCAAAATACTAATGTCACCGCTGATTATAAAGACGGTATTTTGAATTTGACACTACCCAAAACGGAAGCTGAAAAGAACAAGGTTGTCAAGGTTAACCTAGACCAAGTGGTAGCTTAATTACCTTAACAATTGCTTAAATTGAACAGATGAAAGCCTGGTCACTCTTGGCAGTGACCGGGCTTTTTTATTGGGGGCTGGTGTGGCTTAAAAAGCGAGTGTATCTAGGTAATTAAGCCATCCCTATTTACCTACTTAACCAGAGAGGGATTAGCTGCAACATAACCTAAGATAGACGCTCTCCTGTTGTAGTCTTATTTAGGCTAGAGAAGCTGAACAACAGTAGTCATTTAGGGTTTAACCATGGACTTTAAATACCGATGGAAAAATGGTACACCTCCGAGTCGTGATCAAGCCGCTCAGGAGAGCAGTTTACTCGATGAAAGCCAGTTTGAAACTCCAGAAGACTATCAAATGGCTGAGAACATGGCCAGAAAACATCTTAACGTACCCCTTCAAACTGCCGATGCCAATATTCCTCCTCTACCCCAGGCAATGCCCAAGGAACGAGAAGATAAGGTTCAATAATAATGAAAACCTAGAGGCTTAAATCACTCTAACTACAAGCCCAAATGAAAGCAAATTGCTCTTTGTGCGTTCGGCATTGAAGAACGTGTCCAATCCCTACATCTCCAAACATATAGGGTAAATTATCCTCAGAAGCCAGTTGAAAAACCTGACGCATTGGCTCATGACAAATTGGACACCCAGAGTACTCCATTCCCTGCACCCAAAGCGGGTAGCCTGCTAATTTATCCCCCTCATAAGTAAGGCGATGTTCACAGTAATCTTCGAGATCGTAAAAGCCTAATCTTTCCACTATCTCATCTTGTTTTTCCTCATTATTAACTTCCTCCCAGCCATAAATATTCGCCACAATCTCATCTGGAGCATCCGGATAGTCTTCCAATTGTTGCCAATCTACGATAGTTTTTGCGGGGAAATAGTCGGAAAGAGCAAGGGGAATCGGAGCGGTTGAAGCTTCGCCATTAGGCTGTACTAAACGAATCAAAAGATTTTTGTTGAGATCCGCCGTTCTACCATAGGAAACCACAGCCGATTCTACTTCCCCCTCACAACCCCAATTACAGCAATAAAACATTTGCAATAATCCACTGCCAAACTCAAAACGTACAGGCTCTGGCAGTTCATTCATGTTAAGTTGAAAGAATAATTGCATCAACCGACCACAAATAGGACAATTCGGCCAAGGTTCATCTTTTCTTAGCCATGGAAGACCTGAAAATTTAGAGGATAACAGCGAACTATCCCCATCAGTTACTATTGGTTTCCAGGTTAGACGGATAAATTGAGCAATATCCAAGCTTCTGGGCGGACGGGGCGGTCGATTGCCTATAATAGCTGGCACATAGCCTTTTTGGAGTTTTTCATTTAACTTTTTACAGGCAGCTATTCGTGCCTTTTCTGGAGTAGCATAGGTCTGGCGAGAAGTCTGTCCTGATGTACCAATTCGTCCATAGCGAGTGATTATTTCTACACGATCAACATTGACTTCATAAAATTTGTAAGAGTTAATATCGGAGAATTCTAAGTAAGCTGGTTCTGATTCTACGTTATCGGTTAAACTTAACTTGTTAGAGGTTTCCGATTCTGACTGAATTGATTGACCAATCAACTCTGAATCATGAGGTAAGATGGTGCAATCTTCAAGGTTGGCATAGTTGGTATAAATTAGATACAAACCTTGAGTTTCAGGTAGACGGTAGGCGTATTTGTAAGTAAAGATGACTACTGAGCCAACAATTCCTGCTGATAGGTAAAAACCATCAGCGCCAGCGCCAACGGAAAGAAAGATTTCCTGATTAACATCAAAAGGAAATCCGGCGGGTTCTTCTTGAGTGCCCCAAGCCCCATTAATCAAGGAGTTAAGAGCAAGAGTATTTTCATGAGAGCGAATATTGACCTGAAGAGCAATATTATTACCTGAACAAATATGTAAGACTCCCCAGTTAGGATTGAGATAGCGAATTTTAAACGAAAAGCCTTTTCGATAGGGGATATAAATTTGAGATTCAGGCATGGTCAACTCCTTTAAACTTTTATGTGTTAAAATAACGCTAAAACTAGAGATGTCAATTAATCAATACAGTTTTGTTACCCTTTGGAAAATTGCAGCGCCCTTACAAGATGTGTGGGAGGCGATAGAGGATAGTAATAATTTACCATCTTGGTGGCCAGCGGTTTTAAGTGTTAACACTATCGCTGAAGGAAATGCGGATGGAATTGGTCGCAAAGAACAACAGACTTGGAGAGGTATCCTTCCTTATCAACTTTCTTTCCTGATTAAAATAACGTCAGTGGATTATCTGAAGTCAATAGAGTTTGCGGCTTCTGGAGACTTAGAAGGAATTGGCAAATGGACTTTTATTGATGAAGGAAACTGGGTTACTCTTCAACACGATTGGCAGGTGAAAACGACCCAACAATGGCTAAATGTTTTAACTCCAGTGCTTAAGCCATTATTAGCGTGGAATCATGATGAAATAATGCGTTGGGGAGCCAAAGGGCTTGCTCAAAAACTGTCTGCTAAACTGATACAATACTGACAACCTGATTTACTATTGGCAAATCGTTCGATAATAAATGCCTTGCCTGACTTGCCAAGATTTAGTGTTTGGAGAAAGTTACTAATCTGTGAGAGTTTCAGATCGACGGCTGTAACTCCTAGGAGAGTTTTCGTCTCGTCATAAAGCGGATAGCTGGCAGCAATGGACAGGATTTCAGGGTTAGTATCCCAGTTGTAAATATCGCTCCATACAGGTTTACCTGCTTTGGCTGCATTGAGATACCAAGATTCTGCATGAGGGTTGAAATTCTGCACAGATACAAGGCGAGTCCGATTGCCTTTTTTATCTGTATCATATTTGTAGGATTTACCTTTTGTATTCTTGGGTATTTCTTCTATTTGAATGTTGCCCTGTCCGTAATCTCCTGCTCCGATAAATTCTCCTTGAGGAGTGGCAAAATTGATGTAGCTAACATTAAAAACTTGGAGTTGTGTCCAAAAGTATTGACCCGAACGTTTGAAGTCAGAGACGTTTAATAAACCCAATTCATAAGCCTCTACATTGATTTTATTAAGTTGAGCAGGTGTAGCTAGATAGCTATCGAGGTGATGAACGATGCGCGAGTTGACTTTAAATTGGAGTTGCTACCAAATCCTATTTAGATAGAC
>DNGI01000227.1:0-3005 GCA_003486645.1 Cyanobacteria bacterium UBA11370 | reverse complement strand
TATTAACCGGATTTGGTATGAGTCACCAGTTTGTGGGTGTCCTCATACCCGTCCTTATAGGAAAAATACCCCACTAATCCGATCGTGCCGACAGTTTGCACCACGAAGGGGACAATTAGAACAGTTCGCAGGGGAAATTTTCCTGCAACTCTGGCAGCGAAGCGAGAGATAGTATGAATGGGCATAAGGGCAAAGGGGTTGTTGGGGAGAGTGCGATCGCTTCTTTTCAACAAACTATCTCGATCTATAACTTAGTCTGACCCACCCTACCGCTATAAGCTATTAAATTACATATTCAAGTCAGACACGTTCCGGTTAAACTCTCTCTCTATGACCAAACTGATCATCCAAATTCCTTGTTATAACGAAGAAGCAACCTTGGGACTAACTCTCTCTGAACTGCCACGTAAGTTGCCTGGAGTTGATACGGTAGAGTGGTTGGTGATAAATGATGGTAGCATCGACCAGACAGTCGAAGTTGCAAAGGCTTGTGGTGTGGATCATATTATTAGCTTTGACTACAATCAAGGTCTAGCAAAGGCATTTATGGCAGGAATTGATGCCTGTTTAAAAGCAGGGGCAGATATTATTGTTAATACCGATGCGGATAATCAATATTGTGCAGGGGATATTCCGAAATTAATCGAACCGATCTTAAAAGGGGAGGCAGAAATAGTAATTGGAGCAAGACCTATTCAGCAAATCAAACATTTCTCTCCTACCAAAAAGATTCTGCAAAAATTAGGCAGTTGGGTAGTCCGAATTGCTAGTAATACGAATATTCCCGATGCTCCCAGTGGCTTCCGTGCTGTTAGTAGAAATGCGGCGATGCAGCTCAATGTATTTAATCCCTACACTTATACCTTAGAAATGATTATTCAGGCTGGACAGAAAGGGATGGCGATCGCATCTGTACCGATCAGAACCAATGGCTACCTCCGCCCTTCTCGTCTAGTTAAAAGTATTCCGTCCTATATTCAGCGCTCAATTCTCACGATTATTCGTATTTTTATGACCTATCAACCCCTCCAATTCTTCACGAGTTTGGGGATGGTTCCTTTTAGTTTAGGGTTTATTTTAGGGGTGCGCTGGTTAATACTATTTTTCGCAGGTACTCCCAAAAGTCATGTTCCTAGTTTAGTTCTAGCAGCAATTTTACTCCTGATTGGCTTTCAATTGTGGATCTTCGGTTTGGTTGCCGATCTGATGGCAGTGAATCGTAAACTTTTGGAAGATATTCAATTAAGGCAACGACGAGCGGAAATTGGGGAACAGAAGAAAGTATGAATGGTTGTTGGTTGCTATTGATAAATAAAAATTGACCAATGACCAATGACTAATGACTAACAACTAACAACCAACAACTAACAACTAACAACCAACAACTAATGACTAAAGATTTATTTGCCCAGGACGCATTAGCTCAAATTCCTAAAATTCTTACTCTACTTGATCGCAATCCCCACAGTCCGACCTACGGGTGCTTTGACCGCAACTTCTGGCAATATAAAATTATTGACTTTCCTAGTGGGATGGCTCAGGAATTTGTCTGGCCTCTCGCCTTGGTTTATAATACTCCCTTACCCGATAATCCGTTCTATCAGCAACCTGCGATTCGGGATTGGGTGGAAGCCGGAATTCTTTATGCTGCTTCTAGCGCTCATCCAGATGGATCTTGTGATGATTATTTTCCCTTCGAGCGGGCGGGGGGAGCAGCTGCATTTTCGTTGCTAGCTTGTATCGAAAGTTACAGCGAATTGGGATTAAATAATATAAGAGCGCTGAAATTTTTTGAGAAACGAGCAGATTGGTTAGCGCATCATCACGAAAGCGGACGGTTGACGAACCACCAAGCCTTGATTGTGCTTTGTCTGGACTTACTCTCAAATCTATTACAAACCAACAAGTGGGATAGAGCGAGGGTACAGCGTTTGGAAAAGGTGTTATCGTGGCAAAATCCCGAAGGATGGTTCGTTGAATATGAAGGCTGTGATCCGGGTTATCATACCCTAACTATTTCCTGTCTGGCACGGATTCACCAGCTTAGACCTGACCCTCGTCTTAAGGAAGCGCTGATTAAAGCGGTAGAGTTAGCGGATCAATTCGTACATCCTGATGGGTCTTACGGGGGAGAATATACGAGTCGTAATACCTACAATTTCTTCCCTCATGGGTTTGAAGTGGTGGGGGAATGGTTCCCCAAAGCCCTTGAGATTAATGACCGCTTTCTCGTCGGACTAGCAAAGAGTTTAGCTCCCTGTTATGCTGATGATCACATTATTGGCCATCATACTTGGAATTATATAATAACTTGGCGGGATTTTGTCAAGGACAGACCTAAACTCACCCCTCGTTCTACAGGTCGGGTGTGGTTGAAAGAGGCACAAATTCTAATTGATCGTCGCCATAATACGGAACTTTATCTAGCTTTAAATAAAGGCGGCGTGTTCAAGCTTTTTAGAGATAATCAGTTGGTCGCGTCGGATACGCACTTTTCCTTACAAGTGAAGGATGGAAGCAAGATTAAGAATGCGGTAGGTCATTTAGTCGATTCCTATCAGGTACAGGTAGGGGAAAATGAAATTACTATTCAGGGGGAGTTAGGATGGGCGAAACAAAAGCAAATGACGACGCTTAATTTACTCATTTTGCGGATAGTTATGTTTACATTTGGGCGATTTTTTCCTAACTTAATCCGCAAGTTATTACAAACTGTATTAATTACGGGCAAAAAAAATGCTCCCTTTCGCTTCCACCGTCGTTTGAGTTGGCAAGATGGACAATGGCACGTTAGCGATGAGTTACAAGCAAAATCTTGGCAAGGGGTAATTGATGCGGGGATTGGAGGCGACCAAACTTCCATTTATGTGGTCATGAGCCGTACTTTTCAAATAGGTCAATTGCAACCTTGGCTTGATTTAACGGATGAAGTCAAAAAGCTTAGTTCGGGAGATTTACTGAAATTAGAACGTAATTTGTAAATTGGTTGTTTGTTGTTTGTCGTT
>DNGI01000325.1 GCA_003486645.1 Cyanobacteria bacterium UBA11370 | reverse complement strand
AGGTACTTTTGCAAAAACGGGATACTCCCATAGCAATTAGCGATTAACAATTAGCAATTAGCTAGTTGAATTGCCTAAAAGATCTTGAGAAATAGCCTCTAAAAGCGCCTTTTGCTCACCCTTTAAATAAAAGTGGTTGCCCCGAAATTGACGTAGGGTGAAGGTACTAGTAGTATGATCGCACCAAGCCGCCAGCTCATCGTAGTTAACATCTTCATCATGCAAACCTCCAAAGGCAGAAATAGGACAATTAAGTGGAGCTTCTGGAATGTAAGTATAAGTTTCATTAATTCCCCAATCTGCACGTAGGATAGGGAGTAACAATTCCATAAACTCTGGACTTTGCAGTACCGCTTTAGGGGTAGCATTGTAACGACGCAATTGTTCGACCAAGACATCATCAACCTGTTGATGGAGGGGGGGTTCGGGAAGAGGAATTTGAGGGGCGCGACGACCTGATAGAAATAGATAATCTGGAATAGGGTAATGTTGACGACGGAGCGATCGCGCTAAGTCAAAACTCACTAAGGCTCCCATACTATGACCAAAAAAAGCAAAAGGACGGTCTAAATAAGGAGGTAAAACCTCAATTAAAACTTTGATAACATCAGAAATGTGAGTAAAAAGAGGTTCTCTAAGCCGATTTTCTCGCCCAGGAAGTTGAATCGCAAAAACTTCAATATCCGACGGTAATTGGCTCGACCAAGTGCGAAAAACTGATGCGCCAGCGCCAGCGTAGGGAAAGCAGAAAAACCGCAAATGGGCTTTAGGGTTAGGATTGGGGCAACTGATCCAAGGATTTTCAGTACTCATTAGACCTGTGGAGGCGACAAGCACCCAGTAAAACTTTGTACTTGTCTCTTATCCTAACCTTTATTTAGGCTTTCCTAGTTAGTAAAAAATAAATGGCGATGTACTCCTACAGATAGTAATTTGACACTCTCCGGCGTGAACGCACGGAGATTCTTGGTTCCACGAGACACCTTGTAAAGGTCAAAATCATGATTAACTAACGTTTTTACCCTGGCGCTTGATCAGCGAAGCAGAAAATAAAGCTCCTAACGTTAATAAACCTGCTGTTGTACCGGGTTCGGGAACAGGAGTGAGCTTTTCAGCCGTATAGGTAATCCCAATAGGGCGTAATAACTTACTATTCGTAGGTACAAATATAGCGCTACTATTACCCGGTGAAGGTAAGGGATTTCCTGTTACTCCATCATACCGGAGGATTGCGCCAAAATTGTTGTTTGTAAAGTCAAACCCGACCGTATAGAGAGTATCATTAAGCCCAAACGTCAAGTTCCCGATGAAATTATTACTGGGAATAGTCCCTGTATAATTAGTCGATAAAATATCAACCAAATTGCCTGTTGTCAGCTCATAACGTCTGATATCATTAGCAAAATCACTAACAAATAAATCGCCATCAGGTCCAAACGCTAACCCCAGAAAACTCACAAATCCGAAACTATCCGGTGAGGGTGTAGGCTGATCGATAAATACAGTAGAGGTTTTTGTTGCTAAATCAAAACGCAATACCTGACTTGGCAAACCTGGAAAAGTAGGTTGACCATTAACCGCAATACTACCCTGAGTAGTAACATAAAGGCTACCATCAGCCCCAAACAACAAGTCATCTGGACCATTCAATCCACCAGGTTGACCATTTCCAGAAGCAAAGATATCAATAAATGCTCCAGTTGTACCGTTGTAGCGCAGAATTTTATCAGTTAAGAAACTACTAACGTAAAGATTTCCATCAGGTCCAAACGCCGTACCATAGGGACGAAATAATCCATCACCAGAAGCAAAAACATCAATAAATTTCCCAGTTTTGCCATCGTAGCGGAGGATCGCTGAAGTGTCAGGAGTATATCCACTAGAGACATAAATGTTGCCATCTGGGCCAAAGTTTATATCATCTGGTGCAATTAATCCACCGCTACCAGGAGTAATAAAATTCCCCAGGAATTTACCATTCTGTTCATCAAAAAGTACGATATTGTTCCCCATAGTATTGCCGACTAATAGCGTAGCGTTGGCAGAGGAAGCTTCTAAACAAACGGTGCTGAAAGTACCAATAACAACAGCAGCTTGAAAAACAACAAGATTTTTGTTCATGCCCTTAATTTGTAGTTAATTAATGAAAATGTTGAGCGGTAAATGAGCAACCTGATGAGGAATTAGTAAATTAGAATTAAAATTAAATTACACAAGATAAACTTTTGTTTTCGTCCGTAGTCATTCGTCAGTTGCACTAAAAAACGAACACCGGACATACAAGTCAGGGTGTGAAATCTAATTTAAATTCGTGTTAGCTTAGATCTAATTTATTTGTAAGAAAATCTATCACTGTATGTGTAGATGTTACAAGTCCTTTTATGTAAAATCTTCGTGAAGTTACTGTAAAGTTTGAATAAAGTTATACCAAATCCGGTTTATATCTTCCCTTTAATCAGAGTTGCCAAAACCTGTAGAGACGTTGCATTGCAACGTCTCTACCATGGGTTGTAACAAGGAAGTTTTCAAATCGGATTTAGTGTTATATAGCCATTCTCAGATGGGTGAGGTACAC
>DNGI01000498.1 GCA_003486645.1 Cyanobacteria bacterium UBA11370 | reverse complement strand
AACAACCAACAACAAACCACTAATTATCTACAATCTCAAAGGGTTTAGCAGGCATTGGGAAGAGTGCTTGAAACGCGGCTTGACGCTGTTGAGGGGTTTCTGAAGCCTTATTCCATAAAGTTTCATAGAAAAAGAATGAGACACCTGCAAATTCTCGCTGTCGTACTGCTTCAACTTGCCTTTGAATTTGTGATAGTGGAATAGGTTTATTTTTGAGTCCACTTAAAATCCCAATTGCAACAGGAATGTGACTGCGAGCAGTTTTTACTTCCGGTTGATCTAATTCTGAAGTAAACGTACTGAAATTATCTCGATAAATCTGAATAACGAGTTCTTCAACAAACCCTCGCCGTTCCCAAGTTGCCCAATCAGCGAGAAAGAAGTCGTAAGAAAAACGCTGGGGGTTAGGAGAAAGCGAGATAATAACATCCGGCTTGCGGTCTTTAATCGCTTGAAATAGTTGCGTGAGATAATTAGTAATTTTATTGGCTCGCCACCGTACCCATTCTGCATTTTTAGGGTCAGTCGGAGGAGATTTTCCTTGGTGTTCCTGTTTATATAATTGTACAGTGAATGGGTCATATCCTAGCTCGGAAGGTAAGCCGAAATGATCATCCAATTGAATACCATCAATATCATAGTTACTAACAATTTCAACAACTAAATCTTGGATAAATTGCTGTACTTCCGGTTGAAAGGGATTGAGCCAGACGCGATCATGACTGCCTTCTTTCCAAATTTTGACCCCTTGGCGATTTTGAGTGATCCAATCGGGGTGGCGTTTGGCTAATTCAGAATCAGCAGGAGCCATAAATCCGAATTCAAACCAGGGAATCACTCTCATGTCGTTTTGATGTCCCTGTTCGACAATTTCTTGAAGTAAATCGCGTCCTTGTAATCCTAATTCTGGATTAAATGGTTCCTCTAACGGTGTAGCAATTCGTGCTTTTGTACCAATGACTCGTTCGGCAACCTGGCTGGGATAGAGGGTGTAACCCCAGTTCCAGATGGTAGGATAAATCGTGTTGAAGTTTAGGGCTTTAAGGCGTTGTAGAGCATTGGTAGTATTTGCTTCTGAAAATAGCACATCACTATCAATATTCGTCAGCCAAACTCCTCGAATTTCGTTGGTTAAATTAGCCGTTGGTGTTCCTACTTTGGCGATGTATTGGGAAGGAACTAAACCCGCTTTTTGAGTCGCTTGACATAAAAATGCGGCTACATCTGCTCGACTCGCTAACTGATTGGGGTTTAATGTATTGACATTAGGGTAATTGACGACTAACTGATTTTCGATAGCGGCGGCGATCGCATCTTGGGAATATTGAGGAATCTGTTCTGCGTCAGTAAACGTTCTCTGCAATGTTTCCTTAGAGGAATGAACGGGTACATACTTTAACCCACTTGCCAAGGATACTAAGGCTTGGACGCGGGGAATATTTTGAGTAGGGCGAAACACGCCACCGGGATAACCAGCTAAAAATCCGGTTTGATAGGCTTTACTAATCGCTGCACTTGCCCAATAGTTCGTTGCCACATCTGCAAATTTTCCGCCACTGCGTACTTCAGCCGCATCCGGGAAGGCTTTACCCAGCAATGCCGAAAATTCTGCTCTCGTTACTGGTGCATTCGGCTTGAAGCTACCATCAGGATATCCTCTAATAATCTGTTGCTGTGTGAGTTGTTCAATGCAAGGTTGTGCCCAATGTCCTTGGATGTCGTTAAACTGAGTTTGTGAGAGAGCCACAGTGGGTTGCCAAATTGCCGCGATCGCACTGAATACAAACAGGAAAACCAACCACGCCTGATGTCCAAACGCGCGACTGAAAGACACCAACCCATTTGCACTGGCTTCAAACGATTTTCTGAGAAATTGTTTCATAGAAACAGGCTAAACATATGACAGTATTGACACTAAGGTCTTAGGCTAATCAGGAATGACAGACGTAACTCGGTAAAGGTTGCTTTCTTCCGGGTCTATTTTAATCGGACTTACCCGATGAAACGAAAAATCAAAGGTTTTCAGTCCCTAGGCAAAACAAAAGTTAAGCTGCGTTTGCCTCTAATACCAAATCCGGTTTAAAAATCCTTTTTTACGACCAATGGTAGAGACGTTGCAATGCAACGTCTCTACAGAGGTTTTGGCAACTCCCCTACTCCCCCCTCCCCCCTCCCTTATTTTAAGTTTTGTTACAATGAGACGGATTTTTGGATGAAGGGATTGTTGTTTCATGTCAGCGAATGTTAAGCAACCCCTTGAAACTAGGGATTAGAAGACAATGAAACCTTAGCCGGACTTGGAAGTTAAGATAAACTTTTATTTAAAATTGATGGTAATCGATTAATAAAAATCAAATTAATTTACTAAGAACCCATAAATTTTCCTATGACTAAACAGGCTGATCCAGACGATGAAGATTTCGCTAAAACTAACAAGGGAGCGCTTAGAAAGCTTGCTAGAGCAATTTCTCTGTCTCAGGGTCAGTTTTCGCTGATTTTGGTGTGCTGTAACGCTTCACCTCAACCACTACAGGTGTTGAACCAACTAGAGGAACTCTCTTCACTGCCTATTCAAGGCTTGATATTGGAGCCAACTGTAGATACACTGTTTACAGCCATAGTCACCGCACTCGAAGAGCCACCCCCTTCAGGATTAGTGGTTTTTGGTCTAGAATCGATTGGTGCGATAGATCGGGTATTAAATGCCACAAACCTTGTTCGTGATGAGTTTCGCAAACAGTTTCCTTTTCCCTTAGTATTGTGGATCAATGACGAGATTCTGCAAAAGCTGATTCGACTAGCACCGGATTTTAAGAGTTGGGCTGCTAATCCGATTCGCTTGGAAGTTCTGAACAATCAGCCCCTTGAATGGGCAGGAATCACCGCCTAATTTTCTTTGTTATTATGATATCCAGCTAACCCTAATCATCCCTAATCAAATTTCTCCCCCTCTCCCTCTCTCCCCCTCCCCCTCTCTCCCCCTCCATCTTTGTTAGGCTTATTCAACCACAAACGATATTACTTAAAACTCCAAGCTGCGATCGCTAAACACCCCCATCCCACAATAAAAGCAACTCCACCGAATGGGGTAATTGCGCCCAGCGCCTTAATCCCACTTAAACTCAACGCATACAAACTCCCGGAGAAAAGGGCGATGCCAATGATAAAAGCTAAACCTGCTGCTATGAGTGTCGGTTGAGCAACTTCGGTACGAGTTAGGAGTAACCCTACCATTAACAGGGCTAGAGAATGATAGATTTGATACCGGGCACCCGTTTCAAAAATCTCTATTGCCCGTTCACCTAGTTTTTCTTTTAAGGCATGGGCAGCAAAAGCACCAGCAGCTACGGAAAAACCGCCTAGCAGGGCAGCAATGAACAGGAAAATACGAGTCATGAGAGTACAGAATTTGTGAAGCTACAGGAGTTGAGAATTAATTACGAGCAATTTTAGCTTACTACTGATGAACTTTATTGCCCTCGTTAAGTTCTATACTCCTGAACTTCATTCATTATTGCCTGCAAGACTTTTATATATGTCCGCTATAATACTTACACTATCGGTAATGACTGTTGATTGTTGATTGTTCAAGAGGTCTAACCCATGAACGATGAGCAATGAACCATGAACCCTTTAATGATAAGCAATTAACCGGACATAATATTAGACTTCTTGCATAGCCAGCTTATTGGTTAAATAACCTAATTCCTCCAGTTTTTGGAAGACTTTCGCTACACTTTCAGACAACTCTTCTTGATCCGTCCGACATTCTATTTCGGGATTAAGCGGTGGTTCATAAGGATCATCGATTCCAGTAAAACCTTTAATTTCTCCTGAACGCGCTCGTTTGTAAAGCCCCTTGACATCTCGCCCTTCACAAATTTCCAGAGGAGCATTAACATAGATTTCCACAAAGTCTCCGATCCGCTGGCGTACTTCTTCGCGGATTTCGCGGTAAGGTGAGATTGCTGAAACTAGAACAATTACTCCATTTCGAGTCAGCAGGTGCGACACAAAACCAATTCGCCGGATATTTTCATCTCGATCTGCTTTACTAAAGCCTAAGCCCTTGGTGAGGTTCTGACGCACTATATCCCCGTCTAATATTTCGATGTTGTAATCTTGCGATCGCAGAGCTTCTGCTACTGCCTGACTAATTGTGGTCTTCCCTGCACCACTTAAACCCGTGAACCATAGTGTAACACCACGCTGCTTCATTGCACTCTTTTCTCCTGCTATTTTTTTTGTCTCCTTCATCAACGAATAGTTTCTGGTTGGATGAAAAAGCTTTCTACTCACCAGTTTTCAGATTTTGGTCTGATGGCTGAACTACGTAACCTCTTTCTCCTCGCTGAAAACTATTTGGGAGACTCTATTAGACTAAGGTCTGTAAATATTTTACTCGGATTACCTCCCCTCAATAGTCCTTTCATTTAAAGAGTTTGTCAAGATTGGCACTGGGTAAGAATTCAGGAAGTAAGAGTCACCCTCTAGAATAATATATAGACAGGGATTTTAAACTTAAACTAAGAGTACTAAGTTGCTATAAACTAATAACATGAAAGATCTACCAATTCATCTATTCGCTAGTCCATTGACTCCTCATTTTAGCCTTAACTCAGTTGCGATCATCAACTGCATACAGCGTGGATCTGGAGACCCTTTGCAGTCTATAGCTGAATAGGTCAATGATGTCAATATATATAGCCTTTCTCAAATAGGTGAGGTACACTTAATTTTCTTCCCCACTCCCCACTCCCCACTTCCCACTTCCCAAAACTTAGAAATTTGTACCTCATCGAATTGAGAAGTGCCATACATTGCTTAACAAAACCGTAGAATTCCTTAAAGTCTGGACTCCTAAAATTCCTCAATTCCTTAGAATTACGGATGCTTTCTGATTCTCACTGGCTGCAAGATGGAGAAAGCAAGTTGACCATTGACTGCCCGGTGGGGTTAACCAGATCATCCCTACCGGGGTTTTTTATTGATCAAGGCTGCATTTGTTGTAATACGTGCCGAATCACATCGGATGGGACTTGATCTGTTATTGTTACCACCCCGATCTTAGTCGGTAGAACAAATCTCACCTTCCCCTCTTTCACCTTCTTATCCGTTTGCAGAGTATCGAGAATTGCGTCAATATCCAATCCTCCAGGTAATTTTGTGGGTAATCCAGTTTTCTCAATCAAAGCATTCTGGCGTTTTGCTTCATCAGATTGCCACATCTGAAGTTTAACAGCAATCTCTCCGGCGGCTACCATGCCAATTGCAACGGCTTCTCCATGATTGAATACCTTATACCCTGTCAAACTTTCCACCGCATGACCAATGGTGTGACCATAATTAAGAATTGCTCTCAACCCAGCTTCTTTCTCATCTTGACTAACGACATCAGCTTTGGCTTGGCAGGAACAGGAGAGAATCAAGGATAATAACTCCTCATTCACATAACGCATTTGGTCAAGACGCTTCGCTTCCTCCAGTTTAGCGAATAGTTCAGCATCCCAGATAATACCGTACTTAATGACTTCTGCCATCCCCGCTCGAAATTCTCGTGGTGGTAAGGTTTTTAATACCTGGGGATCGATTAATACAAATCGCGGTTGATGAAATGCACCAATCAAGTTTTTCCCCTGGGGATGATTGACACCTGTTTTACCCCCAATTGATGCATCCACCATCGCTAACAGGGATGTCGGGACTTGTACCACATTAATTCCCCGCAACCAAGTCGCCGCTGCAAACCCGGTCATATCCCCAATCACCCCCCCTCCCAACGCTACCATGGTGGAAGAACGTTCTAGGGGGTGTTTTAGCGCTGCATCGTAGATTTTTTGGAGGGAGTTGAGGGTTTTGTAACGTTCTCCAGGGGGTAGGGTGCAGCTAGAGACATCGTACCCGACTAACTTCAACCCAGCGATCGCACTCTCTCCATAGCGGCGAAAAATTGCGGGATTCGATACCACTAACACCTTCTTCCCCAGTTTCAAACGACTCATCCACACACCCAGATCATCTAACCCGCCTGGTGCGATCGCAATATCATAAGACTGGGGCACTACATCAACACAAATTACAGACTTCATTGCCAAAACCCTTTTTCCCATGCAACCGTGGGCTGTATTCTATCCCACTAAATGGTTCAATGGACTAATAGGACGATTTGTGGAGAAATGTAAATGTCTGGATCTGGAATTATCGCTTACTTTTTAATCCTCGGTGGTGCTACAGGGGTTGCCCTAGTGCTATTTTTTGGTCTTAAGGCGGTCAAGTTGATTTAGAGGCGTTAGAGGCGATCGCTATCTCCCCTCAGCACACAACGGGGAATACCTAGATGCACGGATTAATTTTAAAGTTAATCCGTGTATTTTTTATCTATTATCAGTTAGCTAAGGTAACGGAGGGAGTCAATTAAGGTTTAGTATTTAATTCCGAAGACGATTAAATAGCAACGACGAGTTCAGAGTTTTGTAATGCCTGCTGTTGCTGAGAGGTTTCAGATTGACGCATGATCCGTATTGTTTTTGGTAAAACTCCGATAAGTTGGGCAATGATTTCGTCAGGAAGTTGCTCAATTAATTGACGATCAAAGTATTTGTAAAGCATCATTAATAGATGATTAGCACGGTCTAGCGGCACGTGATTCTTCATGATATGTTGAGTAAATAAATTCCATCGCTGCCTGATCAGCCAAGCTTTCTGTCGTTGAGAATAAGATTCGGGATAAACTAAAGAAACTTTGCCGATGGGAATGACTCGGCGACAATCAATATCAACAAAAGAACCACCGACAGCAGCACCGGGTCCTGCTATTTCTGCATGATGGCGATGGCAGATAATAATAGCATTACCGCGATCGCCATTAACGACTAGGAGTTGCCCAGTTTGTAACTGAGTCAGGATTTCAGTCGGTTGAACAATTGGTCTCCGGATCAGGGCACGCTCTGTCATGGAAAGTTATACCATCAGGCAGTTTTTTCGATTATTATTTATCTACAGGCAAGGGATAGTCTTTGCTCAAATCTTTAAGCTTGAGAAGGAGGTTATCAGTGATTTGTTCCACCGATTGGCTTGATTAACCTAGGGTTAACAATTCGCTGTTTCTTGTTTTAAAGGAGTGTTAATAAATAAACTGTTACCTAGGTAACTGAAACACTAAAGACGTTATTCTTGTTATGCCCTCTTACTCCTGCTCTACTTACAAAGTCCAACAAGCTAACCTTAAAAAGTAAGGGCAAATGGCGAATAGAGAGAGTGTAGAGGCTAACCCCTAGGGGCTAAGAAAGTGTCGTTTTTATCTACAGTGAAGGCAAACCTCTCATCACAGCTTGTTTAATGGTCTTTCGGTTGTTTCTCTTCGTATAAGTATAAGGACTTACCTATTATTTTACGCAACTCAACCGGATTAGTCTGGAGATTTTTGGAGTTTTCTGTAAAGAATTGATGAAGAATGTTTAAAGATATTGTAAGGAACCCGGAGAAATCCCGCAGAATTCTAAGCTGCCGTGGCATTTAAATTTCATAGTATTCCGTTAGGCAACATTCCTGTTAAACCCCTTTCCCCCCTCTCCCCATCTCCCTCACTCCCCATTGTGAGACAATGCTAAAACAAAACCAGAGTGGAAATACGGAAGCGATCGCATAACCGTGAATCCACTGAATCAAGGCTCAAGACAATCCCAACCACGTTTGCAGAGTTTAGAACCTAGAGATGGACATTAACAAAGATACCAACCCCCCCTCCACAGAAACTCAGCCCTGGAAAATCTTACAAAAGGGTTTCGCTGACTCTCAACCTGTGAAGTCAATATTAAATCAAGTGAGCCAGTGGTTTAATACCTTACCAACCGTTGGTAAAGTTGTGGTAGGTATTGTCGGAGTTAGCATGGCTTTCTCGCTTTTAAGAAGCGTATTTCAACTCGTCGCCTCGCTGATCACTCTGACCCTATTAGGAACTATTCTCTACTTGGTGTATAAGTTCTTCATTACTTCTCAATCCCAGAAGTAAGTTTAAACCCCTTGATCGTGGCGTGAGATTTGAACATGACTACCCCTACCATAAAACGAGTCAAAAATCAAGAGGTTAGTCGGTCATTTCCACGGCGACTGCATCGGGCTTTACCCCTGGTGATGCGACGGTGTGCGGCAGTTGTGTTGGAAGTGTCTCTAGTCGGGGCGAGTGCCTTGCTCCCTTACACCATTGGATGGTATGCCAAAGACCACTCTCAGGTCGATCGCGTGCCCCTAAACCCAGTGGTTGCCTCCACCGAAGACGCGATCGCTAAAACCTTAGCGTATCCACGAGCAAGGTTAAATCGGGAGGTTGCACCTCTGACTAATCTATTCTGGTGTATAGCCTTAGTGATGCCGATTGGGGTTGTGAGTTGGCAAGTTTATCTGTTAGCCAAAACAGGTCAAACCACGCCCAAACGTTGGTTCGGTGTTCGGGTCGTTAGCGCTTATGGTACACCGCCTGGGTTGATTCGTGCCCTTTGGCGGGAGGCGGTGGGACGCTGGGGATGGCCCGTGGGAACAGCGTATTTACTCTGGCGTTACACAGGTGCGTTTCCTGACTTTGGGATTTTACTGGGACTAGCGGGAGTAATGCTATTGGCAGAAAGTGCAAGCGCTTTATTTCATCCCCGATACCGCACTGTGCATGATCGACTCGCCGGAACCTATGTTTTGAAGGCAAATCGACCCTTGCCATCCTATTCGGAACCGTTTGAGGACTGGTCTGTCGTCGGCAACAACCCATCCGTTACCCTAGAAGTAGAAAATGGTTGGCATTCACCCGACAACGGGAGTGGGAACGGAAACGGGAATGGTAAAACCGTAACCACTATTGTATTAACCTCTCAAGCACCCCCACCGCGATCGCCGAGTTTATGGTTGTGGATGCGCCGCCATCCAGGTTTGACACTGGTCATGGTATCGTTTGCGGGGATGACTTCGGTACTGGGAACCTTTGTCGGGACTCAAGTATATATTCAAAGTCAGACGAATCAGCGACAATTCAAACAGCAAAACGACGAAGTATTTCTAGCGTTGGTGAAGCAATTGAGTTCCACCTCAGCTACCGCCACCGAAGAACGACAAGGTGCAATTCTAGCCCTAGCACGGCAAGATGATACTCGTGCGCTGCCTTTTTTAGTCGATTTATTAGGTCAGGAAAAGACCCCTAGCTTGATTGATGCTATCCAGCAAGCGTTAGTGAGTAAAGGGCCAGAGGCGTTACCTGTCCTGCGACACTTGAATCAATCGTTGCAAAATGACCAACAAACTCTAGCTCGTCGGGGTACACCCAGAGAGCAGCAATTGATTGCGTGGCGACAACGGGCGACGAATCGAGCGATCGCCAAAATTCTCACCATTTACGGGAGTCAACTCCATAATGCTGACCTTAGCCGTACCGATCTCAGTCAGACAGGGAGTGGATTAGCGCCATTTATCTTAGTTTTGGATCATCTCGACCTATCCGGAATCAACTTTCGCTCTGCAAATTTGGCGGGGGCTAGTTTCCAGCATAGCCGCTTCTACGGTGCTGGTGAGGATGAACGCTGGGGCACTTACGATGATTGGATTGCGGATTTGAGTGGTGCTGAACTGAAAGAGGCTGATTTTACAGGCGCGATTCTCAATCATGTGGTGATGAATCGCAGCAATTTTATCCGAGCAAGTCTTAACCATGCCAACTTATCAGATAGCTACCTGATTGATGCTAATTTGAGTAGCGCTCAGTTAATTAGTGCGGATTTAAGCCGAGCCGTATTAGAAAATGCTAGCTTGACGGGAGCTGATTTAGGGGAAGCTAAGTTAACTCTTGTTAATTTGCATGGAGCTAGTTTAGGACAAGTAAGGGCAGTAGGAGCGGAGTTTGCGTTCGCGGATCTGACTCAATCGAACTGGCAAGGGGCAAATCTTTCTGGCGCTAATTTCAGTAATGCGAAGTTGCGAGATGCGGACTTAAGTTTCACTAAACTGGTTAGAGCGAATTTCACTAATGCTCAACTTCAAAATGCCAAGCTTCGGAATACGGATTTAAGCCTTGCGGATTTACGAGGGGCGAATCTAACAGGAACGGATTTTCGTGGAGCAAGATTTACGGTAGCTACACCCATTGAATCGACTGAGTTTATTAAAAAGCCACCCACAGCAACATCGGGTACACGGGTGCAGGGCGTTAATTTTACTCATGCGAAACATTTAGATGCGGAGCAACTGGACTATATCTGCGCTAATGGTGGTCATCATCCTGAATGTCCTTGAAATAAAGTTATTGTTAAAACTAGGCGTGGGGGAGTGGGGAAGAAAATTAAGTGTACCTCACCCATCTGAGAAT
>DNGI01000084.1:3367-7521 GCA_003486645.1 Cyanobacteria bacterium UBA11370 | reverse complement strand
GGGCAGGGGGCAGGGGGGAAACTATCGTCCTCTATCCCTTACAGTGGGGAGACCGGGAGATTATATACAACTACCAAGAACATTAACAACCAACAACCAACAACCAACAACTAACAACTAACAACCAAACTTTAATTTCGCTGACTCTAATTCGTAATTTAGAGTATCCAATAACGTCTGCAATAATTGTAACTGATGATGGTGGATTGTCATTCTTAAAGGGTCTTCTGATAAGTTAGTATTAATAACTTTTTCTGCGAGTTGTTCATACTGCTGTAACGCAGAAAAAGCCTCTGTACTAAAGCGAGTCAAATAAACTTCAGCAGCTTCAGCATAAGCTTGTACCACTTGATCTAAATAAGAAACGGATGATTTTGGAGGTTCTGAATCACTGGAATTCTTGTTAAATAAATAAGTTGCTCCCCCAACAACCGCTGCCCCGACAGGTCCTCCTAACATCCAACCCAATCCCGTTGCAATCGCAACAGGTGTAACACTACCTGAACTTTTTGAAGTACTTTGTTGAGGTGGGGGTTGTGGGAGAACAACTTCAGGTTGAGTAGGAAAAGGAATGACTAAATCTGTAGGGCGATCGCAATCAAAAAATTCACAAGCTTGATGTACCCATTTGATAATTCCATCTTGATGTTGCGCGATCGCTTCTTTAAATACTCCTTGTTCCCAGGTACTAAATGTACCCTGCTGCAATTCACCCGCAATTTCTAATTTATATCGATCAATTAGTTTAGGTAAATACAACCAACTCTGAAAATCAGAAACACTTGCCGCAAACCCTTTTTTAATTAATTTTTGTGCCTTTTGTTTAATCTCAAATTTTGCCTTATTTTTCTCTTCAGCGGTGGATAATTCTGTGGCGATCGCTTGCACCTTAACCTCTCCCGCTTGCTTAACTTGATTCGCAATTAACTCCACACGCGGAAACCGAATTGATAGATTCTTTTCTTTAGTAACTACAATACTTTGTAATGCCGATTCAAACATTGCTAATCCCGTTGTTTGTGCAGCAGCCGTATCTCCTTTCAGTCTCGCCCTTAACGCTGGCAAAGCATCAACGCGATATAAATTACTAATATTATTCGGTAATTCTGAACGGAAACTTTCAGCCACAAAGAGTAAACGATTATAAACTTGTTTCTGATCGTCAGGTTCTAATAAATTCAGAAAATTAGCCACAAAAACAACCGTTTTTATTCCTCGATCCATTAACCAATCTCTCAAATTTTCTCGTTCCCCTAACGTCATCAATTTTCGTGCATCCAATACCTGCACAACTAAATCTGCTGTTATCAGTTGATCGCGTACTAAAACATCCTGTGCTTCTCGGTCATCCGTTCCCGGTAAATCTAACAATTCTACACCCGTTTGTAAGAAAGGATGGGGACAAAAAACCTCAACATTAATCACATCATCCCGCATCCGTCTATCACCATCCAGGATAGCAAATTGTTTGAGTATATCCGTGCCATTTTCACTAATTTCTTTCCCATCAATTAGAGTAATTCGAGTATGTAAATCACTCCCATATCGAACATGAATCGCTGCACCTGTAGTCGGAATTAAATCAATAGGTAATGTTCGTTGACCAAGTAAAGCATTGAGTAACGTTGACTTACCATAATTAAAGGGTCCAAAAACAGCAATCCGAAAAATAGGATTTTCTAGATAATCGCAGATTGATACTGCATCCCGATAAAGCGGTGACGTTTTATCAAGTTCCAGCACCCCTAATGTAGCTCGAAGGCTATTGGCAAGGTTATGATAAATGTCTGGTTCTTGCATAATCCTGTTCTTCTATTAGTCAAGATAGCTCTACTATCCTACTTAAAATAATTACCTAAAATGATTAAGCGGGCAAGATGCCCGCCTTAAAGACATTATTGTAAAACAGGTTAGACTTTAGCCTTGCTTACGGATGAGTCGTACCATCAGGTAAGGTAGCATTGTTGAAATTAACACCATTTTTCTTAGCACTCATTAAATCAAGCGTTGCATCTTCTAACGTTGCTTCAGCAAAATTTGTTTGTCGTAGAGTCGTATTTCTTAGATTAGCCTTACTTAAATCCGTCTTACTCAAGTTAGCATTTTCTAAGTTAGCCCCGTTCAAATTCACACCCGCCAAATTTGCCTCAGTTAAATTAGCATTTTTGAGATTAGCACCGCTTAAGTTAGCGTTCCTTAAATCCGCACCACTCAAATTGGCATTTTCTATACTGACACCACTCAAATTCACACCAGCCAATTTCCCACGAGTACAATCAGCATTTCTAAAATTCTCGCCTCGTAAGTCTTTTCGTTCAAGATTTAGACCTTCACACTTAAAGTTACCTGCCTGGTTAATATGACTAACTTGAGTTGCGGGGTTAACCGTTTCTCTGGGTGCATTGATTGCCGCTTCAGTAGGAGCATTTTTAGGCAACAACCACCCCATCAAACCGAGTCCAATCACAACAGGTAATCCAATCACAAAACCAATCAGCAAAGACTTAGAACCCTGAGTCTGAGACATCATTGGTTTGGGTGAGTGCTGTAACTGAATCTGGTTAATTGCCTGTTGAATAAACTCTGGTGGAATTTTAGCCTCTGCCCCAGCTTCCATTAATTCGTTTACCGAATAACTCTGATTATGCTGGGCATATAATTCCGCAGCGAGAGTAAAAACTTCCTCGGCTTTATCTTCAGGAATACGCAGTTCTGGACGATTCATAGTGCAGTTGGGTTGAATACAAAGGGTCACGCAATGCCTGTTCTTTTGATCCTAATTCTTATAATCAGGAAATGTCAGGGGGTGTTGGTTATTGGTTGTTCGTTGTTTGTTGTTGGTTGTTCGTTGTTTGTCGGTATTGACAAGTGACTAATGACAACTGACCCATGAAAAAAATTTACTATTTCTTTAAATAAAGTGGTCATTTTTAAAGCTTTAATAAAGTTAAAAAAGGGGACACGGTTCACCATTCTGCCTTCTCCCTTTTCCCACTCCCCACTTCCCACTCCCTACTTTCAAGAGAAATCTCAGTTTGAATTGACTTTGACCGCAAAATATGGATTCATAATCTATCAGTGCGATCGCCCTTAATTTCCCTCATCTCCTTAATCTTATGAATATCCGTATTGGTAACGGTTACGATATCCATCGCCTAGGTACAGAACGCCGCCTGATTCTGGGGGGTGTAGAGATTCCCCACGAGTTAGGATTAATGGGTCACAGTGACGCTGACGTGCTGACTCATGCGATTATGGATGCCATGCTGGGTGCTTTAAGCTTAGGGGATATTGGTCATTATTTTCCCCCTACTGATCCCCAATGGGCTGGAGCGGACAGCTTGGTATTATTAAGTCAGGTCAATCAACTGGTGCGATCGCACGGCTGGCAAATTGGTAATATTGATTCGGTCATTGTAGCCGAACGTCCTAAGTTAAAACCGCATATTAAAACCATGTGCGATCGCCTCAGTACTACCCTAGAATTACAACCCAATCAAATTGGTATTAAAGCAACTACTAATGAAAAATTAGGCCCAGTTGGACGCGAAGAAGGAATCGCTGCTTATGCTGTAGTATTATTAGTTAGAGATTAGTTAGGGTTTGCTGCAAAAGTCTTGTCGGTGACTAAAAGTCTTTGGTCAATTCAACATCCTATCCTCGTTAAATATTTAACTCACTGCATATTCAGTAAACTTTCGTTTAAACGGAGAATGAAACCCTAAAACGATATCCGTCTTTGGAACCCCTAACTCAACCAACTTACTTGCAATTGATATTTCAGTATTATTTTGTTGAATATATATCTTCCCCTCGATAATATCTAGATGAAAAATACACCCGTAAACCCAATGACCATTCGCCCAACCTACTTGAACCAATAAATAATGATGGCGATCTGTGTCAAAAATAGTTTCTACTGCCACATAACCCGAACGATGCAGTTCAGCTTGTTCTTTAATTAAATTTTGGATTAAATCACTATAATTTAGACCCACTTTATAACCTCCTCGGTCTCTGGATGAAAAACAATTAATTTAAGTCTATTGTGTTCTATACTTCGTTTAGTAAAGGGGAGCATCCCAAATGTGTAAATTGCCCTCAGACTGGAAGTCTGGGGCTATACAAACTAAGTCCGCCTGCGCGGACTAATA
>DNGI01000084.1:0-3129 GCA_003486645.1 Cyanobacteria bacterium UBA11370 | reverse complement strand
GCTTTGTTTGTGTAGCCGCGATTTCTAATCGCCTGGTATTTTTACTAAAGAAAGTTTCATAAGCATCATTAGGAATAGCTAAATATAAAACTCGCTCCGGTTCCAACTCAGAGAGAGCCAGTCTATAATTAATAAATTGACCAGCAGCAGTATGAAATTCTGACACCATTGATTCCCTGATAAAACTTTTGATTTCAACAGCAATTTTTTCTTTACCCCGTTCCGCTGCAATGAATTGTTCAGCTCCTAAATCCACAAACAAGGTAACATCTTCAAATTCAAGAGTTAGAGGGTCATGGGTAATGATCTAACCTTCTTTAATTAAGGCTAAACGAACGGCACTGTGGTAAATATCTTTAGCTGACATAGTAGCATTGTAGTCTAACCAATCCCTTTCTCCCCTCGATATTTCAGCGGAACCAACACCACAAACTCAGTTCCTTGTCCAGGCGCAGAATTGCACAGTAACCGACCACCATGTTTTTCGACAACAATTTGATAACAAATCGCTAACCCCAAACCCGTTCCACGACCTGCGGGTTTAGTGGTAAAGAAAGGATCAAATAGCTGTTTTTGCGTCTGCTGCGTCATACCAGAGCCATTATCAGCGATGCGAATAAAAATATAAGAATCCTCCTCGTTCCCTACCTCCGAACATCCTGCCATCCCCGCATCCTCAACAATATCGCCGCCAACAATACCTGTATGAATCGTAATCGTCGGCGAGAAATAAATCGTTGGTTCTAATTGATTATCTCTGACCTCTGATTGATGAGAATCAAGTTGTTCTTCTAGAGCATCAATCGCATTGGTCAGTAAATTCATAAACACCTGATTAAGCTGTCCTGGACAACATTCTACCAAGGGTAAATCCCCATACTCCTTAATCACAGAAATAGCCGGAACACCTGGTTTACCTTTAATCCGATACTGAAGAATCATCAACGTACTTTCAATTCCTGAATGGATATCGACCCACTTGTGACCCGACTCATCCGAACGTGAAAACGTCCGTAGCGATCGCACAATTTCCCGAATCCGTTCAGCCCCAACTTTCATCGAGTTCTGAAGTTTGGCAAGATCGCTCATCATAAAATCCAGATCAATCGCATCAATCCGCTCTCGAATAATTAATGGCGGATTGGGATATGCCCCACGATACAATTGCACCAAACTTAACAAGTCTTGGCAATATTCTTGAGCATAAATCAGATTGCCATAAATAAAGTTAACTGGATTATTAATTTCATGAGCCACCCCCGCCACAAGTTGACCCAAACTCGACATTTTTTCAGTTTGAATTAATTGCGCTTGAGTGCGTTGTAATTGGTACAATGTTGCCGTTAATTCAGCCGCTTGTTCTTGAGCTTGTTCAGTTGCCTTGCAGCTAGCTGCATAAAGTTCAGCCTGTTTAATGGCAATAAAAAGTTGACCCATCACCGCTTGCAGGAGTTCGACTTCACTATCATGCCAAGGTCGAGCTTCACGAGAATGACTGCAACTAATCACACCGATTTTTCCTGAAGGCGTTTGCATCGGAAACACTAACACGGATTGATAGCCTAGGGAGCGTACAAACTGCTGAAAAATTGGGTCATTGATCGCCTCAATATCATCGATCCGCACAATTTCTAAACTCAACAATTGCTCCGCTAACAGTCCTACTGCCTCAGCCGGATAGTGTCCCGTTAAATTCGGAAGTTCGGCAGTTCGAGCTTCCTTAATCACCTCCCAATAAGGCTCTACCTCATGAGGTTGATACCAAGCGAATTGGCAACGATCAATTTGCAATAACTGGCGAATTTCCTGAACTGTTGTTTCTAGAATTGTGTGCAGTTCCAAGCTATTACGGATTTGGGTCGATAGCTGATTGAACAGCGCTTCCCGTCGTACCTTTTCTCGTAACTGAGCCTCCGAATGGCGCAATGCCAATTCTGTCGCTTTACGTTCGCGCCGCACGGCTTGCCGTTCACTGATATCCTGAACAACATTGATGAAATATTTAGGATCGCCTTCCGGACTTCGGACTAACGATGCCGTAACTTGTACCCAAACTAAGGTGTTATCCTTACGCAAATAGCGCTTTTCTAAGGAGTACGTCTCGATTTCCCCCGCTAATAGCGATCGCACATAAGCCCGATCCTTCTCCACATCATCAGGATAAGTAATATCTTGGCTGGTTAGTGTTAAGAGTTCCTCACGAGTGTACCCCACAATATCGCAAAACTTTTGGTTCACTCGGAGCAATTGACCATTAATAGAAACGTGTTTAATTCCAACAGCAGCTTGCTCAAAGGTAGCCCGGAAGCGCTCTTCACTTTCCCGCAATTCCGCATCTGTTTGTTTGGATTGGGTAATATCAATAAAAGACGCAACTGCTGCATAAGGTTTGGTTTCAGTCGGGTGAAGCAGGGGTTGAGAATTCACACTCAGCCAAGTCAGAGTACCATCCGGTTTGTGAATACCCATCACCACATTAGTAAACGGCTTTCCAGTACGCAACGTAACACTAATTGGGTGTTCCTCCCCCGGAAAAGGTTCTCCATTTTCTCGAACCGCTTGCCAACGAGGATCGACAGAAGTCCGTCCCTTAATCTGATCCGCCGACAGCCCCAAAATACGTTCGGCTGCGGCATTACAAGTCTGAATCACCCCATTAGCATCTTGTAAAACAATACCCTCTGCCATAGCCGCAATTAACGAGCGATACCGTTCCTCCGATTCCTGCTGTAAGGCTTGTGCCTGCTGGCGTTCAGTAATTTCCTCATGCAACTGGGCGATCGCTTCTTTAAGAGAAACCGCTTCCTGAAGAGGATAACAGGTCTCTTCACCCTTAGACAAACTCGGTTGATATAAGCAGTGATACTCCAAAAACTCAGTAAACATGATTACCCCACCAATCTCACCCGTACTGGTGCGCCAAGGATGAATTTCCCACTTGACCCATTGCCGCGAACCATCGGGTCTGATGAAATAATCAGAGTCACCTCGTTGGGTTTCCCCACCTAAACAGGACGCATAAATGTCCTGCCATCGTTTGAGGGGGTGAGGGGGTGTAGAGTCATCAGTAATTGGCTGATCAATTCTCCCTATCTCCCCATCTCCCTCTCCCCCCATCTCCCCATCTCC
>DNGI01000502.1 GCA_003486645.1 Cyanobacteria bacterium UBA11370 | reverse complement strand
TTAATCAGGGGAGTACGTCAACAGCTTAAGTACCTCGCCAATTCATCAATCTGAAATGAGTAATTCAAAGTACTTTACGCTTTAGATGCCACTAAGAGCTTTTTTTGATGAAAAAGAGGTTTTAGCTCCCTTTATATCTGATAGTGATTGGCAAGTCCTCAAAAGTCAAAAACCTAACATTATTCTGCCTTGTTGTAGACATAGCGGTTTTTTACGAATATCAAAATTAGGGACTAAACAATTTTGTTCACACAAATAAAACAGACTGTGATTGGAAATCAGAAACTTGGCAACATCTTCAAGCTAAAACTGAGATAGTCAAAGCTTGTAAAAAAGCTGGCTATGATGCTAAGACAGAATTTTCTGGCTCGGATTGGAGAGCAAATATTCTAGCTACAAAACAAGTCTAGTCATCGTGATTTAAGAGCGAGGTTCCTTTTTTTTCGCTAATAGACGAAAAATATACTGACGCTGTACGCGATCTAACTTAGTTTCGCTCGTAATGCCCCATTCTTCAATAGAGGCTCCTGCCAGACAAGCCCCGGTGAGATCTGTTCCATCCAGTTTGGTGTGCTGGAGGTTTGCCCGCGACAAATTAGCAGACTGTAAATTGGCATCCCTAAGATCAGTACCAACCAAACTGGCAGCGACTAAATTAGCACCCCGCAGATTAATTCCTCGTAAAGAGAAACCATCAAAATTGGACTCCTCTCCTTCTCCAGTAACCACTAATTGCCGCACTTGGGAGTTATCTAAATACGTTCTCCCCACACGCGCTAGATCAAGCTTTTTCCCTTGAAACCAGCAAGTTCGCCTCAGATTCGCCTCTCTAAAATCGGTGCTTTTGAGCATTGCCTGGGTGAAATCTGCATCCGTTAAATCGGCTTTGCGGAAACTCGTACCACCCATAGAAGCTAGCGTCACAGAAATCAAGCGAATCAAGCCATATTTCTTATTTCCGGCTAAGGCTTGCCAACTCACATAAGCGGATAATCCCGCTACCGCCATGGCTACCACAACAGCTATCGTAGCCACTGCCGCCGCCGCCGTCGCTTCACCCGTGATTGCCACCACTGCCCCAGCCGCTGCCACAACACCCGCCCCAGCCGCAACAATCGTTACCGCCCCAGCCGCTGCTAGCGCCCCAGCCGTTGTGACGGCTGCTGTCACCGCCATAGCGATCGCTGCTGCTACTACGGCTAAACCAACGGTTATGATCGTTACGGCTAATGTTGGCTCTCCTGCAACCACGGCTGCGATCGCCGTCAGCCCTACTGCTACCACCCCAACCCCTAACGCTTTAAGTAAACCTTGACGAATAGTAATGGTAAAAAATAGAACTAAGGTGATGAGGATAAATCCCCCTGCTAAAACTTCATGTTTGTCTTGACTAATGAGCGCTGATCCTGTATAAGCACCCGCAAAGGCGGAAACAAATCCGGATAGGGTTGATAAACCTAACGAGATAATGAGGAGAACGGTTGCCCAGTACGATTGCACTCCAGCTTGGGCATAGCTAAAATTAGCGCCTGTAAGGATAGCATTGGTAAAATCTGCACCTCGGATGTCAGCATAGCTGAAATTAGCACCCATAAGGTCTGTTCTACCTTTGAACGACCGACCTTGGAGATTTTGACCGGAGAAGTCCTGAGCCATGTTTAGTGCTGGAGGGCTGGAGAGTGGGGAGACCGGGAGTGGGGAGTGGGGAGTGAGGGGTGAGGGGGAAATACTTATCCCTTATCCCTCAAAAGGGACTCCAGGGTTTTATCTTTGGGTGGAACGAGGGCAAGATATCAGATAGAGGCACAGCAAAAAAACCGTATTTTCTCAGAAACTTTATGAACCGTTCAAAGATTGTGGCAATTATTACTGGTGCAATTTCCTTAATTTTAGCGATCGCTTACCTAATTCTGGTTCAACTTTTAGATTTCCGAGGAGAAATGCTTCCAGCCCCTGTCAGTCAGCTTCCGATGCTACTTGAACTTATCACGGGGTGAGAGGGTGAGAGGGTGAGGGGGTGAGGGGGTGACTAAAATTATACATATCTAGTTGCTAATTTAAAGCTCAAAATTCATCTGTAGAAACTCCCCCCATCTCCCCATCTCCCCCTCTCCCCCTCACTCCTGGCGGCTATGTTCGTCTAAGTCCTCAATAGCTTGGGGGTTCTCGGTTAAGGGTTTGACTACACGAGCGATCGCTTCGGTGACAAAGGCTTTGATAAACTCATCTCGACGGTTAAGCTGGAATTGGCGCTGCACGACTTCTGTCATACCCCCATCTCCCCAATCTTGATCATGGCGGAAGTATTCAATAAAGCTTTTCCCGGCAATTCGAGTTAGATAAGCGGCGGTGACTCCCTGAATGGCTTTGCCCACGACATAAGTAGCGACACTGAGTTGGAGTGCAGTTGATAAGAGTTGGATTGCTCCCTGGACAATTCCTAAACTCGCTAAGGTTTTACCGAGAGAGAGTGCCAATTCTCTACCACGTTCCATGTTCAATTCGCAACCGTAAATCCTACCAATTTCGACGACCATTTGGGCATTCACAGCGGCAGTTGCCAATAAATCTACCACAGGCAACGGTGTAACCGAAATTACACCCGCTCCAATCCACTGAAACCGTTCTACCACTTTCTCGGCTTGTCGTCGGCGCTGACTGTCGATCAGGCGGCGGGCTTCTTCGCCCAAACGCTGGGATTGCAGTAAGATATTATCGGCAACTAACTCTTCGCCCTCGGAACGTAAAACAGCCGCAAGACGACGGATTAAGGGCATGACATCGGGTTCCGGTTGGACGAGTTCGTCGTTTTGGAGTTGGATTGATTGGGGATTGGCTGCGATCGCCACCACATCCATTGCGGCAATAAAGCCCCGCACCCGTTGCCGCAAGCGTGCCAGAATAGTTTCTTTGTCGGTTTCGGTGTAAAGATCGGTTTTATTTAAAACCAAGAGCGATCGCTTGCCAATTTCGGCTAATCGACGTAGAGGTTCATATTCCGATTGCCGCAGGTCATTATCGACCACAAATAATAATAAATCAGCTTCCGTGGCTAATTGCCGCGCCAGTTGCTCCCGTTCAGTCCCAACAACACCTACCTCTAAAATCCCTGGTGTATCAGTAATTAAGATTTGGCGCTCTAATCCCTTTAACTTTAAGCTATAGGTTTCCCCGGTTGCAGTTGTTCCCATCGGCGCACCCACTTGTCCAACCATCCGCCCAATGAGAGCATTGACTAGGGACGTTTTGCCTGCTGAACCCGTCCCAAACACCACTACCCGCAATTCCCCACGGGATAAAATGGATTCAATTTCGCGCGATCGGCTTAATAGCGCTTGGCGTGATACCTCATCTTGAATCTGTTTCACCTGCCGCCGTACTGCTTTCAGGGTTTCAGATGCCGCTTCCGTCTTTTCCTGGGGAATTTTCGGGGGGAGGCGACGTTTCCCTTGCCCTTTCTGGGAACCTCCAAATAGCCCCATGTAATAGATAAAGGCAAAAATCAATAGCCCTAACAAGGCGATTAATAACAATAGCAGCAAATTTGCCAGCAGGGGGGCTGTAAAGGAAATTTGGATATACAGTCGATAGAGGGAATCGATTAGCCAAAGCATTAGCCCCAGAATGAAGCTGAGGCCAATAATTAGCGTCAGTAGGCGTGGTAGGGGCATGGATGATAGGGGAGTGGGGAGTGGGGAGTGGGAGGGACAAGGGGGACAAGGGGGATAAGGGGGACAAGGGGGAGGAAAGGAGTAAGTATGAAGGCAACGAAAAGATAAAGCTTCTACTACTCAATTCTGGTGTAAGAACGTTCTTTCACTCAAAACTTAAAACTCCTGATGAGGAACTCCTTATGTCTTTACTTATAGCTGTTAGGGTAGTGGTCGTGCTATTTTCGGCTATTAGGTAGAGTGAAAATTAGCTACACTCTATCCTTATGGGAACAAGCGAGTAAAAATTATGAGTCTGTTCAATCAAATCATTAGTGCAATTGATAATCCCAATCAGCAAGGGAATTCTGGTCAGTTGGCGAGTATTTTCAATACGGTGCAACAATTGAGTAGTAATACCAATACTGACCCGTCTGCGCTTCAATCGGTTTTATCTATTGTAGGGAACTATACTCGTTCAGCTCTACAAGAAAAACGAGCAACGGAAGGAGAACAACAAACTGAAGCATTTGTCAACCAGTTTAGCGGGACTCAGCCGAACAACCAAGTTGTTAATTTACTCTTTAGTGCGCCTCAGATTCAGCAGCTTATTCAAGAAGTGGCACAACGCACGGGGCTAAATGCGGGTATTATTGAAGCGATGTTGCCTAGCTTAGTTCCTGTCGTGTTGAATCTGCTGCAAACGGGTGCAGATCCTCACAATCCTGGAGGTTCCAATCCGGTTCTCAACTCCTTCTTAGATGCGGATGGGGATGGCGATGTTGATATTGCTGATGCGATGCAGATGGCATCTCGTCATTTTAATCCTTGATAAGGGGGAGTGGGGAGACCGGGAGTGGGGAGTGGGGTATAGGAAAGTTATGAGTTCTGAGTTCTAAGTTCTCAATTAAGAACTTATGAACTACCGCGCCCATGCTAATCGCATGGACGAAGTTTCTGACGCTTCTTCGTCCCCAGTTGCTTCATGCTTGGAGCAAGAAGTAGAGCTGAGCGACTCACCGTCTAGAGAGGCCAGTTCCTGACCCCTTGCCCAGATAACATTGACCTGAGCGGCATTAACATCGCGGTCTTCGATATGACCGCAGAGAGGATTAGAACAAAAATGAGTTCTATCCTTTAAGGTTTTGGGAGTTAACTCCCAACATTGAGCGCAACGCTGAGTAGGCTTAAGTTCACGGGTTGGAGACTCCAAATAAAACCCACCAGCTTCAGCGGCTTTATAGGTCAACAAGTCTCCAATGATGCCGAACCCAACCTCAAGAATTGAGCGATTGAGTCCGGCTTTTTGTTTTTTCCTCTTGCCCTTCTTAGCACTTGCCGTCATCCCCTTGACATTAAGTTGTTCTCCAGCAATTAGGCTATTACCGCTTACTATATTGCTGGTGGTTTTGTGCAACCAGTCCTCACGTTGACGGGTGACTTTACGCTGCAATTTGGAAACTTTTAACCGTTCTTTCTTCCATCTGCGAGAGGCTTTTACTCGCTTGTTCCGATTAGAAGAACGCTTGCGACGTAGTCGCTTGGACGCATTCTTAACTTTGTTTTGACCCGCTTCAAGAAAGTCTGGTTTAGCAATTTTCTCTCCAGTAGAAAGCGTTATTGCTTCCTTACAACCCAAATCAATACCGACAGAACCTGTGCCTGTTTCTCTTTGAGGTTGACACTGGACGGTTATGGAAGCGTACCAATAACCATTGCGGAAGACGATGGTACAAGTTGTTGGCTTACCCCACGTTCTAGCCTTGCCTCGCATCTGTATTCGTCCCAAATTGGAAAGAGTGAGATAACCATTCTTTCCTTCGGTCTCAATCTTCCATCCAGAGATACAAGGATAAGTCCATCCGCTGTAATGACGAATGGACTTAAATCTAGGATATTTTCCTAATCCCTTAAAGAATCTGGTGTAGGCAAAATCGACTCTCTTGATAGTGGCTTGCAGGGCATGAGAACCGAGTTCCACATATTCAGGCCACTCTTTCTTGAATGCGGGAAGACAGTTTTGTTGCTGGATGTAATCTACACGATTTCCAAACTTTTGATACTCAGTCTTCCGATGATAGAGCGCCGCGTTATACAAATCCTTGTGCATACGCCTCCAGTAACTCAGCTTTTGAGCCTGAGTCTTGGAGGGATAGAGGCGAAAAGTAACACGACGGGTTATACTCATAGCTAACAGCATAGCGTATAGTGTGCATGACAACAACCGAGCTACATCATCATCGGCATTGTGTTTATTTAATAAACTTACATATAGTGTTCGTCACCAAATACCGCAAGAAGGTTATCACAAATGATATATTAAAAGACCTTGAGAATATCTTCTCAAGGCTCTGTATAAATGCCAAAAGTAGTCTTGTTGAATTTAACGGCGAATCTGACCACGTACATCTGCTAGTTGATATCTCGCCTGATATTGCACCTGCCAAGCTTGTTAATACCTTAAAAACTATTTCCAGTCGAATGATTCGCAAGAAATATGCTGACTATCTGCGACCTTTTTACTGGAAGCCTGTGTTTTGGACAGGGGCTTATTTTGTTACCTCTACTGGCGGCGCACCTCTAGAAACACTTAAGTTGTACATCCACAATCAGGATACTCCGGAATAGAAAGCTGGACTCGCACTAAACCCCGCCCATGCTTATGGCATGGACGAGGAATGCGTGCTCGATTTGTTTAAAACTCAAAACTCCCCTCTTCATGATGAAGCCCGAACCGCTTGAACCAGTAACTTAGCCAGTTGGGAGAGTTGGTTTTTATCAAAGGCTTGGATGAGGGCTTTGGCGGCGGCTTTGGGTTCTACTGGAATAGTGATCTGATTGGCTGTGGTGTCTTGGGCTGGTGTTGTGGTAGTAGGGGGTGTTGCTGTAGCTGGCTTAGTGGGTGGAGTAACCAGTTTTTGTAGGGTTGGGCTGGTTGCGATCGCGCTGGCTTTGCCTTGTTGGACTTGATCGCTGGCTTGTTTGAGTTCCTTGATGACGATGGGTGCTAGGGTTTGATAGGAATTTTTGGAGTTGGCGATCGCTTGAGTGGTAAGGTGCACTAACCCTTGCCATGGTTCGATCCCTTGACCGAGTTGAACTAAACGCTTGCAGTATTCTTGAAGTTTTTGGCGACTGGCTGGGCTGTCTGGTTGTTTAAAGAGCTGTAACATCTGTTTGAGAATGCCCATCACTTGAGGAGAGAAGTTTGAGGGGGGCTTGCTTTGAGTTTTAGCGGGTTCAACTGAGGTTGGAGGGGTTGCTGTGGGTGCTTTACCACCACTGACAAGGCGTTCTAAGTAATGCTGTAATTCAACAAAATTCGGTTCTGCGGCTTGCATCACTGTCTCAGCTTCGTCTTCCCGCAACCCAAAAGGACCCTGGAGTTGTTCAATGAGATCTCGGAGAGTGTCGTATCCTCGTAAAAATAGGGTTTCTAGATTACGGTCAACCTCAATCTCATTTTCCTTGAGTAGCTTCAAACCATCCTCTAAGCGGTGGGCTGTCTTTTGTAGACTGCTAAAGCCTAGCATGGCAGCACCTCCCTTCACTGAATGGGCGGCGCGGAACATTTCATTGACCGTTTCGGGTTCTTTAACAACCTCCCGCAGATTTAACAGTCCTTTTTCAAGGGTGTCGAGGTGTTCTTTCGCTTCTTCGATAAAATAGCCTAAAATCCGTTGATTCCCCGCATCCACGGTAGTTTTCCCTACTCAATAACGATTTTGTGTACAAAAGACTTGCAAGCGCTGCATCTAGTCGATGTCAGCACTGAGTATAAGCATTGATGGGTTTAGCAAACCTACTGACTGAACTCTTTATCTTAGAGTACCCGAAACAGGCTCAATAATGCAGGTATGAATCAATATTGCCTCCAATGCGATCAAGAAATTCAAAGCACTTTAGAGAAAAGGCGATCGCTCCCTAAA
>DNGI01000108.1 GCA_003486645.1 Cyanobacteria bacterium UBA11370 | reverse complement strand
TGGATGCAAGGATTTTGGATTGAAGACCAATCTAAAATCTCACATCTAGAATCTAAAATCATCGGGCTTGGCTCAGGATTGCCGTATCTGTTGCCAGACTTAGGTTTCCCTGAGTTTGAGAGCATTCACTTGAAGGATTTCTCCATCAAGGCCCAATCACTTTAAGTCCGTAGCGTCTACCATTCCGCCACGCCCCCGTATTCAGTTACGCTTCCGCTTGGGAGTTTTCCCAAACTTCTGCACTTATCTATTGCAGCATTAAATAGGCCTTATAGGCAACTACTAACTTAAAGAACTTTCACACGGTAAGATAGTTAGGGTTGATCTGATGCCAGCAAAAACAGCTATAGCTGTTGACTAGAGGCGTTCAACCACTCATTCACCAAACCATCCAGATTGCTCATGCTTGAACTAGAAACTATGGTCGTTGCCCTACTCTACCTCGCTTTAGGTGGACTGTACTTGCTCGTTGTTCCCCTTGCCATTTACTTCTACCTCCAAAAACGCTGGTACGTTGCTAGTTCCTTTGAGCGAGGCTTCATGTACTTTCTGGTGTTCTTCTTTTTCCCAGGTTTGTTACTCTTCAGTCCCTTCTTGAACTTTCGCCCCAAGAAGCGTCAATTACAAGCTTAATACTGAGTTGTGTTCAAAGGTTTAACTTAAAGTTGCTTGAGAGGGGGTGAGGGGGTGAGGGGGAGATAGATAAAATTGCCTATTTGAATGCAAGTTGGTATGAGCAGTATGATCTCAATTATTGTTGCTAAATGCGAAGAATAGATGCGATTGGAATTGCCATCGGTGTCTTTGTAGCTGGTGGAATTATCTATATAATCCTACAGGTAGCTGGGCTGGATAGCTTAGAGGCAGGGATCTGGAGTCAGGCGCTGTTAGTTGGGGGTTTACTTGGCTGGGTGCTAACCTATTTGTTCCGAGTGGCAACCAAAAATATGACTTATAATCAGCAAGTCGAAGACTATAAAGAAGCTGTCTTGCAAAAGCGCCTCGAATCTATGACACCCGAAGAACTTGCCAAACTTCAAGAAGAAGTTGAACAAGAAAAACAGTCAAAGACATAAATTTTGTTGTTTGTTGTTGGTTATTTGTTGTTTGTTGTGGGTCGTTTGTTGTTTCTTAATAAAAAGAAGGCTAATACTTACCCAATCACTAACCACTAACAACTAACCACTAACAACCAACAACCAGCAACTAACAACCAATAACTAATGACCAAAATTTCCCACTGCTTCCAATCTTTACGCGATCGCTCCCAGTGCGCCCTCATTCCTTTTATCACGGCTGGTGATCCGGATTTAGCAACGACAGCTCAAGCCTTGCGGGTACTTGACAAATCAGGTGCAGATATGATAGAGCTAGGCGTACCCTACTCTGACCCTCTGGCAGATGGCCCTACTATCCAAGCCGCAGCAACGAGAGCGTTACAACAGGGAGTGCGCTTGGATGATGTGCTGGCGATCGTCAAAGAGGTTTCACCGGATCTCAATGCACCGATTATTTTGTTTACTTACTACAACCCAATTCTCAATCGGGGTATTGAATCATTTTTACAACAAATTGCGGCGGTGGGGGTTGAAGGGTTAGTTGTGCCGGATTTACCCTTGGAAGAAGCCGAATCTTTGATTAAACCTGCGGCAGAAATTGGGATTGAAGTTATTTTACTCGTTGCTCCGACTAGTCCGAAAGAACGAATAGAAGCGATCGCTAATCAGTCTCAAGGTTTTATTTACCTGGTTAGTGTTACGGGTGTCACGGGGATGAGAGATCAGGTAGCTTCAAGAGTACCCGATTTACTTGAGCAAATGCAAACAGTGACAGATAAACCTATTGGCGTGGGTTTTGGCATTTCCGCACCCGAACAAGCCCGACAGGTAAAATATTGGGGTGCTGATGCGGTCATCGTCGGTAGTGCTTTTGTTAAACGTTTGGCAGAGGGTACACCAGCCGAGGGATTATTAAGTATTGGCGAGTTTTGTCAGAGTTTGAAATTAGCGATTAGCGATGGGGAATAGAGAGTGAGGTGTGGCGGATTGAAGATGCGATCGCTCCTTATACTATTATAAGCTGTCGTGTCTTCAAGTTGCGTTCCTAAGTACTACTTTCTTTCCCCCTTGTCCCCCTTGTCCTCCTTGTCCCCCTTATCCCCCTTGTCTACTATCTTTGACTGCAACTTGGTATCACCCCTTTTTCAGACAATTGGGTCATAACCGTACCAATTCTGGGTAAAATAGTACGGTTAACACGACTCGCGCAAAAATGAATTGTAAAGTAAATATTAATATAGTTACAAAAAGTGACTTTAGCTCACGATCCTAACCGAGACTATACGGTGCGCGTATTGCAAGCAACTTCTGAAATTTATTACTGCCAGCATTAAGCATTAACTCGCTAATCTACATTGAACGTGCTAGTCCTCAGTTGCTTTCTGTCCTCAGTGCTTGATTAGGCAATAAGAACGACAGCAGTTCTCATTTAACCGTATTACTAACGGTAATACAAGCAGGAAAGAGTTGTGGTGAAAGGCAAAAGGGATAAAGAAAAAAGGAAATCACCCTTTGAGTCTTATCCTTGACCCTTTTTTACTATCATGTCTATTGGTTTGGAGAATTAATTACAATGCGAATTGCTCAAGTTTCACCGTTATGGGAACGCGTTCCTCCACCCGGTTACGGCGGAATTGAACTAGTGGTTAGTCATTTGACAGATGAATTAGTTCGTCGTGGTCATGAGGTTACTCTGTTTGCATCAGGAGATTCTCAAACACTAGCACAATTAGAATCCGTTGCTCCCCAAGCACTTCGCCTCGATCCCACAGTCAAGGAACCTGCGGTTTATGATATTTTGCAAATGAACCGGGTCTTAGAACAGGCAGACGATTTTGATATTATTCATTTTCATACTGGCTTTTTTGCCTTGCCCTTTGCGGAGTTAATTAAGACTCCCGTTGTACACACGTTGCACAATGGTTTTACAAAGGATAATCGCAAATTATTTAGTCAATATCGGCATCATTGTTATATCAGTATTAGTGATGCTCATCGGCAACCTGATCTGCAACTTAATTACGTCAGTACAGTTTATAACGGGATTGACCCGAAGGACTATCCATTCTATCCAGAACCTCAAGATCCACCTTATTTTGCATTCCTAGGACGGATGTCGCCTGAAAAAGGACCGGATCGTGCGATCGCAATTGCTAAACAGACAGGTTGGCAATTGAAAATGGCAGGTAAGGTAGATGTGGCGGATCGAGAATTCTTTGAAAAAGAGGTTTTTCCTCAAGTTGATGGCGAACAGATTCAATATCTGGGTGAATTAACCCATGAGCAAAAGGTTAAGCTTTTGGGTAATGCTAAGGCAACTCTTTTTCCCATTAACTGGAACGAACCGTTTGGCTTAGTCATGATTGAGTCAATGTGTACAGGAACCCCTGTGATTGCTATGAACTTCGGTTCCGTATCGGAAGTGGTTGCTGATGGGAAAACAGGATTTGTTTGTAACAGTTTGGAGGAAATGGCAGCTTCTATCCCTGCTGCTATAGAACTCAACCGCCAACAGTGCCATGATTTTGTGGTGCAATATTTCAGTGTTACTCAAATGGTTGATAACTACGAGGCGGCCTATACTAAACTCTTAAATGAGCAAATGTCCCGTAACGGTCATGTTACTCCATCGAGTGTCGTGATCTAAGCTGTCACAGTTTCTATAGCGAGTCTATTTGATTCGTGAACAAGGGAGACAAGGGAGACAAGGGAGACAAGGGGGAGGTGTTTTACAAATCATTTAGACTGGATATAATTTAGGCTCAAAATTACTCATTTCTTCCCTATTTCTTAGTTGTTATGATCAAGATACCCGATAAATCAAGAATTATAGGGTGGAACTTGTGCTTGGTGATGCTCAAAACTAACCAATAGAACAACCACAATCATCAATTTGACTAGCCAAGGTGCAAAAACAAAGCTTAAAAAGAGGCAAATTAGGGCAGTGATTACCGCTGCTACCTGTACCACTTCTTCTAGAATGTTAACGGTGAGGTAAATAGCTACTAAAGCGATGACTAGGGTGATGAGTGAGAACCAGAGCATTATTTAAATACCTTATTAAAGGGTAGAAAATCGCAGATTTACTCTATTTGCTACCATAAACCTGGCAAGACGGGCCTGACTTCCACCAACTGAGTGACTCTATCGGGTGATTCTTACCAGGGGATGTAGAGGCGTTGTCGTACAAAGGTTAGTTTTACAATAGAGAGTGAGAATGCTTCAACCAGAAGCTTTAATACGACTTACGCAAATTTCTGATTTAAACACTAGGTTTAGGAGTAGGTGGGCACTGCCCACCCTACATATACAGGACTATTAAGTAAAATGAAACGTACATGAATGCCAGCAAAACCTCCATCCACAAACTGGGTTGGTCGCTAGAGGAACGAGATCCTCGAATTATAGAAACCTTAATGCCCTTGTGGGGATGGTTTTACCATTATTACTTTCGGGTAAAAACGGAGGGCTGGCATCATATCCCAACTCAAGGTAAGGTATTGCTGGTGGGTTCCCATAATGGTGGATTGGCTAGCCCGGATACGTCAATGATGATGTACGATTGGTTTCGGCGGTTTGGCACTGAACGTTTAGTATATGGATTATTACACCGCCATGTCTGGAAAGTTAATCCACAACTAGCGCAGTTAGCCGCCAAAACGGGTGCAGTCATTGCCCATCCGAAAATGGCGATCGCTGCCTTCCGCAAAGGAGCCAGTGTCCTAGTGTATCCTGGAGGGGCGCAAGATGTCTTCCGTCCTCATCACCTACGTCATAAAATTCACTTTGCAGGGCGTAAGGGGTTTATCAAACTGGCGTTGCGGGAAGGTGTACCGATTATTCCGGTTATTTCTAACGGTGCCCATGATACCTTAATTGTCTTGGCTGACTTCTATCAACAGGTACGACAATTGCATGAATGGGGGTTATTACCCTGGTTATATGGCGTTGACCCGGAAGTTTTTCCGATTTATTTGGGATTGCCTTGGGGATTAGGAATTGGTCCTTTACCGAATATCCCTTTACCTGTACCGATTCACACTCGTGTTTGTACACCCATTGTATTTGATCGCTACGGGGATGAGGCGGCAAGCGATCGCACTTATGTTGATGCTTGTTATGAACAGGTTTTAACTCAAATGCAATTAGAGTTAGATGATTTAGTGAATTTAGTTTAGTTAGTTGTTGGTTGTTGGTTGTTGGTTGTTGGTTGTTGGTTGTTGGTTGTCATTATTTATTT
>DNGI01000182.1:11265-12273 GCA_003486645.1 Cyanobacteria bacterium UBA11370 | reverse complement strand
CGCTGTTATTCAGCAAGCCCTAAATACTTGATTAACCGTTAAATTCAACTCTGGAAAAACTCCTGAAACGATCCGATCTTCCCCTCTAAACTGGCTAATTTCATATTCACCCTCAACAATCTGACAAACTGAAAAAGTCGGTTGCTTTGGACTGCCGATGTAACGCCGTCCTCCGATTCCAAGGTAGTCTACTATCCAGTATTCAGAAATTCCCATTGCCTCATAGTCATCTAACTTTAGGGCGTAATCATCATGCCAATTAGTGCTAACTACTTCCACAATTAGACGCACCGATGAACCCATCGTAATAATTGATTCCTTAGCCCACCGGGGTTCATTTTTGAGGGCTTGTTTATCTAAAACAATAACATCTGGTTCGTATCCAGATTCCTTAGTATAAGGTTTGACCACGCCTTCTCTGGGGATTAAATAAGGTAGAAATAACCGTCGGATCTCAAAATTTAATTCAGCTATAATAAACCCCCCTACCTCTGAGTGTTTACCCGTTGGTTTCGGCATCTCAATAATTACTCCATTGTGTAGTTCATAGTGGTGTTCTGAATTCTCTGGATACCACTCAATAAATTCGTCAAATGTAACCTGTTTTAGTGTTGTTTTAAGCATAATTTTTTCTGTTATTTTTTATCCATGCCTAGTGGTTCATGTCATTAGTTATGGGGGGTGTAGAGACGTTGCATTGTAACGTCTCTACTGGATATCATTCATCACAATTAATGACATGAACTACTAGTTTTTATTGTAATATTTTCTGATCGGCTCTGGAAATGCCAAGTATCGTTTTATTGGCTTAGAAAATTGTCGGGTGGGTAGGGTTTAACTTGAGGAAGTTAATCAAAATATCCAGCTAGGCGATCGCTTTCTAATTGCGCTCCCTTCCAAATTTTTAAGCGATCGCAGGGGTTAATATAGCAGTTCCCAGATGGGTGAGGTACACTTACCCTTTCTTCCCCACTCCCCACTCCCTCAAACCTAGAAATTTGTACCTCA
>DNGI01000182.1:9849-11037 GCA_003486645.1 Cyanobacteria bacterium UBA11370 | reverse complement strand
CATGAGTATGAGAACCGCTATATGAACTGCAACTTGGTATTAATTCTCGGACTTGACGGGACGGCGATGCCAACCGATGAGAGTAAACGCACCCAAACCAATCAAAGCTCCAATCGTACCAGGCTCTGGAACTGACCGAGCCGCAGCCAGACCCACAATATTGACGTTACCATTACCAATACGACCCACTGTGGTGGCACTACCTGTGTTTAAATCGATAGTGTATAGGGTTGAGCCAGAGGCAGCAAAGGCACTATTAACCCCACTACGAGGGGAGAAAATATCAAGTCCTCCAGTTGCACCGAAGTCAATACCTAATGAGCCTACAGTGAATAATTGTCCTGTGTTGGGAGAGACAGCAGGTGCGGGATCGCCAGCTAGGAAATTCACGCTACCCTGAGTGACGAGGATATCTAAGGCAGAATCAATCTCATAAAGTGTCGTTCTGCGGGTGGGATCAGGCGAGGGAGCAAAGGAATTGGTGTAAGCGGCGGCGGTAATATTGGGGTCTTGTCCGAAGTTAGCATCTCCAGGAGCGTATGCTAAGGGGCTATCTACAAGAGTTACGCCATTATCGACGTTGATGCGTAAGTTTTGCTCATTGCTACCCACAACCCGTAGGCGATCCGGTGTTGGGTTGAAGTCTACTCCTGACATTAGTCCTCCGGTAAACGGAATGGAGAGGGTACTCACTAAAGTGGCAGCACCTGTAGTGGTATCAATCGTGTAGATATTATTAGTGTCTGTCAAACCGTAGAGCAAGCCGTTGGCTGGACGAAAGTCAATCCCTAACAACGTGCCAGTAATTCCCGTTACTCCAATCATCCTACTTCTATTCGGATTATTGGAGTTAAAATCCACAAGAGCGTTATTGTCGGTTAGACCAAATAGCTGGATGCTAGCGGCATCTGCTTGTTTGGCAACACCAACCAGCTCAAATAGTGTCGCTACAGCTAGCGCGGAGATGACTGTACTGACTTGCTTGAGTCTCATGAGAAATTTTTCCTGTTTGGGTAGACGTTATAAGTACTACGCAGGAGATGCCAGGATGGATTCATTGGGAGTGAGAATTCGTAATTTTTCTTAACAATTGGCGATCGCTAGTGCAGGACGGCAGAAGGAAAGTGACCACCTCTGAGCGAAAAGGGGGGCAAGGGGGGCAAGGGGGACAAGGGAGACAAGGGAGAC
>DNGI01000182.1:1455-9519 GCA_003486645.1 Cyanobacteria bacterium UBA11370 | reverse complement strand
TTTAAATTGGGTATCAGTAGCGACCAAGATGGTCGCACTACAAGGATTCTGTAATTATTGACAATCAGGTTTAAATGACGAACAGCTTACCAATTTCATCAAATCAGGCTACAAATAGTTGGTAGGGAAACAAGGTAAGGGGGAAGGGGAAAAGGGGTGTGGCACTAGCCCTTTGCCTTTTCCCTTTAACCTTTCCCCATCTTTGGCAAATCCAATCCGCTCAGTCAGTCGTATTAAGGATGAAGACTCTTTTTTCTCCTCTGAGGGGCATGATTATGAGCTGGAATCAACGTTGAAATTTTGGGCTTAAGTCTACCGTGTAGAGAACAAATGCATTCTGACGACTCCAGCTCCCAACCGACGAACCCATCGCCACCAACCGATGCAGAGCTATTTCAAGCTATAAAAGCGGGTCAACGCTCTGCTCTAGGTATTCTCTACGATCGCTATGGCAAACTTGTATATGGATTAGCACTTCATATGTTGAAAAATCCCCAAGAAGCAGAAGACTTGACTCAAGAAATTTTTTTAGCACTTTGGCGTAGCGATCGTTACAATCCGACTCGCGGATCTCTGAGTAGCTTTCTAACGATTATGACTCGCTCACGAGCAATTGATAAACTGCGATCGCGCCAAACGTCCCTCAAATTTCTTGACCGCTGGAGTCAAAACACAACGGTTGAAACCCCGTTAAATACGCCGTTTGAGCAAGCCTCCTATACCGAACGCTCCCAGCAAGTGCAGAATGCCTTGGCGCAACTTTCAGACAACCAACGTCAGATATTAGAGATGAGCTACTATGACGGTTTGAGTCAATCAGAAATTGCTCAACAACTCGATATTCCACTCGGAACAGTCAAAACTCGTTCTCGCCAAGGCTTATTGAAACTCCGACAAACTCTACAAGATTTTCTTAGATAGTAGCCCTATGACTGGCTCATTGTCCCCTGAACAATTAGAACAATTAATGGCGGGTTACGTCCTTGGCGATCTTAGCCCTGAAGAAGCTGAGAATTTTCGGCAACTTTTGACCAACAATCCTCAACTTGCCACCGAAGTAAATCGTTTACAAGAGGCGCTAGAACTGTTACCTTATGCGCTTCCGGAAGTCGAACCGCCACCTCATCTCCGTTCAGCCATCCTCGACGCTGCTTCTGAAGAAATAAGCCGCGATCGACCCCGAAAAATTTATCATTTACCGTGGAGTAAAATTGTTGCTAGTGCCGCAGCTCTAGTCGCTATAGCTTTAGGATTAAATAATTACCGTCTCTGGCAAGTTGCACAATCCCAGCAGACTGTAATTGCTCGTTTGCAGCAAGAACTAAAAATAGCACAATCTGAAAAGAATACAATTGAGGCGGTGCTATACCCACCAACTACTCGCATATTCTTTCTTAAAGGCACAACATCCGATAAGTCAGAGAGTGCCTCTGGACGAATTTTACTGAATCCCGATCAACATAAAGCGGTTATCGTTTTTCAAAATCTTCCCACTCCCCCTGCGGATCAGATTTATCGGCTTTGGGCAATTGTTGATAATCAAAAGATTCCTTGTGCAAATTTTAGCGTCAGTCAGCAGGGGACTGTTTTAAATGAGTTTTCAATTCCTGCCACAGCTTGCAGTTCTACAAAATCAACCTTAGCTGTTACGTTAGAACCCTCTTCATTACCTCCCCAACCTGTTGGACCTATAGTTATGGTGGAAGGTAGTTAAACAATGAGATATGGCTAATTGCTAATTTGTAATAAGCTGCCCTTGCATTTAATTTGCATATAGTAAGTAGCTAGGATGCTTGTCAGCATTGGGTTTTCCCATTTTGAATGCAAGAATTTTGGATTTTGAATTGCTTATACCGATTCGCAAGCAAAGAGATAACATTAACCCTCAGCTTTTCTCAATCATCTCCTCGTCCCCTTGTCGCCTTATCTTCTCATTCAGGTGGCGAATCCGTATTACCATGCCACCCACATTCCGCAGATATTAAAGCAGATTTAATGCGAAGTGAATTTTTCCACATTCAAGCTCCAAATGATTGACTAGCAATCCTCAAGCTTTTGGGCGGCTTGTCACCCCTTGAGCTAGTATCTCAATTAACTTTCGCAATCGATAAACTCGTTCTGGTTTAGCCAAATAATCGCGGATTTGGTTTAAAAGTATCTTAGTTTCATCCACAATAGCTGAAGTGAAAAAGGCAATAAACTTATGGCGGTTTACATTGCCTAACTTCACTAGGGGTAAATCGATTTTTTCATCATCGATCAATACTGTTATCATCTGCTCTTTGCCAATTTTAGCAAACTCTGAGCGAGCCAACCCTTCGAGAAAATTTTCAGCAGCTTCTACATGATGAATGGGTTTACCTTCGGTAGTATAGAAGCCGATATCTAGCATTCTAGTTCCTCCTATGCCGAAAATCGTTTTTAGGTGACAACTAAAATGGGGGTTTAGCACCTTTCTTTCTATTACTCTCACTGTGAGTAATTTGAAGGTTCTCTATGGAATCTAGTCCCCCAATGCTTAATGGTGTAGTATGATCTACCTCAATATCATCTCCTATAAATAGAGGTGCTCCTGAGATAGCGCAGCGATTACCTTGTCCTTTAAGTTTTTCAAACTTTTCGGCTTCAGAAAGTTTAGTTTCTCTGGGATTAATTGCATACTTTTCGTGAAAATCTTGAACTTTTGACACAAATAAATCTTTTGTCAAACTTTCTGATGTATTTCTCAAATTATAAAATATATTTTGCAAGTCTTGTTTGATGCTTAACCTGTGAAATTTAACCATTTCAAGATTAAGGGGATTGAGAAGATACCAAAGAAGGTAAAAGTCTTGCTTTGTACGCCTAAATGAACGAACTTGTTTTTGCGCTTTGAATAGCAAATTCAATTCATCGCCAAAAAACTTATCTAATTCTTCTTTACCTCCTTCAACATCTCTATCCAGCAAAATAAGCTTTACTTTTTTTACAAAGCTTTCTACATTCTTGATACTTTTGAGAAAGTTGGTCTTTACCTCTTCTTCTTCAAAAACGCTTTGAAGTAGCCTAGTAATTTCGTGCGATGAACCCATTCTTACGTTGATTCCATCATTTCTATTATAAATATACAAATACTTATCAGCATCTTTACTCTTCAGGTGCTGATATTGAAGGTATGCTAAGGATGTATAAAGCTCTTCATTTTCCATCCTATCTCTATCATTACGGCTCTTAACAAGTTTGATATAAAACCATTCCCTATGTTTATCAAGATTCTCTCTAATAGTTTCAATAATATTTCTATCCACCCAAGAATTCCACATCTCAAAAGAATTCTCTCTAATCGGATATGGCTTGTTATTGAGCCTAACAAAAAGATCAACTGGGTTAAAATCTGGATTTAGACTTTCTTGAATTTCAACTACAAAGAGTTCAAAGTCTAAAATTTTATCTTGTAAAGAAGGATCAAAATTTTTAAAATCGTTGTAGGTTTTATTGTTTAAATGCTTCAGTATTTTTAATCCTTTCAAAGCAAAACCAGAGTTTTTGCTTGTACATTGATGACCACTTTCATCCATATACTTTTTACCGATAAAGCCTAAAATTGTTAATAGACGTTGTTGTCCATCTATCACCTCTGAAACCCCATCTTTTCGCTTATAAATAAAGATTGGAGGAAGGCTGATATCTAAAAGAATACTTTCAATAATTGAAGATGCTTTAGATATATTAATTACTTCCATTCTTTGGTAAGAAGGACGAACAAGAAACATATTGCGATCCATCACTCTAGCAATATCATCTATTGAATTTCGCGATGGTTCTGGCTTCGTTACTCTTAGAGATGCTAATTCACCTAGTTTTGTAATCGTATCTTCATTTTCACTCTTCCTGATGAGATTTAATTCATCTCTTGTCTTTTTATCACCTTCTACATAGGCACGAAGATTTACACTAAATTCTTGCTCAAATAACTTTGCCGTAAACGAGAAACGTTCTTGAACCAAACTATAGTAAAGAGACTCACTGAACTTATCATTGTTATCTGAAATTGCCTGACCTAAACGTTCAATCAAATCTGGTTTATTCACTTGAGATAAAGCGATTTTCTCAGCATCTAATACCTGAAGCGCCCATAACAGGCATTCAAAAGCTGGTCGTTTTAGAATCAATTTTTTTTCTTTAAATACCTGTTGCATTCGATAAACTAGACGAACTTTATCTACAAATTTATTACAGAAATCATCTACATTTTCTACTTCATTCACCATGTGTTCATAGAGTTTATCTAGAGTTTCAGTTCTGTTATTTCCCCATGAGTAATACCTAATAGGAAACTTGTAGAGAACTAAATACCTACGGATAAACTGTAGAATTCTTCCGCTATCAGAACCTCTTTCACTATCCTTGGGCAAGAACAGGTTAGTAATCATGTTGCAGAATTCAGAATCTTGTTTTACAAGCTGCTTAAAATGTTGGAAAACTGAATCTGCATTATAAAGAGCATTATCTATTTCGGGCTTCTTTAAAGGAGTTATGCCAGAATTATATCTACCAAATATTTCTTTTTTAACTTTATCCTCAAGGTTTGAATTTAGTCGAGGTTCGTTAACTATTTCAAATTCTATAATTCTAATTTTCGCATCAAGAAATAAATCAATAATACTTTTTGTTTCAGAAGTAGCTTGTAAAGACTCATAAGTTGCTTTAGCAATCTGCTTCAGTGCTGCTAGACCATTCCTTGTCAAGGAAAATTCATTTTCTTTAAACCGCTTGATCGTCTCAAATCTTTGCCTGCCATCAATTACTTCGATACCAGAGCCGTTGTTAAAAAATATAAGAGGAGGGATCTCAGTCCCCAACAATATACTTTCAATAAAGTAAGTCGCTTTATGATCATCCCATACATAATTTCTCTGATAATACGGCTTGTAATTGATTTTATTTAAACTGCGTAAACTAAAAAGTGAATCTATAGATTTTGAATAAGTTTCAATCTTCAAGTGCGATGTAAAAATTGTTTCAAAGTCTTCTTGAGTTAAAAAGCCGCTCATTGTTAATCCTTCGCCTATATTTGTATGCTATGTTAGCATTTTTCCATAATTAATTATGACCTAACAACAGTCCAACACCCAAATCCATTAACCTCGCCGAACTCCTGCAAACTCAAATCACCAAAACCAACCTCCACCAAACCTCCAACCCCTCTACATCAACTTTAGTAAATTTACTTACCCGAATAACCCCACCGCTTTTTGACTCAATGAGCGTGATCGCCTTCAGTTTTTTTGCATCAGTTTTGAGCTAAATATCAGAGTGGAAGTGACAGTAATAGAAAGGCGCTAAACCTCGATTTTAGTGGCATTATCGCTTGACGTACTATGCCTTATTCCATTATAAATAAAAAAAAGGTGGGCAAAAAACCCACCCTAAAATAAATTATTACTTCGGTATTAACCTAGTAATTCCTTCGCCTTAGCCACCACATTATCCACCGTATAACCAAACTTCTCCATCGCCAAAGGACCTGGTGCAGAAACACCAAACCGTTCAATGCTAACCATACCACCTTCACTACCGAGATAACGGTGCCAGCCAAAACTAGAAGCTGCTTCTACCGCTAAACGTTTCGTGACTGCTTTCGGTAATACAGATTCACGATAATCTGCATCTTGCTCATCAAACAATTCCCAGCAAGGCATCGAAACAACCCGAACTTTCTTACCTTCAGCGCGTAACTTTGTAGCCGCTTCAACACAGAGAGGAGTTTCGCTACCCGTACCGATTAAGATAATATCCGGTGTCCCTTCACTATCCGAAAGAATGTAAGCCCCTTTTGTTACCGCATCAATACTGCTACCTTCTAATTGAGGTAAGGCTTGCCGCGAGAATGCCATTAAAGTAGGACGGTTTTGATTAGCCGCTTCAACGGCAACTTTATAAGCGCCAGAGGTTTCATTTCCATCTGCTGGACGAATCACTAATAGATTAGGAATTGCCCGCAAAGATGCTAATGTTTCTACAGGTTGGTGGGTTGGACCATCTTCACCCAAACCGATAGAATCGTGAGTCATGACATAAATAACTCCGGCTTGAGATAACGCTGACAAGCGAATTGCTGCCCGCATATAATCAGCAAATACTAAAAAGGTCGCACAATAGGGCATCAAACCACCGTGCAGAGCAATACCATTACAAATTGCCCCCATACCATGTTCCCGCACACCAAAGCGGAGGTTGCGGTTTTCGTATTCGCCTTTTTGGAAGCTGCCAGATACCTTTAAAAAGGTTAAGTTAGAGTGAGTTAGGTCAGCCGAACCACCCACTAATTCCGGTAAAACGGGAGCTAACGCATTCAGCGTTTTCTCAGAAGTTTGACGAGTGGCTAATGCCTTATCCCCAGGATTATAAACGGGGAGTGCTTTGTCCCATCCTTCAGGAAGTTTGCCACTGATCATCCGCTCAAATTCAGCGGCTTCTGTGGGATACTTGGCTTGATAATCTGCCCAGGTTTTATTCCATGCGCCTTCTAATTCAGCGCCGCGATCGACGGCTTTACGCATATGCTTCAGCGCGTCTTCCGGTACTTCAAATTCGGGGTATTCCCAACTCAGATTATCGCGGGTGAGTTTAACTTCATCTTTACCCAATGCTGCACCGTGAACGCCTGCGGTGTTGGCTTTATTGGGAGAACCAAAACCGATAGTGGTTGTCACCTTAATCATTGAGGGTTTATCGGTGACAGCTTTCGCTTCTTCAATAGCTTTGGCGATCGCTTCTAAATCACTGTTTCCATCTTGAACATGGAGAACGTGCCAACCATAAGCCTCAAACCGTTTGCTCACGTCTTCGGTAAACGAAACATCTGTGGAACCGTCGATAGAGATATGATTGTCATCATACAGGGCAATTAATTTACCGAGTCCTAAGTGTCCGGCAAGCGAACAAGCTTCGCCAGAAACGCCTTCCATATTGCAACCATCACCCAGGATCACATAGGTGTAATGGTCTACCAATGTGGCATCGGGTTTGTTGAATCTAGCGGCGAGGTGCGCTTCTGCCATCGCTAACCCTACGCCATTGGCAATTCCTTGTCCCAAAGGACCTGTAGTAACTTCTACACCTAAAGTTTCAAAGTTTTCGGGGTGTCCGGGTGTTTTAGAACCCCATTGTCTAAACTGTTTGATATCATCTAGGGTCACACTATCGTAGCCCGTTAAATGGAGCATGGCGTACTGTAACATACAGCCGTGACCCGCTGACAAAACGAAGCGATCGCGATCAAACCACTTGGGATTTTTGGGATTATACTGCATTACGCGATCCCACAGCACAAACGCCATAGGAGCCGCACCCATCGGTAGTCCTGGATGACCAGAATTGGCCTTCTGTACCGCGTCTATCGCTAGAAAGCGAATGGAATTAATGCAAAGTTCTTCGAGAGATTGGGTTGCAACGGCCATAATTTCTGTGTGAACGACTCTAGGAAGGGTTTAAGTAAAACTATTTGTCTTTTGTGAACGTCAGGGTGGCTCTTCCCCAAAGTTACTTTCCCATCATCCCATTACCGGGATCGACGATCAAGACTTGGAGATCAGCTCTATTGACATCTTTGCAGCGCTATCTTATAACCTTGGGCGAAACAAATTGTTTGACAAAATGTTTAAGATATGCACTCTTTAGGGATGGAGCATTTGGGTAGTGAGATGAAGGGTCTAGGATTTATTCCATCGTAAAGGAATTCACCGACATACAATCGGATAAATTCTGCTGCGGCATCGGGATTAATACTTTTGAGTGCTTCAGCAATTTCTGCAACGGTTTCACCCGTTGGATCTGTGAGTTCATGATACCAACGGTAAACAACAGAACGTCTAACTCCCAGTGCTACTGCTAGTTTGTTCTGACTGAGATCTTGCACCACTCGCAACAAGCCCTGGCGAATGGAAGAGAGCGGCTATAAAACCGAAGTCCGCCTGCGCGGACTCGCCGGAAAATCAAGGGTTTTGAAACCTGCGTGGTGCGCTACGCGCAGCGCAAGCGCGATAGGCAGGTTTTGTTTGTGTAGCTGCGGTTTCAACCGCC
>DNGI01000182.1:0-1235 GCA_003486645.1 Cyanobacteria bacterium UBA11370 | reverse complement strand
AGAATGGTGCAAGATCTGAGTTCTGACTGATGTCGTAACTCTCCAGTACCTGCTTAAGGGCTTTGCCTACTCTTCCCATGCTCCTAATCGTGTCAGAGGATGGCGAGGGATTAAATGACTATATCAATATAACTATTGTGAGTGATCGCACTCCTTCAACTATTCCCCTAGTCTAAAGGAATTCACCGACATACAACCGGATAAATTCTGATGCAGCATCGGGATTAATACTTTTAAGTGCCTCAGCAATCTGCACAACTGTTTCAGCGGTGGGATCTCTTTGTTCGTGATACCACTTGAAAATCATAGAACGATCAACTCCCAGAGTGACGGCTAATTTGTTCTGACTAATGCCGTATGTCTCCAATGCCTGTCTGAGAGCTTGTCCCGCTTTTCCCATATCTCTAATGGTGTCAGAGGCTGGTAAGGGATTAAATGACTATACAAATAAATATAGCCATCGTGAGCGATCGCATCTCTTCAACTATCCTCCTGAGCCTTCAAAAAGTCACCCACATACAATCGGATAAATTCTGCTGCTGCATCAGTATTAATGCTTTTAAGCGCTTCTGCAATCTCCACAACCGTTTCGGCTGAGGGGTCTCGATTCTCATGAAACCAGTGAAAAACAACGGAACGGTCAACTCCCAAGGTTACGGCTAGTTTGTTCTGACTAATGCCGTATGTCTCCAATGCCTGTTTGAGAGCTTTTCCTGCTTTTCCCATGCTTCTAATCGTGTCAGAGGAGCATGAGCAAGTAAATGTTGTTTAAGCCAACAACATATGTCAAACTAAACGTTGTTGGAAACAACAACATTACAGAGAATCAATCAGGTGAACTGAAATGCAAGCGTACTTTCTGCCTAATGACAGCGAATTGCCTTCTACTGAGGTTTCAATTCAGGCTTCTACCGATCCAGTTTCAGGGAAAGAATTTATTAAGGTGATGGTGATTGGTTCGCGTAAAGGAATCAGCAGTATTATCAAAACGCTGCATCGCTTACGGTTTGCCGATGTGAGGGAGTGGAGTCCGCTGATACCTTATGGTGCTTCGGGGGAGATGATGAGTCTTTTGCGACGACAGATTATTTTGGATTGAATGGTAGGAGTGCAATTTGCGTTTTGTGGAGGGTTGGGGGGAGGTGCGATCGCGCCACTCCTTTACCCCACACTCAGCAATTATCGAAAATTTTGGGTTTAAAACCCCGCCCTTTAACGTAGTGGAGGGCGGCTTT
>DNGI01000180.1 GCA_003486645.1 Cyanobacteria bacterium UBA11370 | reverse complement strand
GTGCCAGTTGCGTAAGTCCTAATTTATTTACCAACTTAGTTGGTATATTACTACAATGCCTAGAAAACAGCAAGGATGGATTACCTTTCAATCCTCAGATGAAGAACGGAAACTTTTGGAAGAGTATTGCCAACAATGTAAACGTACTAAGACTGAAATTTTGCGGGAACTCCTACGCAGTCTCAATCAACACTCACCGAATCAATTACAGGATGTTAGTACTCCTGAAACAAAACCTGTTACTCAAAAAATCGACTATAAAGCACTCAAAATTAGCGCTAGAAACGTCCTCAAAGGTCGAATCAAACGAGTGATTTTGGACGCTGTTCATAGTGAGATCACGCTGGAAATTGCGCCTGGATTTGAACTCACTTCAACCATCACGAGAGCCTCCGCAGAAGAGTTGAACTTATGCGAAGGAAAAGAAGCTTATGCAGTTATTAAGTCTAGCAATGTCATGATTGCTCAAGATGAGTAAATGGATACAATTTTGACTTTTTTCTGAATTCATTAACTCACCTCACTGACATCTGCTAATTTCTGGTACGATGAGCTGGATAAAAAATTACTCAATTAGGAACGGGGTATGGAAATTAGCGCTCGTAATGCCCTTAAGGGTACCGTAAAAAAGGTTGTCCCTGGTGCCGTTAACACCGAAGTGACGTTAGAAGTTGCACCTGGAGTTGAAGTGACGGCAATTATTACCAAATCTTCAGCCGATCGCCTGAGTCTTGCAGAAGGAAAGGAGGCTTATGCCGTAATCAAAGCATCTGATGTAATACTTGCTGTTGATTAATTGGTTATAGGTCGTTGGTCATTTGTCATTTGTTCAGGCGAATCACCGATGACCAATACCTAATGATTAGTGACTATGGATGACCCTAACATAAACTGAACTGGCAATTCCTTCATCTAATGTCAAGCGAGTGTGTCCAGCTTTAATCACAAATGAGGGAAACCGCTGTTCTAAAGTAACAGGACTTCCAGGGATTATACCCATTTCCATTAGTTTTTCAATCACCCTTTCGTCGCTATTTCTAAAGTGCGTAACTGTCCCTTGTTCTCCTACGTTGAGGAGGTGCAGTGAGGAGAGACAACTGGTAAATCCTTTGGTAAACATCTAAATACTGACCTCTAACATCCTTAGTAACGGGTTTATTATATAACTCATAAAAAATGCAAATGTAAAAACAAATACAATAATCCAAAGCATACTTCTTAAGCCTTGGACAAATAAGTTTCGAGAAGGGACAAGGGGGATAGTGCTAAAAGAAAGAGATATTTCCCAAAATCGGATGTTCTCCTCCCTACACCTCACTCACTCCAACTCAATTGTTAAGAAAAGATAAAATTATTGGTATAACAGGTAACAAAAACCCCAAATTTTGCCAAAGTGTAGTGAAGAATTGAAAAGCACCGCCACTGAAGACTTATCAAAACCTACACAGAAGGCGTAGTATGCGTTATGGGTAGCTAATTTGTCCTTTAGCGTGCGCTTAACCAACTATGTCGATTACCAGTTCCTTAACAGATTTTTCAGTACCCGAAATTTTTCAGTTTCTTGAAAGAGGACACAAAACCGGATTGTTGACGTTGGGTGGTTTACCAGATGACCAAACAACACCTAACGATATTCATTACATCTGGGTGTGTCAGGGACGAATTGTAGCAGCAGCTAACCAATTAGACCATCAAGGTTTAGTTGGGTTAATTGCTCAAAACCAGGGAATCAGCAAGCGTGTCATCACCAAACTGGTGCGATTATGTCCAACCGATAAACCTCTAGGTTTGAGCCTCAAACATCAGTATGTTTTATCAACTGAACAACTCAAACAGCTATTTCAGATTCAAGTATTGCAGCGAGTATGCACCTTGCTACAACTCAAGGATGGTCAATTTAAATTTATCCCAAACGCACCAATCCCCACCAGAGAAATGACAGGGTTGACGATACCGACAACAGAAGCAACCTTAATCGCATTGCGAATGTTGCAAAACTGGGACGCACTGCGGTATAAATTGCCCGATCCCAACGCTGGGTTGATCCCTGTGATTGCAGGTCAACCTCCCTATCGACTGCACTCTCTAGAATGGCACGTATGGAAGTATGCTCAAGGTACAATTTCTCTCAAAGCGATCGCCAACGAACTCTACTTACCCATTGAAAAAGTACAACAAATCGCCTTCACACTGACTACAATTGGTTTAGTCGAAGAAGTCCCTTTATTGACCGATATTCTACCAACACAAATCGTTGATTCTCTACCTCCCCAATCTGCTGAAGATTCCCCAAAGCAGACAGTTAGTTCCTCATTCCTACACAACTTTTTAGGTTTCTTGCGTAGCAAAGGTGATCATCGTTCTCAAGTCCGTTGGGGCTATGGGTGAACTACCTACGCTGACTCTTCGAGTACAGCGTAGGCTTCTGACTTCACGGGGGATTGCGTTAGCTTAGACTTACGTCCTCGCTTCGGACTCACATCCCCTCCATCAGCAGCAGTCCTGGTTCCCAAGACCGATAGCATCCTGATACCCTCTGCTCTGATGTTGATTGCAGCGTTACCATCTCTATCGTGATGAGTGCTACAGCTAGGACAAATCCAAGTCCTAACATCTAGCGGCATCTCGCTCACCTGATAGTGACAATTTGAGCAGAGCTTAGAGCTGGGGAACCATCTATCAATTTCTATCAATACTTTACCTTCACGGTCTAGTTTGTATGAGAGGAAATTGACAAACATTCCCCAACCCACATCAGAAATTGCTTTGGCTAGTTTGTGGTTACGAACCATGCCCTTAGTATTTAGGTTTTCGACTACGATGACTTGGTTATCGTCAACAAGCTTTCGAGAGAGCTTATGCAAGTAGTCTTGGCGGACATTGCTAACTCGTTCGTGAACCCTAGCTACTAATAATCTTGCTTTGTCTGTTGACTTGCTTGCTTTCTCCTTCCTGGCTAGTTTTTGCTGTTTTCTTTTCAGGTTACGCTCATGTTTGGCCAAGTGCTTAGGGTTGGCATACTTAGAAGTTTTGACCCCATCATTAACAATGGCAAAATCCTTCAATCCTAAATCAATACCTGCTACCTTGCCATCTATACTTGATGTTGGGCTATCCCCTTCTAGCTCCGTCAGTACAGAAGCATAATACTTACCTGATGGGGTCATGGTGACGGTTACAGTCTTGATTGTTCCTTCAATTGGTCGGTGAAGTTTGGCTTTGACTACACCAACACGACCCGGAAATTTCAGGCAACTATCAGCAACTTTGACTGACTGGGGATACTGGATTGACTGCTGATTTTTCTTACTCTTGAATCTGGGGTATCTCGCCCTTCCTTCAAAAAAGTTTTTATAAGCAGTTACCAGGTTTAATGTAGTAGCTTGCAACACCTGAGAGTAACACTCGGATAACCACTTGGTTTCTTCCTGCTTTTTGAGTTTTGGTAAAAAGGCGTTTAATGCAGACTGATTCAAGCCTTTACCCGTTGCTTTATAGGTTTCAATACACAAGTTGAGTGCATGATTCCACCACCAACGACTACAGCCAAAGTGCTGAACAAGTATCTTTTGTTGTTCAATTGTTGGATACAGTCTGACTTTGAAGGCTTGATGCTGCATTGCTTTTCCCTCCTCTTACTACTATATACAATCTCTAGTAAAAGCATTGTTGAGAAATTCTCCCCACTCCCCATTTTCAAACCAAGTCTATTCATGACTCGCACCATCAGGCATAATTGCACCCGTCAGATCAGCACCACGCAAATTAACCTGATTTAAATTAGCATCGATTAAAACCGCTTCAACTAAAATCGCTTCAGTTAAATTCGACCAGCAAAGTTTAGCCCGATATAAATTAGCCTTAGTCATATTAGCCCCTCGTAAGGTTGTCCAACTCACACTAGCCCCTCTCAACTTAGCGCCTGTGAGAATAGCCTTTGCCATATTCGTACCACTCACCTTCGCCCGACTCAAATCAGCCTGAGTCAGATTAGCCCCAGTAAAATTAGCGCCATGCAAAAGGGCTTTAGAAAGATTAGCCCCTTTCAAATTGGCATCCATAAAGCTCGCATTGGTCAAATTTGCCTCTTCCAAAGTCGCTCCGATTAAAATAGCATTGGCGAGATTTGTACGACTCAACGCCGCATCAATCAGTTTTGCCCGACTCAAATTAGCGTCTCGGAGAATCGCCTCACTCAAAATCGCCGCCGTCAGATTAGCCCCACTCAAATTCGCTCCTGTTAAGTTAGATGCACGCAAGCTAGCATCAGTCAAGTTAGCTTCACTAAAATTTGCATGACTGAGATTACAAGCAATGAGATTGGCTTCCTGAAGATCAGTCCCTCGCAGGGTCGCTTTACTGAGATCCACCTCCCGCAGATTTGTGAGTTTCAGGAACGCCCCAGTCAGATTACTTTCACTGAGATTCGCGCCTCGCAGGTTCGCTTGACTCAAATCCACTCCAATGAGAGATGCCCCCCGGAGGTCAGTATCTCGAAAGTCCCGTTCCCCTGCCGCATACAGCTTCAGCAGTTCTCCGGCATCCATGATGATTCGCCTCGTATGATTGTTCTTAAATCCATGTCAGACAGAACAACAGTCAACAATATCCTCCAGCTTCTATAGTTCCCGCAAGTTCCGATGAACCCGCCTTGCCTCTCGTTGGACGTGATAATTTACTCCCAACGTAGCTTAATTGTCCTTTTTCTTGAATCCAGGAAAAATATCAAGGTTATACCGTTTTGCTATTAATTTGCTAGAGGTTAAGTTCAGGTAATCCCGTTTCGGGTTTGAGTGGGGGAGTGGGGAGTGGGGAGTGGGGAGTGGGGAGTGGGGAGTGGGGGAGATAAAGGGATTGAAAAAAGACTAATTTAATGATATTCGCAAAAGCAAAA
>DNGI01000476.1:1870-5511 GCA_003486645.1 Cyanobacteria bacterium UBA11370 | reverse complement strand
CGCTGTTATTCAGCAAGCCCTACCTATATTAACATACTCCCCGCATCTCCCTATCTTCTCAAACCTACAATCATGCCCTATCTTACTATCTTTTTGGACTGATCCACTATCGGAATTTGACAAGGACAAACCTGAATACGATCTAGAATAGACCACCAACCAAAAAACAAAACACCACACCATACACTGCCAAAACAACAAGCACCACACCAGCGTCCAATTGTTTCCTGACACGCTTCTTCACCGCCTCCCTTTAAATCAGATGGGGTAGCAATTCGAGGTGAAGGCAAATGTCCTTCAGGAGCTGATAAATTAAACGTTAGTTCACTAGAGCGTAACCACTCTCCGTTTACACGCCATCCTACTCGTGTAGCAAAGCTATCTCGCACGCGAAACCCACCGAAAGATATCGAATCACTAAATGGATTAACCGAGCCTTTTATAGCTCCATTAAACTGCTCGTTTCCAGACGTTTCGCGGCTACCATTTTGATTCTCAAGTAAATTCTCTAAAATACACTTTTGTACGCTAAATCCAAAGCGACCTACAGAATATTTTACCCAAAGGTGGTCGATAATACACAAATCTTCGCAGGGAAATTGTTGACTGGATTTTCGATCCAGTAATCCCTCCTTTTCTCTCCCCGCAACTTTCAGCATCAGTTCTTTGGTTTCCGCATCTGCTTCTTCCCATTGTCTTCTTGCCAGTAAGTTACGAAGGAGGGTGTAATCCACCCCAAGTTTTGAACGCAGAGGCAAATGTTTCAGCAGTTTTTGTTTAGCTTTCTCATCCGCACTTTCCCATAATAAATCGAACGTCTGTGACTGCACTACTCCCGTTTCATTCTTCACAATCTCAACGACTGATTCCTGAACAGAATCTCCACTTTGCAACGCTTCCAAAAGCGCTTTAATCCTTGCTTTATCAACTTGGCTTGTCAAACACTCCAGGAAAGATTGACGATCAACAATAGCTTTGTTTGAGCGGATTTCATTGAGATTATTAATCATGATGCTTTATAAAAACTATCAACGCAACTTGACTTTCAAATTGAACCGAAAAAGAAGGATAATCTTTCAGGATTTTTTTCACAATTAAGGAGTGTAGCTTTACAAATCAGAAGTTAATGATTGTGACATAAATCCTATGACCTGTCAAATTTGAGATGGATTAATTATGATATCCAAATCATTATCCTTAATACAGGAGAATTCAGAAATCCTACCCATTGAAAAAAGAAATGTTGCAGATAATTTACTGAAACTCTGACAAAGTACGCCTTCCCCAATCCTTGCATCTATTAGCGCAGCAGCGCAAATCGCAATCCAAAATCCTTGCATCCAAAATCCAAAATAGTATCAGTTTTGTCTCTCATCCAATTGCAATCTGTTATAAAATTTCTCCCCCTCTCCCCCTCTCCCCCTCTCTCTCTCTCAATTTGTAGTACATTAACCAGAAAACGGTAAAAAAAAGCCCCTGCACACTAGCAGGGAACTATTTCTAACTTTAGCTCAGACTCCCTAGAGCTGAGTCAATTTACAATTTTGTGCCACAGTCTGGACAGAAATTGTTACTCGCCTCGTTCTTCGCCCCACAATTGTTACAATCAACAAACTCAGCGACTTGTTCACCTTGAGGACGTTCCGGCAAACCAATCATCTGAGCATTGCTCTTACCAGGAGCTACCATGGGATAACAATTCTCATTCTTAGTCACATGGACATCTAGCAACACTGGGCTATGAGAAGCCAGCATTTGGGCGATCGCATCCTTCAATTCCTCCCGACTCGTAATCCGCATCCCCTTCACACCATACGCCTCTGCCAGTTTCACAAAATCCGGCATTCCCGTTTCCATATTCGAGGATGAATAACGTTCTCCATAAAACGCCTCTTGCCACTGGCGCACCATCCCTTGCCAACCGTTGTTAATAATGACAATCTTGACATTGATGCCATACTGTGCTAGCGTTCCCAGCTCCTGGATATTCATCTGCACCGAAGCATCCCCAGCCACACAAATCACCTGCTCATTCGGCAGTGCAATCTTTGCGCCCATAGCAGCGGGTACACCATAACCCATCGTACCTAAGCCAGCACTAGAAATCCAACGACGCGGCCCACTCTTGAGGAATTGCGCCGCCCACATTTGATGCTGACCCACATCCGTGCTACAGTAAGCATCCGGAGCCTGACGACCCAACTCCACAATTACTTCCTGCGGTGAGATCGTATCAGGATACTGAGGCACTTGTAATGGATAATCCTCACGCCAACGGTTAATTCGGGCAAGCCAGTCTTTCGTTAGATGGGGTTCTGCGGGAACTCCCACTTCCTCATACCGCCGCAACAAGTCAGTGAGTACCGTTTTGACATCCCCCACAATGGGCACTTGAGGGGCACGATTTTTCCCCACTTCAGCCGGATCAATGTCAATGTGAATCACCTGAGCATGACAAGCAAACTGATCCAGTTTACCCGTAACCCGGTCATCAAACCGCGCACCCACAGCAATCAACAAGTCACATTCACTCACCGCAAAATTAGCATAAGCCGTCCCGTGCATTCCCAACATCCCCACAGACAAAGGGTGGGATTCATCAAATGCCCCCTTACCCATCAGCGTCGTCGTTACGGGCAATTGGAAAATTTCCGCCAGTTGTTGCAACTCAGCATGGGCATTCGATGTAATTGCCCCACCCCCGACATACAATAAAGGTCGCTGTGCCTGCCGAATTAGAGTCAACGCCTGATTAATTTGGCGAGGATTCCCTTTGACCGTCGGACGATAACTCGTCATCTTCACCGTCCCTGGTTCCACGGGAATATAATCAAATTCTTCCAAACCTACATCCTTGGGTACATCTATCAAAACAGGTCCCGGACGACCCGTACTGGCAATATGGAAGGCTTCTGCTACAATCCATGCCATATCTTTCGGGTCACGTACCACATAGGAATGTTTGACAATCGGTAGAGTAATCCCATAAATATCCGTTTCCTGGAAGGCATCCGAACCAATTGCCGCCCGTGCGACTTGACCCGTTACGACCACCATCGGGATAGAATCCATATGGGCTGTAGCAATACCCGTCACTAAATTAGTTGCACCGGGACCCGATGTGCCAAAACAGACCCCCACTTGACCCGTTGCACGGGCATAGCCATCCGCCGCATGAGCCGCACCTTGTTCGTGTCTTACTAAGATATGCTGAATTTCACCCTTGGCTTCCCACCGATACAACTCATCGTAAATGGGTAGGATAGCACCACCGGGGTAGCCGAAAATATGCTCTACACCATGACGCTTAAGACTGTCAATTAGGGCAAAAGCACCAGTCCGGCGAGTGACTGTCTTCTGTTGCACTTCTTTTTTCGAGATGCTTTGGTAACGCACGCTTATAACCTCACTAAACAACTAAAAGTTTCTTTATAAGTTCTGAATGTAAGGATGTCTGAGTCAAAAGCAAAAAACTCTTGGTTAATCTTCAACTTTAAATCGGAATCGGAATTACTGTCGAGATCGTAAGGAATTATTTTCTAATTCCAATTTGAAATCTGCATCAGCACAATGGATCTGTTGCAAAATACACCAGAATTGGTTGTTGGTTGTTGGTTGTTGGTTGTTAGTTGTTTGTTGTT
>DNGI01000476.1:1120-1592 GCA_003486645.1 Cyanobacteria bacterium UBA11370 | reverse complement strand
CTCCCCACTCCCCACTCCCAAAACAAACCTAATGACTAGACCGAATTCCCCGCCGTTGTAACTGCTGTACAAAAAATTCTTCCAAGGAGGAACGAGTCAAGTTAATCCCGATTAACTGTGCCCCCATGATGCGAAGACTAGCAATAAACTCTTGCGGCTCCCCTTGTAATTGACCATACCAGCAATCTTCATCAAACGCTAGACCTTTCACCCAGCGCTTGAGAACCTCTAAGTTACCGCCCTTCCCTCTAACCTGGTAATGGTCAGCAATCCCCAGAAGTTCATCGAGGGAACCCATACAAATGAGTTCTCCGTCAGCCAGGATAGCGATGCGATCGCAAATCTTCTCCACATCCGATAATATATGGCTATTGAAAAAAATAGTCTTGCCTTGGGCTTTCAGGGAAAGGATAATCTCTCGAATCTGATACCGTCCCATGGGGTCAAGACCCGACATCGGCTCATCCAAAAA
>DNGI01000476.1:499-833 GCA_003486645.1 Cyanobacteria bacterium UBA11370 | reverse complement strand
TGCAGCATCCCTTTAGAATATTGTCGTAACTGCTTTTGTTTTGCCGCTGACTTTGCCAACCCCACTAATTCTAACAATTGGGGAATGCGTTGGCGTTGTATGCTGTTGGGAATTTGGAACAGTCCCGCCGCTAACTGCAAAAATTCCCAGCCCGTTAAGTAATCATAAAAATAGGCATTTTCGGGTAAATAACCGATGTGTTGCTTAACCGAGCGATCGCCTAGGGGTTTTCCCAGTAACCACCCACGCCCAGATGTAGGACGGACAATACCTAGCAGGGTTTTTAATAACGTAGTTTTCCCCGCGCCATTGGGACCAAGCAACCCAAAGGTTT
>DNGI01000476.1:0-280 GCA_003486645.1 Cyanobacteria bacterium UBA11370 | reverse complement strand
CTCCCTGATAGACGGTAAGGGAGCAATTTTTGAGGGATTCAATTTTTTGATTCAGCCAGAAACCAGTCCGATAGACCTTCGTCAGTTCAGAAGTCTGTACCACGGGTTTCCGGTCAACCACAGTCAGCGCCGTTTCCAAATTAGCCGTAGAGTCCATGCCCTGTAAATGCGATCGCACATCTTTTGTGAGTCTAATGATTCTTTATTTTGTCTGTTGTCTGTTGCGCCTTGCAACTGAGGTCTAAAAAAGAGCCATCTAAGCTGTTCCACATCTAGTTTG
>DNGI01000351.1 GCA_003486645.1 Cyanobacteria bacterium UBA11370 | reverse complement strand
GCCTCAATTCGGTCAATTAACCGCCGCAAATAAGAAGCCCCACCGGAGGCGATCGCACCCGTATCCACAGCAATCATTGGAAACTCCAAAATTGAAGCACAAAACTTACTAACAAATGTCTTACCCGTCCCTGGTGGCCCAACTAATAACCAACCTTTTGGTAGGGGAATACCCTGCAACCGTGCCTCGTTAGTGTAATCTTTTTTTATACCCTTAATCCCCTCACGAATGCGATCCATCCCGCCAAAATTACCAACATTAGGGCGAGGGGTGAAGGATAAATTAAAGGCTTTTAACCGTTCAATCTTGAAGTCTAAAAGCCCTTGAATTAATGGTTTTCCTTGTGCTTTAACCCAACGTAATCCCGATCTAATTTCCTCAGTCGATAACCCCCCGCAGCAAGTGCAAGTTGGGAAATATCTCCACTCAAACCCATCTCAGGTAATAGCTCTTCCAGTAGAGCCTCATTTTCTTCATAATGAGGTAACGGATTCCAAAACTCTGGAATAATACTACTCAGAATCGGTGGTAGCTCAGTTTCTTGAGTGCCCAACAGGATGACATACTTGTGGGTATCGGCAATAGCAAAGGCAAGATTGATTAATTGCGATCGCAAAAACTGAGCCGTAATTTTAGATTGCATATCGGAGTCAGATTCAGGCAAAAATGAGTGCAAATCTTCCAGGATAAAACAGCAATCCTCAGAGTAATCGGCAACAATAGCAATCACATCAAGGGGTGAATTAACCTTGGCATTCAATTCATTGTGAAAGGCAGTGAGCGTAGTGTTCTCCGTAGGAGTAATTAGTGGTTCGACAGGCTCACCAATCGGGCTTCTAGTAGAAGGGTTACTTTCGGATTCTAGCTCATGTCTTATGGCAATAGAAAGAAAACTACCTTGTCCCAAATTCCACAGGTAACAAGGGATATGTCTAGACATCTGAATGTTTAAACATATAGATTCAATGATTCTCATCCGTTCAGGTAGCTGGCACTGAATTGAAATAAGATTTTTACCCGACTCAATAGAATAATTTAGTTCTTTTAATAGACTTTTTGCATAATTCATAGTATTTATTACGGCGGACGAAGCCATAGCAATTCTCAAGTGAGTAACGTAATTTTAAATTTTCCCCTACTCCTTACTCTCTACTCCCTCCCTCCAGAGAAACGCTATATCAGACAATCTTAGGTTTGAGAAATAACCTGCATAAATTCCCTAACCGCTTCAACCTTAGATGCCATTAACAGACACCGAGAGAGTAAATTGATATCTAAGTCGGGTAGTGCGAAGCTACGTTGAATTCGTTCGTAACCATCAGATCTTAAGCGATACAACGCAAATACCCCATCCTCCCAGAACCAAACTTCAGGGACTCCCAAGGCTTGATAACGCTTTAGTTTGCTCTCATTACCGCTAGTAAACACGACTTCGATAGAGAGGTCTGCAACGGCTCCTGATTGTCTACCAATTAGGTAAGACTGGTCAGCTTGTGCCGATACTTCCCCTTCTTTCTCTTGGGTAAAACTACCTGTGGGGACAAAATCAATCCCTTTAATCACAAAGTAAGTACCCAGTAACAGAGCGATAACACCACTGAACGCTTCATGATCTTGGGAAACTGCCAATATCTCGACTTCTCCTTTGTAGTAAAACAACCGGATTCCAGGGGAGTCTTTAAACCCAAACTGAATAGATTGAAATTGTTGCCAGCTAACTCCAGAGTGAGTGAGCCGTTGGTCTGTTGGTTTAAAGTTTGTCTGTACCATGACTCGCGCTCCTGTTAACTGTTAACTTTCAGGACTTGGTAAACCCCAATGGTCAATTCTGTTCTATCGTTCTGTTCTGATTTGTTCATCTAATTTGTATAGTAGAGAAAGGCAACAGGCAACAGGCAACATAAAATATCGAAATCTAGAAGTATTAGTATGTCTGAGGTAAAAGACTTTAAAGATTTAAAGATTTGGGAAAAAGGGATGAGAATTGCCGAAAAATGTTATTCTTTAACAAAAAATTTCCAAAAGAAGAGACTTATGGCATGGTTCAACAGATAAGAAGAGCGGCCGTTTCTATCCCTGCAAATATTGCCGAGGGGTATGGCAGAAGATCATCGGGAGATTATGCTCGATTTTTAAATATTGCTCAGGGTTCTATCAATGAATTAGAAACACATCTTATTCTATCAGTAAGGATACAATTATGTACGTTTAATGATGTTGAATTTATTATAGATGAACTAAAAGAAGAAAGTAGAATGATTATTTCTCTTATTAATAAATTGAAATAATCAAAAACCGTTGCCTGTTGCCTGTTGCCTATTGCCTATTGCCTTCTTACCTTTCAACTTGTTTCCCTTTGGAAGCTGCTGGCTGTACCCGGGTCTGTAATGGCTGTCGTGACGATCCAGCCGAATTCTGAAGCGCGGGTAGCATCTGTTCAAAATGTTGAAAATCTTTCTCAGTGAGACGCGATCGCATATGCCCTTGAGAAACAGCTAATAGTGCATTCCCCTGCTTATCCTGAATCAAAACATTACCCGCTGCATTCGCTTGCCAATCATAAGAAAACTTCCCTTCAACCGGGGATTCTGAGGATAAAATCTCAGGTGTAAGTTGGGACTTTTGAGTCGGTTCAGAATTCAAACTTGACGATTTAATAGTTTCTTCTTCCTGCTGTAATTGTGCTGATGCCTGGGCTAAATCTAAGAAACTACTCTCTGATTGTAACTCTTTCAGTTCGGGTTGAACCGCTGGCATTGCTTCAATAATTGGCACCATCAATTCAACGAGAATATCATTTATTTTATCATCAACCACTGACTTGGATTGCCTCGGTGATTCCCCGCCGTTCTCGTCAGGATAATAATCCTGTTCAAAAGGTTCTGGTTCTAAAGAGTAATCCCCTGAATAATCGGAATAATAATCCTCTTCAGGAGGATAGCCATAATCCTCATAATTCTCATAATCTACTTGAACTTCTTTTTCAGGTTGTCCGGGTTCGTGGCTAGGTTCTGAAAAAGTTTCTATTTCAACATTATTAAGTTTTTTATTAATCAATATTTCCTCATTTCCTGACTGAAATAAAG
>DNGI01000348.1 GCA_003486645.1 Cyanobacteria bacterium UBA11370 | reverse complement strand
AGATGGGGAGATGGGGGGATGGGGAGATGGGGAGATGGGGAGAAAACTTGTAGTAGATAATTTTAAGTATTAATTCAAAATTCTTGCATGGGCTACGCCTCGCTACGCTAACAAAATTCAAAGGGATAATTGGAGTATAGGCGAGATTGATAAAGGAAGAAGTCAATGACAACAGCAACGGTTATTCCAAACATTTCAAACGTTGAGTCAAACGTCTTCTCTCTGGAAGATTATATGCTCAATCCTCCTGACCATATGGAGTGGATAGATGGGAAATTAGTGGAGAAAGAAGCAATGCCAGCCAAACATAGTCGAGTACAAGCTAGACTCGCTCGACATTGGGGGAATTATATGATTTCTAGTGGTCAGGGAGGAGAAGTTTATACGGAAGCTGCTTGTTGGACGGGCAAACAGGGTCGTCGTCCGGATGTTTCTTATTTGACTCCAGAACTTGTTGAGCAATTTGGAGATTTTGGGGTTTTATCCCAGAGTTTTTCCTTAATTGCTGAGGTTATTTCTCCTAATGATGGGGCGGAAGACGTATTTTTTAAAGTTAAAGAGTATTTGCAATCGGGTTGTCAGGAAGTTTGGTTAGTCTTTCCTGATAGTCAGTGGATTTTAGTAATTACTGAACAGCGGCAGGTTTTATTCAGTAATGGGCAAGTGGCTAGCACTCAGAAGGTTTTAGAAGGCTTTAGTGTAAGTGTTGATGAATTGTTAGCCTAGGCTGATCAGTTAAGTTAAATTTAGGAGTAGGTGGGCAGTACCCACCCTACATATAGAGTTTCTGTCTAGGTTCTATCTACCTTGTTGCTTGAGAGTGGGTTGAGGACTAACTTCTTGCATTTGAGTGCCAGGATTTAGTTGGGAGGGTTTTTCGTTGTTATTACCACTAAGGAAGGGTTTTGTATTGAAAGGTTCTGAAGAATTTTTTGGCGATCGCGGTGCTGTTGTGGCTAATTCGACAACTCGATCCACTTCTTCTTTGAAATTCTGCTTTTGGGAATATTCCGCTATTTTAATTTGAGCGGTTTCGTAAGTGGGTGTATCTTCGGGAATTTGAGATAGATATTTTACTGCGCCGCTAAAGTCTCGTTGTGAGGCTCGATCATAGGCTTGTTGTAGTAAATATTCGGCTTTAATCCGCTGCTTTTCTTGATATTCAGCTAGCTTAGGTTGAATTTTGATGCCTGCGGGTGTGTCGGGTGAAATTTGTTTAAGTAAGACAATTGCACCTGTAAAGTCTTTGTGTGCCGCTCGTTGATAAGCTTGATCTAATAATTGTTGGGCTTCTTCTTCTAATTTAGGTTTAGCTTGTTCGACTAAAGGCTGGATTTTGGTTTGCCAAAAGGTTATGTTTGGTGTTTTGCGGGCTTCCTCTAATACATCTCGCCAGCGTTCCTCATGTAAGGCTTTTTCAGCGGCTTGAAATTGAGCTTCTGCGATATGCCATTCTCGCCGCCATTTTTGGACTGTAGTGACAGATTGTTGATAGACTGAACTATCTTTAGGAACTGATTTAGCTAGGGCGATCGCTTTATTGAAATTTCCTGCTTCATACTCAGCTTTTGCTCGTTCTAACAAGTCAAGTTCGGGATTAGCGGGAGCAGAAATTAGCAAAGAATACAGTCCAAATGAAATAACAATGGTATTACACGCCGCCATTCCGACTCCCATTCCAGTCATGAACGGGGGTAATTTAAACCAGTTGAGATCGAAGAATTTGACCTGTGTTGGCACGATTTGGGATTCTAAAACTAATTCTTCCGATAACTCCTCTTTACTCACCTTTTTTTCCTCACTGCCTAGTGTGAATGTTTTGAGAATCGTTAAGACATCCCTGGCAGATTGATAGCGTTTTTGGCAATCTTGTTGTACCATTTGATTAAGTACAATAGCGATCGCTTCACTCACTGACGCTTGGTGTTGCCAGTTAATTTCTCCACTATCTGGATCGATGGGTAATTGAGCTGGATTCATCCCAGTTAGGGCTTGAATGGCAATTATACCCAGCGCATACAAATCACTATTCGGTCTGGGATGACCTGCTAATTGCTCTCTTGGCATATACCCCAAAGGAGGCATTGTTAAGAGTTCTTTGGGGTGATCGCTAGGAGTAATTGACGACTCAATTGGAGTAGTATCAAGTTGATACGCTGCACCGAAATCAATCAAAACGAGTTTATGATCTGAACTACGTCGGATTAAATTCTTCGGTTTTAGGTCAGCATGAATGACTCCATGGGAGTGAACAAATTCTAGAATCCCTAAAATATCTTGGAGCAGTTCAACACACTGAGCGTCATTCCAGCGTTTACTCCAATGTTTATTAATGGGGAGTTCTGTACTCAGCCGCTTTCCGACAATTAATTCTTGCACTAAGTAGAATCCTTGGTCATCTTCCGCGCAATCTAAAAGTCGGGGAATCTGGCTGTAATTGTCCAGTTTTATCAGGATAGCGACTTCCCGCTCAAACAAACGCCTGCTAAAGTTTCCTTGTTGAGATTTATAGGGGAAGTGCTTGACTACACATTGGGGATTGTCGCTTTGGGAGGTATCTTCGACAATATAAGTCTGCCTCAACACTCCAGCGCTCTTAATTTGAACAATTTGGTAGCGCCTGTTGAGTAAGTCTCCTACTCTTAGCTGGTTTTCGTCAGGTTTCAACGAACTTCGTCCCACCAGGATGTCTTTACATGAATTAATTTCTTCTTTCAGGGATTGTGGGATTTTTCCGGAATCTGATGGGTGGAGAGGTGAGAGGGGGGAGGGGGTGAGGGGG
>DNGI01000021.1:9978-10734 GCA_003486645.1 Cyanobacteria bacterium UBA11370 | reverse complement strand
AGAAATAACTGACCAGTAAAAATCTCCTCATTCCCCCATCTCCCCAAAGCAAATAAACCTAAACGAATCCATAGTTGCCGCGCTGTTGCTTGCGCTTAACTGTTTATCTGTAAAGAAGCGATCGTTACTCTTTCAAGACTAGAGTAACGTATAGCTACTAAGCAGAGGAATAAGTACATATTTCAGGGAGAGGAGGGAGAACTATGATGCACTGGGATTATCGAGTTTTTTGGGAGGAGGGTGGCTACACAATTCGTACTGTATATTATGATGATCGCGGCGCGATTGTTGCCTGTTCAGAAAAGCCAATTGAGCCTTTTGGAGAATCGCTAGAAGAGCTTCAAGACGAATTAAATCTTCTGCAAGCGGCGCTAAAAAAGAAAGTTCTGTCTGCTGCTGATGTACCCGATCAAAAAGTTCGTCCGAAGGTAAAGAGAGGAAAATCGTTACAAGCAGTTCGCCAACAACTTAGCTTAGATGCGGAAGTAGCTACAGAGGGTTAAACTCAGGCCATGACGAGCAAGCGATCGCATGAAAAAAGGACATCATGACCTGCTGCTTGAAGTAAATTGACGAGGTATTTTGCTTGGGAATCTACCCTTCGGGAAGCCACCTAACGGTGTCTACGTCAAGGAGCAGTCGTAGGCTCAAGTGAGACTCCTTTTTCTTCTAGGCTAGGACTTACGCAACTGGCACATATAGTAGGGTGCGTCAGACCATCAAACCCTGGTTGTCTCGATAAATATCTTGGTCTGA
>DNGI01000021.1:9318-9637 GCA_003486645.1 Cyanobacteria bacterium UBA11370 | reverse complement strand
TTCATCGATAAACAGCCGCATCAAACTCATGCCAGTTGTCCCATTTCCGCAGCTAGTCGCTCATAGTTTGCTTTCTCAGCCATCAGGTATGCTTCAATTTCTTCTCGGTTAGCATGGTAATAGGTTAAAGCTGCATAAACCTGAGCTAGGGTTAAATTTCCCATGCGTTCGACAATCTCTTCGGCGTTTAAACCCATCTTGTACCAAGCTGCAATTCGTTGAACAGAAACCCTAGTACCAGCAATTCGGGGACGACCTCCACAAGTTTCGGGTGTATGAACAATTAATGTGCCAATATCGGTAATTGTTGGCATAATCT
>DNGI01000021.1:0-9101 GCA_003486645.1 Cyanobacteria bacterium UBA11370 | reverse complement strand
CTGAATTTTGCTCTTATCCTAACTCGTTAAACTATCATTGCCCAAAAAGCGATCGCCTCACTTCAGTTAGTTAGGATTCAGGCGATCGCACGAAAAGTTGATTGCGTGCAAACTAAAAAACTGCAAACTCTGTTAGCTTCCGCCGTTCGACTGATTTGAATCCCAAGACAATGCTATCCTTGGTAACTCCTGCGGCAACTAGCTCATCGGCAATCCCTTCCTCTGTTCCATCATGTTGAATCCAAAGCTTGCCATCGATAATATCGATATGCAGTAATGTGCCATAGATGCGATCGCCATCATGCCAACCTGTTTCAATCAGAAGATAGCGATCGCGCTCCCGATCAAATACGAGTTCCATCTGAACTTGATCATCATGACCGAGAAATTCGGCATAGTCTCTCAGCACTTGCTCTACAACAGACCGATACTTAGCTTTTAGGGAATCCATCGGACAATAACCTCCTGTGTAGGATCGAAGGTGATGAGGCGGATGATGCCATCCTCTATGAGGATTTGACCTGCTTCTTCCTCAAAAACTGTTTTGCGTATTTCCTCTGTAACTGCAAGATAGAGGGTTCGCTCCGGGGCATAACGGATTAGCAAACGGGCGTAAAGGACAAATTGACCTAATGCATCCTCTAAATCTTTCATATCAGATGCCCGTGTGAAGCTCTTAATCTCTACAGCAATCTTTTCTGTATCGCGATCGGCTGCTATCAAGCGCTCTGCACCCAGATCGACGAACAGATTTTTGCCTCTAGTTAGGCGAATGCGATATGGATCGTGAGTAATTGTCCAGCCATCTTTAACTAAAGCAATTTTAACGGTCTGGTGGTAGATATCTTTCGCAGGCATCGCATCTCCATACTTACAGCCAAATGGCATTGACGAGGGCGAGGCGATCGCTTACGGATAACTGGTGAATCTGCTCTTGGAGTTCTTGCAAGGACATGGGGTACTCCAACAATTGCTGGTGTTTGAATTCTAGTATGAGCGATCGCGTAGCGTCTCGCAGAGAAGGCGAATTAATTGTTATGAATGATATCCAGTAGAGACGTTGCAATGCAACGTCTCTACACCCCCCATAATTAATGACATGAACCACTAGAGTATAGAAAGGGTTCATTGATTGAGTTGCTGTATTAAAGCTGTAGTTCGGGCTGTAGCGGCTTTCAATTCAGCTTCAACCAGTTGATCTAACTCTGCTTGTTTTTCTGGAGGGATTGTTTGTCCTTGATCGCGTGCTGTTCGCCACAGATTCATTAACTCAGATAAACGCTGTTGCTGCTCGGTACTAAAAAACCAGTCCGGACGAAAACTCTGGATAATCAGTAAGGTACTGAATTCGCTACTTTCTAACTGGGCAGTTAAGGCATCTAGCGCTTCACCTGCGGTATAAGCTGTTGATTGCTTATCACCTGCAACTGCTCTATAAATTCTCTCACCACTCGCATCGGATACTGGCAAGATAGCGACTGTAGTCATGTCTTTACCTGAGAGTTTCTTGCTCACTAATTATAGTTGGCTCAATTTTAGATAGGGATTGTATGGGTTAGGCGATCGCTTACCATAGGCTAATCATCCGGCTTATGAGGTGAAGCGATGGATACCACCACAACAGAGCGAGACATTGTAAAGCAGGTGATTCAACGATACGCCCAGTTCAAACCTTCTCACGGCGATATTCGACTCGACACGGTATTTGACGACACGCAAAACCGCTATGCGCTGATGCAGGTGGGTTGGGATAGAGGACGAAGGGTGAGGGGGAATTTGATTTATGTGACGTTGAGTGAGGGTAAGGTTTGGGTGGAATATGACGGGATGGAACAGGGAATTACTAAAGATTTAATCGCCGCAGGTATCCCGCCAGAGCGAATTGTGCTTGCATTTCTCCCTGAAGAGCAAACGGCTGCAACTGCTTAAACTCAAACTATGATGATAGGCGATCGCATCAGTACCTACATACATCCAGAACCAACCTATGCGATTGAGCAATCACTCCTATTTATGCCGTGCAGTTGCCAATACGTTACATCTACACGTAAAAGAAATTGGTTCGAGCATCTACAATCTGAACAAACCCTCCATTTGTGGGCAAAGACACTTTGACGATATTTCTACAGATTCAGTGATAGAAATAGTCACGGCAATGGTAATTTTGAAATCAGAAGTATGTAAAACAATACTGGAGGTACGTCATTTGATTGCTGATGCAGTAATTTTGCAACTGCCAAAGATTAGCTTACAGGCGAAACAGCTACTCCCTGAATATTCAGGAATCTACTACGTTCTAGATGAAAGTAACAATGTTTGGTATATAGGGCAGGCAAAAAATATCCGTAAACGTTGGCAAGGGAAATCTCATCATCGTATCTACCAACTAGAAGTTCAAAAAAAGAAACATTTCACTATTTACTATGAGCAAGTTAGCGAATCTCAACTAGGCAGCCTAGAGAAGCAACGCATTGAGAACTATCATCCACACTTAAACTCTAGTCCGGTAAAGACGAAAAAGGTGCGCCCAGTGGAAACCCTATTAAGGGAAACCATAACTGTGATCGCTGATTTTGCATTCTTATTAGGAGTAGAGCCACCTAGAAAAGAAGTTGAGTCTCAAATTAGCATTGACTGGCTGGCACAGAAGAGGGTATTAGGATTAAGTGTGGTTCATATTTGTCTAGACTTAACTGCTCTCAAGGAAATATTTAAGCCAGAGTCAATAGAAGAGCAAGAAGCACTTATTAAAACAGCATTTAGCACTCGCAAGGCTTATGCTACTAAATGGGAGAGCTTTTATTCTTTTATATATCGGCTCTCGCTAAATGGCTATGTAGTTGAAGTTAATTACTGGAGCCGTTTCTTTCCTAAAGAAGAACCCGAAGGGCTTCGAGAATATACTCAGACTACTTTAGCTCAGGAGACTATTAGGGCAATAACCTCCGAGTCACTAGCTAAAATTAAAAATCAGGTTGATGGAGAGGAGCAATCTGCTTTCTACCTAAAGAGACTAAATCCTTATAGTTCAGACCTTATAAAACCACTCTTCAATGAACCAGTGGATAGTGAGGCTGCTAAGAAACTGATGGTAAAGATTAGTGAGGACTACAAAGCGGGAAGGCGTGGAATAGGCAGTCGATCCCGACCTATTAAGTCCAAACTTATTAGCTCAGAATTTATTACTATTGAGGAGCTACTGATCGAGCGAGGAATTGACCCCCAGAAATATAGTATAGGTGGGATAATCAATTTTTCTGGGAGTAGAGAGCGAATGGGACTATATATTAAGTGTTTTAGTGTTGACCTAAAGCTCCCTGGCAAATATGAAACAAATGCCAACAACCAGAAGTATCCTGTTTATTATAATCTAGCCTACGGAATACTAAACAACAACAAAGCAAACGCTGCACCTTGTCAATTTGATAATGTCTATCTTTTAGCTAGTGTTGATAAGAAGGGATGGCTCTTGGTTGAAGAGTATCTGAAAGATTTTGCTAGCCCGGCTAATCACTTAAGTAATGGGGTAGGCTATATAGAAAAGTTCTATATATCGGCTCGTAAGTATATAGTGCCTGCGAAGGTCAATATAAAACTGGAGAGTATTGGATATAGTGCTTGGATTCCTTTTGGACTAAGTGAGGAGTTTCCTACATTTGGATCTGCTAAAGAAGAGATTCGTAAGCGATTAGAAAATTCTAGTTTACCAGGAATCAAATTAGCGTTTAAACAGGAAACAATCGAAAAATAGTTTATGCTCCAGATTGCAAGGCGCAATCGCTTCTTCTAAGCTGATCGCACACTCTGGATGTTGAGGATGAACAAGTAGGAGCGATCGCACCATCCAGCCTTCCATTATCTAGATGATGAGCGCGGTTGTATTTCAAACTCAAGCATGGAACGATAAAAGCAGACATTAAATTCCAGGAAGAAATTAGTCTGTCCCAAAATCAGCGGCACCTGATTACTTTTGACCCAAGCAAATGCTAACCGCACAGGAGCCAACTCTCCAATCTCACCCATTACAAATAGTGGCATTGCTGGTTGATTGCCAAGATTACCTGCTAACCGAATAATCGCTTGACGATCATCCCAACTACCGCCAAGTTGCCTGCCAATGTCGTAGGGCAATACATTCACAGTTGCACCACTATCGACCAACCCAACAACTTCTATGGCTTGGTTGTTGCTGCGAAGGATGAGGGGGATGCGTGGAAGACTATCAAACTCGTTTTGAGATGAGTCAGTTGTAGAGTACTTGAAACGCATCTGACTTACTCACCGTCACGATTAGACACTTGCATTGCCTGCATCAATATCTCACCTGCACCAAATGAGTCATAAGGAGTTGCCAAATAGTAGACTTTATGTGGCTCTAAAGGAGAAATATCCTCGTTAGTATCCAACTCTTCTGCTAAGATGCGGATCAGCTTAAGTTTATCGGGGGCGGACAGTTGTCGAACCATCGGAAGTAATTCTGTTAGCTTCATTTCTGGCTCCTTATCACTCTAGATCGCTTCTCACCGCCTTCCTGCTAAATATTCTGCTTCGAGGCGATCGCATTCCTCTTCATAATCGGTAATTGTTGGCATAATCTATATACTGAATTTTGCTCTTATCCTAACTCGTTAAACTATCATTGCCCAAAAAGCGATCGCCTCACTTCAGTTAGTTAGGATTCAGGCGATCGCTCTGGTCTAAACTGAGGACACCTTGTTATTACCCATTGCTGAGATTGAAAAAAAGAAGTAAATAGCAAAAAAACTACTCAACCCCTATTAAAGAACGAAGCTTATCCCGACAGGATATTATAGTAAGAATAAGTCTTCATCCAATACTCCGAGAGCGAACTATGCAAGTTACCGAACAGCAATACTACTCTCCAGAGGAATATCTAGCACTAGAGGAGGTGGCTGACTACAAAAGCGAATACATTGACGGTCAAATTTTTCCTATGGCAGGTGGATCTACTAATCATAATCGGATAGCACTCAACTTCAGTACTGAGCTTAATTTTGCTTTCAAGAAACTCGATTACGAAGTTTTCATGAGTGATGTGCGTCTATGGATACCAAAGCAACGTATCTACACTTATCCCGATATAATGATAGTTGCTGGAGAGCCAAAGTATTATAATGACCGCACCGATACAATTACCAATCCTCAAGTCATTGTCGAGGTTTTGTCAAAGTCAACAAAAGGATATGACCGCCGTGACAAATTTCAATTTTACCGCAGGATTCCCACATTTGAGGAATACCTATTAATCGACCAAACTAAGATTTATATCGAACATTTCTATAAGACCAATAATAAGCGATGGTCGTTTTATGAATATGATGAATCCGATGAAGCGATCGCCCTCTCTTCCGTATCCTTTCAAATTTCGATAGCAGATGTGTACAACAAAGTAAAGTTAGACGAAGTAGATACAGAAGAGTTGCTAAATCCTCCTTCAAAAGAGGGACTTTGACCAAATTCTGCCCACTTTTTAAGGAGGGCTAAGGGGATCTAATTGTCTGAGTTATCTGGAATTAAGTCAAAAACAATTTCCAAGGGAATGCTGGGCATCAGTTGCTTGAGGATTCGCAGATGTCCCTCGGCATCAACTCGGCGGCGAAAGCGTGCAATGATGAGGGTACGCATATTGGGGAAGGGGCGAATAATGCACCAGGGAGTGAGCCGTTGTAAATAAGTCATGATGCCCTCCTAATCAGGTGTGCGGGTTGCTTTTTGATGGCAGCAAGGTCTGTGGCGACTCGTAAAGCTTCGGTCGCTTTGGATTTTTTCATTGGTATTCTAGTTAATCGAAATGACGGCGATTGCCCAGCAAGCGGTTTACGCTCTAGGCAATTGCTTTTTTTGTTCAGACAATAATGACAATTGTCACTATTAGTTTCGCATAATTAATGACAATTAGCAATATTTACGGCGTTATAAGCCTCTGACAGAATCTGAGGCATGGGAAAAGCAGGCAAAGCACTCAGACAGGTGTTGAAAACTTACGGCATTAGCCAAAACCAACTAGCGATCGCAATGGGAATCAACCCCACGAATGTAAGTCGTTGGGTAAGCGAGAGTAGAGACCCTTCGGCTGAGGCGGCAGTTGAGATTAAGCGGGGACTTCAGAAAATCGAGCCGGCGGCGGCTGAGGAGTTTGTGATGCTTTATATGTATGAGTCAATTGAAGATGAGGAGTAATATAGCAGTTCTCATTTCGATGGAGTACAGAGATTTTGGAAAAGGGGCAAGGGGAACAAGGGGGACAAGGAGAACAAGAGGGATGTAAGGGTGTATTGCATTCAATCGAGAATCGCTATAAACAAAAAGGTAAATTGCCTTCTCCTGATGCCATTTGGCTTTCTCATTTTAGTAATTTATGCACTCATTAAGGTAATTTACGCACTCATTAAGGTAAATTGCTTTCTCCTGATGCCATTTGGCTTTCTCATTTCAGTAATTTACGCACTCATTTCAGTAATTTACGCACTCATTAAGGTAAATTGTTTTCTCCTGATGCTATTTGGCTTTCTCATTTCAGTAATTTATGCACTCATTTCAGTAATTTACGCACTCATTAAGGTAAATTGCTTTCTCCTGATGCCATTTGGCTTTCTCATTTGAGGAATTCACGCATTCAGAATGACCAAAACCTTGTTCGAGAAGGGAAAAGGGAAGCCGTTGGCTAGATGAAGAGTAAGGATAGGGGCAGAACGTGCGATCGCTCTGCTGTAACCTTATCTCAACTGTTACACGAGATAGTTATGTAAGATTGACGTATGAACGTTGTGTATCGCTTGCAGGGTGTTGAGTTTGAGTGGGATGGGAACAAAGCGCAGAGCAATTTTGAGAAGCATGGTGTGACCTTTGAAGAGGCGGCTGAGGTCTTCTTTGACCCCTTCTATCAAACAGGTGATGCTTCAGCCAACAACGAACAGCGCGATTTTATCATTGGATATTCACTTTCTGAGCGACTTTTACTAGTTGTCTATGTAGAACGTAGGGAGCGAATACGGATTATTTCTGCTCGTGTTACTACTCGTACTGAACGGAAATTATATGAACAAGTCTGACGAAGAATTTGAATTGCGTTTGCGTCCACGAGTGACTGAAACAGTATCGATTGAGATTCCCGCCGACACTTTGGAGTCACTCAAGAAAGTAGCTGCAAGTCAAGATATGTCAATGGAAGCTCTGCTTAAGTTTTATATTGGGAAAAGCTTACGACAAGATTTGGCTAAACTTTTCTCCGAGCGTATTCTAGACACAACGGCTCAAGTACTGGCAAGACACATTGAGTCGGAAGAGGAAATTTCAGCAATTCTACGAGAAATTCGAGGGGAAGCTGTTAGCTAGATGAGGAGTTGTCGTAGTGGAAGAAGGGCGATCGCTCCAAGCAATCTTAACCCGCACAGGCGAGTTTGGTTTGTATAGCCCCAGATTTCAATCTGTGGGCATCTCTGATGCTGATGCTCCGGACATTAAATATCTCTGTATGTTTCTCAGCCCTATTTCTTGGGAACAATAAGCTAGGCGGTTGAAACCGCAGCTACACAACCGAAACCCGCCTGCGCGGGTTTCAATTTTCCGAATGTTTCCTAGTCCGCGCAGGCGGACTTCGTTTGTGTAGACGCGAATTCCATTCGCCTTGTCTTAGGAGTTGTAGATTGCTTAAGTACGGAAGAACCGAAAAAATAATCAAACTACTTCATAATGGAGCGGATCTCTCAAACCCAATTCCGCAAAAGCCGCCAACCGCAACCGACAAGAATCACAAACCCCACAAGCCACATCGCCCCCCGCATAACACGACCACGTTTCCTCCCAAGGAACTCCCAACCTATTTCCTAATTCAATAATTTCAGTTTTCTTAAGCTGAATCAGTGGTGTGACAATTTGAATCCCTTGTCCCTCCCGCCCCTGTTTTGTCCCCAGAGTAAAAACCTCCTGCATCGCCTGGATATAGTCCGGACGACAATCTGGGTATCCCGAATAATCTAACGCATTAACCCCCAGATAAACCCGTTGTGCCCCAATTGCTTCGGCATAGGCAAGACCAAAACTCAAAAATATTGTATTTCGAGCTGGAACATAGGTAATGGGGATAGTCTGACTCATCTGTTCGAGCGATCGCTCCCTCGGTAAATCAATCCGATCATCCGTCAACGCCGAACCCCCCCACTGTCGCAGATCAAAACTTACCACCTGATGATCGTTTACACCAGCCCGTTGAGCAATGGCGATCGCTGACTTAAGTTCCCGCCGATGGCGCTGTTGGTAATCAAAGGAAATCGCGTAACATTGACAACCATCTGCCTTAGCCTGATAGAGAACCACAGAGGAATCCAATCCTCCAGATAACAAGACAACTGCTTTCACAATACAAACGTCCTCAGTTGCAAAAACTTACTATTTAGCATCTTGCCATTAGGGATTAGACCATGGACAACCCAAAAACTGACACATCCAGTTACCCATCTACAACCAACATAACCACAATGGAGTGGGGAGTGGGGAGTGGGGAGATGGGGGGATGGGAAGAACAACCAACAACCAACAACCAACCAACAACCAACAACAAATCCCATGAAAAATAACCCATGATGCCAGAATCTTCTTCTTTCAAAAATCAACTAACCCAATCAGCGGAACCTTTATTCGACTTACTGGATCGCTTTTCTCAAGCACGAGTCTTAGTCGTGGGGGATCTCACCCTTGATGAATTTCTCACAGGTCAAGTTGAGCGAATTTCACGAGAAGCCCCAGTATTAATTATCCGTCATGAACATACTCGCCAGACCCCAGGCGGCGGAGCAAATGCCGTCTATAACTTGGCAAAACTGGGCGCTAAAGTTAAAGTTGTTGGATTAGTGGGTAAAGATAGCCAAGGGGAAGCACTGCGGGACATTTTTGAGCAAGCGGGTATTGATACGAGTAGTATGTTAATAGACCCAACCCGACCCACTGTAACGAAAACCCGGATTGCAGGTCATGCTCGTCAGTCCGTTACTCAGCAAATGGTGCGGGTAGACCGGAAATCTGATGAATTACCCGACTTACAGATACAATTAGAACTCGCTGAACAAATTCGGCAACAGTTG
>DNGI01000320.1 GCA_003486645.1 Cyanobacteria bacterium UBA11370 | reverse complement strand
CATTCTTATTTGGAATGACTATACAACGAGGCTGAAGCATTGCATAAGAGAGCACTCTCTATCCGCGAACGACAGTTGAGCACTGACCATCCCCATGTTGCTCAAAGCCTAAACAACATAGCAATGCTCTACCAGTCGCAAGGACGCTACGGCGAAGCAGAACCCCTTTATCATCGTGCGCTCTTAATTCAAGAACAGCAACTGGGTGCCAATCATCCCGATGTCGCCAGCAGCCTTAACAATTTGGCAGAACTTTACCGAGCACAAGGACGTTACTCTGAGGCAGAACCGCTGTATGAAAGAGCGATCTACATCTGGGAACAGCATTTGGAGACAGACTACATCGATGTTGCCACTGGTCTCAACAATCTAGCATTACTCTACCAATCGCAAGGACGCTACACTGAAGCTGCACCTCTCTATCAACGATTGCTCTCCATCCGTGAACAGGAGCGGTTAGATAGCAACCATCCAAATACTGCCATCATCTTCAATAATTTGGAAAGCTTTTACCGAACTCAAGAACAATACGTCAAAGCAGCGCGAAACTATCACGATGTGGCATTACAGTACCAAGAGAAAAGGCAGTACAGTCAGGCAGAATCTCTCTACCAGCAATCACTGACAGTCCGCGAACAGTGGCTGGGAAGTGATCATCTTGATGTCGCGCTTAGTCTTAACAGCCTAGCAGTTCTCTACCATTCCCAAGAACGCTACGCCGAAGCTGAACCGCTTTATATCCGGGCAGTCACCATTTTGGTAAGCCAGTTAGGAGCAAACCATCCCAACACTCAAACGTGCAAACAAAACTTCTTGAATTTGCTAAACCAAGCGTTTACGGCAGGGCAAGCCGCACAACTCTCCGATCATCCCCTAACGCAAGCTGTGCTACAGCAAATACGGACGGGAAATAGCAATGCCTGAAATTAGTCGCTTCTTTGGCATCATCATTGCCATGTACTACAACGACCACCCGCCGCCCCATTTTCATGTGCGTTATGGTCAACAAAAAGCCATCATTGACATCCAATCCCTCTCCATTCTGGAAGGAAAACTTTCTCCCAGAGTGCTGGGACTCGTCATTGAATGGGCAGTGTCCCATCAAGCCGAACTTCTGCAAAACTGGGAACTCGCCCGACAACAAGAACCCCTAGAATCCATTCAACCTCTGGAGTAACGCCATGCTCAAAGATATCGTAGCGGTTAAACCATTAGACGGATATCAACTCTGGCTACGCTTTGAAGACAGCGTTGAAGGCGTGGTTGATATCAGCCAGGTTATTTCCTTCTCCGGCATCTTTGCCCCCCTGCAAGATTTGGCATATTTCGCCCAAGTCCAGATTCATCCCGAACTGGGCACGATCGTTTGGCAAAATGGTGCTGACCTCGATCCAGACGTGTTGTATTCCCTGGCGACAAAATGCCCGATTTCGACATACTCCAGAGCCGCTTCATCGTTAGCATAATCTGGAAGTGATGGACAATGCCCGCTCTACAATCTTGAAATGATTCACCTCCCGTTCCACAATAAAGGGCTAATTCAAGATTCCATCTAAAATTAATTTAGTTCAAGTTTCCTTATTGATGGCAAAGGATAAAGTAAATGACTCAAACAATTCAGGAATCTCTGTATGAGTCGGACTTTTTACTATGGACTCAAGACACTGTAGCCAAACTCAAGGCTAGGGATTTTGACCATCTAGATTTGGAAAACCTGATCGAGGAAGTCGAAACCTTGGGACGCTCTGAAAAACAAGAACTAGAAAGTAGATTAGAAACCTTGTTGGCTCACTTGCTCAAGCGTATCTACGTTAATATGCCTGACTGTTTTAACGGTTGGGAAAACACAATCAGAGAGCAACGCCGCAGAATTTTTCTGAGATTAAAAAATACACCTAGCCTCAAAGCTTATTGGGATCAGGCTTTTCAAGATGCATGGTTCTTAGCTCTGGGTAATGTTAGAGATGAGTACGCTGAAAAAGGATATCACTTCCCGGATGCATGGCAGTTTGAGAGCAATATTGACGCAATGTTAAATATTAACTTCTGGGAATAGCGTTACTATCTTAACCCCATCTAAAGTACGAGCAGCTTAAACTGTAACGGCTCCCCTTCCCAACCTCCGCGTACCTCTGCATTTCCAATTAATCCTGAAACACCATAATACTCCCCGAATAACACGCGACCCAAACTTGCCGAGTTTGTGGATCGTAAGTAATCCCAATTGGATTCGCATTCACATTTACGGTTTGTAAAACTTTCATATCACTGGTGCGAACCTTACTAACCGTATTGGAATTGTAATTCACTACATAAAGCCGTTCACCGTCATCGGATATTACCATACTCCGAGGAGCTTGACCTGTGAAAACTCGTTTTAGTACTTTACCCGTTGATAAATCAATTTTTGCTACTCTATCTTCCCCATTTAACGTTGAGTAGAGATATTGACCCGATGGATCGAGATTTAAATGACGGGGTGCCTCCCCAATATTTTTAAGCCATTCTACTGAAAAATTATTGAGATTTACAGTAGCAATATCATAAGAACCCATCACCGCCACATAGGCTTTTTCGGAATCAGAATCAACCACAATTCCACGGGGATATCGACCCAACTTAATTCGTCTAATTTCCTTATTTTCTTGGGCATCAACTACACTCAAATCCCAACTACACCAGTTACTAACTAACACTAATTGATTATCCGGTGAAGTCGCTACAAATTTAGGAACCGAACCCACTTGAATAGCTTCTTCAATATCCATAGTTTCGGTATTAACCCGATACAAAAAACTATTATCTTTTTTTTGAGACGGGTCGCATTTATCATCACCGGGGTTATTAAACCCTGGACCATACATTTGGTAATTGGATATCCAGGCATACTGACCATTATCCGAAAAAGCTGCCTCAACGGGAGCGCCTTTGTAAGTTCCTTTGAACTTTGTATGACCGTATTTACTTAAATTCACGGTATCAGAAAGAGTTTTGACTAAGTTATAGTCCCGGTTATAAACCGTGATGCTGTGGCTGTACATCATGTTTTGGGCAAAAAATAAACCCGTGCCAGAATGCACAATTGATTTAGGCGAAATCTTACCCGAAATGGTTTTCTTAAGTGTCATCTCGGTTGCTGGACTCGGTGGCTTCTCTTCACTATTGTCTTCCTTGTTTTCCTCATTTATAAACGAATCTTCGTTAAATACAGAATCTGGAGTTTCAACCGGGGAAGGAGTTGGTTTAATGGGGCGAAATTCGAGTGCGGTTTGAGTTTTTGAGTCAACAATGCCATCGGCAATTAAGCCATTAGCTTCCTGGAATTTAATCACTGCTGCTTCCGTTAAAGACCCGTAATACCCTGTAATTGGTCCATCAAAGTAACCCTGAGATTGCAGTTTTTTCTGAAGGGCAGTAACATCAGCATTACGAGTTCCTCGTTTGAGAACTAAACTAGGATTTCCTAATCCCAAACGGTCATCTGTAACCATCGGAGATGGAGGGGTGAGTGGGGTAGGAATGGGTGTTGCAGGACTCGATTCGATCGCCGCACGGGTTTTAGGTCCCGCTATTCCATCCGGGTTTAAACCCCTAGCTTTCTGTAATTTCATGACCGCTTCTTGCGTGGCAGAACCGTAATACCCTGTAATGGGTCCGTTAAAATAGCCACTTAATTGCAGATTTTTCTGAAGGGAGGTGACTTGAGAATTGCGATCGCCTCTTTTGAGAAGAAATGTTGGTTTAGGCGACGCTAAAGGTTCATTATTAACTGCCGTCGTTGGCGGAGTAAATTGGGATGAGGTTGGGGTTGAAGAGTTAGAATCAAGAGTGGGTTTAGGGTCATTATTAATACTCTCACGAGAGGGTATTGAAGAGCCAGATTGCAGAACGGTTTTCGTTTTAGAACCGACAATCCCATCTGCATTTAACCCCTTAGATTGCTGAAATTTTTTGACCGCCGCTTCTGTTAAAGGGCCATAATAACCTGTGACTGGGCCGTTAAAATAGCCATTCTCTTGCAGCGTTTTTTGAAGGGCAGTAACATCGGAACCCCTCTCTCCTTTTCTTAGTGCTAGGACGGGGCTTGCCAAACTGATAATAAACAGTGCAATCGTAAAAAAGAGAAATGGAATCCAGGCTCCACTCAGAGGCTTTTTCCGGTCGAGTTCAGGAAAGAATAAACTATAACTGGGGGTAATTTCGGGTTGGGGGTTTACAGATGTCTCACCAGTTACAGCCAGATTGAGGGCAGCCAGTTTGTCCATAATTCTCCGTTTTGCTACTGATTATTCCGTTATGCTATACCACGTCCTGTAGCCAGAGCTAGTCCTTGTTAGGTGTTGCAACACACTAAAGAAATGAAAGCGCGATCGCATCGGTAGCTAAACAATACAGACTCCTGTCCCCTCAATGGTGTAATATCAACTCGACAAGGTGACACCTACAGCAACGATGCAGCAATTAAAGAAGGTTTTGCGTCTCTTTAGAGATTCTTGTAGAGATAATAGTTTCCTAGCTGGGATAGAACAGATCGAGGGGATCGTCTCCAAGGTTTTATCGGTGGTGATGATAGCCGTCATTCTCGTTGCCGTATTTGACTTAGTTGTTCTCCTCTCTAAACAACTATTAACATCCCCCGCTGGATTTTTTAATACAACACTGTTTGAAATTTTTGGCTTATTCTTAAACGTCCTTATTGCTTTAGAAATTCTAGAAAATATTACCGCCTATCTCCGTAAACACGTTGTCCAAGTTGAGTTAGTTATTGTTACATCTTTAATCGCCGTAGCGCGTAAAATTATTATTCTTGACCTCAAGAAAACTGAAGGAATAGAAATTATTGGGTTAGCGATCGCTATTCTTTCTCTATCCTTTAGTTATTGGATCATCCGACGCTCTAATAAGTCACAACACCACTAGTCTTATAGTTAGGTAATTACTCCTAATTAGAGTTGATGGGGAGAGGGGGAGATGGGGAGATGGGGGAATGGAAAGAGATTTTATTATGGAAAATTATAGTGTTGTTTGAATTGTAAAAATAACCAACAACCAACAACCAACAACCAATGACAAACAAC
>DNGI01000158.1:10482-10714 GCA_003486645.1 Cyanobacteria bacterium UBA11370 | reverse complement strand
TTAGGTGAATTTAACATTTAAATTAAATTGAGTAAATAGGTTTTTTGACTCATGCCACGCCTAGTTTTATACATTTAGCTCTGCTGTTGTTGAAGGTTTGTTAGTTTATCAGAGTGTGGTTGAAGGTCGGAAAATTCGACCGATAGGTAGGCTCTACCGTATGGGTTATTTTGTCAAAATGAAGGTAGGTTAAGTCCTCATTGAACAAACAGTAGAGACGTTGCAATGCAAC
>DNGI01000158.1:0-10170 GCA_003486645.1 Cyanobacteria bacterium UBA11370 | reverse complement strand
AACAACCAACAACCAACAACTCACAACCAACATGGCATCAGACGCACTAATTCCGCTTAAAGATTCCCTTGAACGTGCTGGACTTCTCTTAGATTCAACATCAGCTACAACTCAATCACAGGAGTTGTCGGCTAAACATTCTCATACTACTAATGGAAATTCCCGTGAAGTGCGATCGCGTTCCGACTCACCCGATGCTAAAGTCGCAGAATTACGACAAGTTTTACATCGCCACCGCTCAGATCGTCAACTAATTGTTATTCAAGATTTTCCTGATCCGGATGCTCTTTCTAGTGCTTGGGCGTACCAGTTAATTGCTCATGAGTTCGGTATTCAATGTGATATTGTTTATGCTGGGACACTCTCTCACCAAGAAAATATTGCCTTGGTTAAACTTACTAACTTACCCGCAAAACGGTGGAGTGTTCAAAGTTTAAAGGAGCGGGATTTTTCGTTATATCAAGGCTGTGTTCTAGTTGATAATCAGGGAACAACTACACAGTTAATGCCCTTTGTCAAGCAAGCGAATATTCCTATTGTCGTATTGATTGATCATCACAGTCTTCAAGGTGAAATTGAGGCAGAATTTAGTGATATTCGACCTCATACACGAGCGACAGCGACAATTTTAACTCAGTACCTTCAGGCGGGATTACTGGAGTTAGACAGTAATATTAGTACTCATGTTCATTGCGCGACAGCGTTGATGCACGGGTTACGTTCCGATACGGATCGTCTGATGCGAGCAACCGAAGAAGATTTTTTAGCAGCAGCTTATCTCAGCCGTTTTTATGATAGTCAATTACTAAATGCTGTGTTGCAAACAGCGCGATCGCGGCGAGTGATGGATGTGATTGAGCGATCGCTAAAAAATCGCATTGTCCAGAATAATTTTTCAATCGCTGGTGTTGGTTATTTGCGTTACGATGACCGAGATGCTATTCCTCAAGCGGCTGATTTTTTAGTAACAGAAGAAAACGTTCATACGGCTGTTGTTTACGGAATTGTTCACGATGAAGACGAAAATTTAGAAGTTATCATTGGTTCGTTGAGAACGAGTAAATTAACCCTTGATCCTGACGAATTTATTAAGGAAGCGTTTGGTCAAGATAATCAAGGACGATTTTTTGGCGGGGGACGGATGACGGCGGGTGGATTTGAAATTCCTGTTGGATTTTTGGGTGGCTTTAATGATAATGCGGAGTATGCAAAATTAAAGTGGGAAGTGTTTGATCGCCAAATTAAACAAAAGCTTGGGCGGTTGGTTAATCCCAGAGATAATCCGATTCACAATTAAACATTCAAATTCGTGAATACAATTGACTTTCTAGTCAGAGAAATGAAATGGCTAATATAGTCATTAGCCATTAGCCATTAGCCATTAGCCATTAGCGATTTTAGTTTAAAGGAATCTCCACAATAAATTCCGTTCCTTGACCTGGAGCAGAAATACAACTAATTTGACCCTTGTGTTTTTCTACAACAATCTGGTAGCTAATTGATAGCCCTAATCCTGTGCCGCTGCCGACAGGTTTTGTGGTAAAAAATGGATCAAATATTTTCTGTTGTACATCCTTATCTATGCCAGAGCCATTATCCGCAATCCGGATAACAAGGAATTGAGGAATTTTATTGTGAATTTTAAATTTTGAATTTTGAATTGAAGTTCGGATGGTAATTAATCGTGGAGAAATTTTGGTTTCCAGCGCATCAATGGCATTACTAAGTAGATTCATAAATACCTGATTCAACTGACTGGCATAACAGGTGACTTTAGGAAGTTGACCATAATCTTTAATCACCTGAATAGCTGGGCGATCGCCTACGGCTTTGAGTCGGTGTTGTAAAATCAGTAAGGTATTATCAATACCTTCATGAATATCTACAGGTTTTAGTTCGGATTCATTCTGTCGGGAGAAGCTTTTGAGGGAAAGAACAATTTGGTAGATTCGTTCGGTTCCTACCTGCATTGAATCCATAAGTTTTGACCAATCTTCTACTAAAAAATCTAAGCCTATGCTTTCAGTTAGATTCTGAATTTCTCGTGTAGGGTTTGGGTAAGTTTGCTGATACAGTTCAACGAGTTGCAGCAGGTCTTGAAAATATTGTCTAGCAGGCGTAAGATTTCCCCAAATAAAACTAACCGGGTTATTAATTTCATGGGCAACACCTGCTATCATTCTCCCTAAACTTGACATTTTTTCGGTTTGAATCAGTTGGGTTTGAGTGAGTTTTAGTTCCTCCATAGCCAGTTCTAGTTGTTGTGCTTTTTCTCGTTCTCTAGTTTCTGATTGTCGTAGAGATTCTTCGGCTTGTTTGCGATCGCTAATGTCGGTAATGCGAACCAGATTCATCTTCTGTCCGGCTACAGGGATGGGTTTAGCCGCGATATTACCCCAAAATCCCTTTCCTTTTTTTGTGACATATTGTAACTCCTGACTCCAAAATCCATAGCGTTCAACTTGCTCAAAGATAGACTCTAATTGTTCGGGTGTGAAGGCTTCTTTCTGAAGGGTATGCCCTTCAATATTAAGGAGTTGCTCTTTGCTGCTATTTTCAAATAATTCGACAGCACGGCGATTACAGTCTGTGGTTAAACCTGTTTCTGGATTAACTAAAAAAATTGCATCGGGTGATTCATTAAATACCGATTCCAATAAATCTTTAGAACGAATAATTTCGGCTTGTGCAAGCTTGCGGTCAGTAATATCGCTAGCTGTGCCTGTTGTTCCTACAATCTTACCCTGCTCATCTAAGAGTGGAATCGCATTAAATAGAAAATAAATCGGTTTATGATTTTTAGCCAGATGAATCGTCTCATACTGACGGATTGATTCACCTTGAATAAGACGCTGAAAAACGGCTGTATCTTTATCAATTTGTTCGGGTAAAACGAAATCTATAAACGGGCAACCGATCATGTCTTCCGGCTCATAACCATAAATTTGTTTAACCGCTTGATTGACAAATGTAAAATGCCCTTGGGTATCGACAGACCAGATCATATCCTGGGATGTCTCAACCAAATTGCGATATTTTCGTTCACTTTTTTTAAGTGCCTCTTCTATCTGTTGGCGATCGCTAATATCCCGTACAACCGCCCACGTTAATTCCGCTACTCCTGACTCGTTTTTCCGGCAATAAACCGTTAATTCTATCGGAAATACTGTACCGTCTTTCCTAATATATTCTTTTTTAAAGGTATCAGAGTATCCGCGTTGGATAATTTGTTTATCAATAATTTCAGCTTCCCATTGATGCCACTTGGCGGGTGTTATTTCCCAGAAACTCTTTTGCTTGATTTCCTCTAGAGAATATCCCAGCATCTTTTGATAGCTAGGGTTACAATCAATAAATCTGCCGTCAATATCGGCAATAGCAATACCATCAACACTAGCTTCAAACAATTCACGATAATGGCGATCGCTTTCTTTGAGTTTTTGTTGAGCCTGTTTGCGTTTTTCGATTTCTTGTTGAAGCCGTAAATTTTGCTCCCTGAGTTGCTTAGAGAAGGAACCTAAGCGCAATTGATTTTCAACCCTTACTAAAACTTCTTCGACGTAAAAGGGTTTGGTGATGTAGTCTACTCCACCAACAGCAAAAGCGTTCACCTTATCGAATATGTCATGGGATGCGCTGATAAAGATAATTGGAATATCTTTAGTTTCAGGGGAAGCTTTTAACTCTTTGCACAGTTCATAGCCGTTCATTTCTGGCATCAAGATATCCAGTAAAATCAAGTCGGGTGGGGTGGATTTGGCAGCGGTTAAGGCGAGTTTACCACTCAGTACAGCTTGTATTTGATAGCCTTTAATCGACACTATCTCGGTTAAAAGGTTCAAATCATCAGGCGTATTATCAACAATTAAAATAGTTGCACTTAAGGGGGAAATTGGCGATTTATCCCCAGAGGTGTTTTGCTCTACTCGATAGTTTAAAATAGGAGGAATAAACTCATCATTTATTTCCCCCATCTCTCCAGATTGCCTGACTTTATTGTGAGAATATAATTGGTGTGAGTTAAAAGCATTATGATTCATTTTGATCCTACTTTTGATTGATTTAAGGACAATATAATAATCTTATTTTAGTGGTGAGACAGGGGTAGACTAGCTCCTAAATTTATTAGAAAAATCTGGATATTGCCTTCAATGATTGATGAGTTTTAAGCTGCCGTGTCTACAATTTTAATTAGGTCAATAATGAAGTAAATTTTGTCAAAAAAACAACAAAAAGTGACCCAAAAAAGTACAGTTTATGGCATTGGATTAGCCGCGATAAATTAATAAACGGTTTCGCTGCCAACCCAATTAAAAATTTAGTAGCTCCTAAAAAAGCGTTGAATCTCCCATCGGTAACTAATGGCATTCTGACTTATTCAATTTCAAATTATAAAATACTTGTAACAAGCCGGATTCATAGGTTCTAACCTCGTTCAAGTCAACGGCTGTTTCTAACGTTGGATCAGGCACAACTAAGGGAATGCCATTTCCTAAGATAATTGGGTGTATTGAGAGAATAAGTTCATCGATAAAATGGTGTTTCAAAAAATAATGAATGATCTGCGCCCCTCCTACTAACCAGATATCACGTTCACTCCGGTTACGTAGTCTGTTGATGAAGTCTTTCAAATCACCCCCCACAAATTTTACATTCTGATCTCTTTCTCCAGAGAGAGTTTGTGAAAAAACAAACGCTTCCTTGCCTTTGTAAGGATATTCCCCGAAAGTCAGCAGTTGCTGATAGGTCTTATTCCCCATGAGTACTGTGTCAATTTGGGCAAAAAAATCAGTGTAACCGTAGTCAGAGTCAGTAAATAGCCAATCCACCTCTCCTGAAGTTCTGGCGATATATCCGTCTAGACTAGAGGCAATAAACAAACGTATTTTTCGCATGGTAATGTAGTTATTTGTTATTGGTTGTTGGTTTGGGGTTGTTTGTTATAAAACTACAAATAAGAACGTACCCCTAACCATTAAAATAATTTAAAAAATGACTATTGAACTCTACTTGATTCGTCATGGCATAGCGGCTGAACCTGAAGCGTACACTAATGATGAAGAGCGTCCGTTGACTAGTAAAGGGCATCAGAAAACCACGAAAGTGGGTAAACAACTGCGGGACAAGGGATTACACTTTGACTTAATTTTAACCAGTCCCTTGGTGCGGGCACGAGAAACGGCGGCTATTCTGCAACAGATCGGTTTGGGTTCCCAGGTTGAAGACTTTCCTAGCCTTGCTCCAGAGGGTAATATTCAGACTTGGGTAACTTGGCTACAGGAACGGCAGGAATATTCTACAGGGAACGAATGTTTAGCACTAGTGGGTCATCAACCCGATTTAGCCAATTGGGCAGAAACCTTGGTGTGGGGTGAAGCGCAGAACAAACTCATCCTTAAGAAAGCAGGAGTCATCGGCTTAATCCTTCCAGAACGTGGAACCCCAATCGGATACAGCCAGTTGTTCTTGCTAACCTCTCCCAAATGGTTAATCTAACCAATCGTTAATAATTTTTGTAGTTTGTACTACTAATCGGGAAGTTTCTGGTAAGTTAGCCTGAGATACATTTAAAACTCATTACGTACTAACATGACTGTCTGCGAGTACAAGCCAGGTTTAGAAGGCATTCCCGCTGCCCAATCCAGTATCAGCTATGTTGATGGCAAACAGGGGATATTGGAGTATCGCGGCATTCGTATCGAAGAACTCGCTACAAAAAGTACCTTCCTGGAAACGTCCTATCTGCTAATTTGGGGTGAACTTCCCACGAAAGAAGAGTTGCATAAGTTTGAGACGGAAATTCGCTACCATCGACGGATTAAATATCGAATTCGGGATATGATGAAATGCTTTCCCGAAACGGGTCATCCGATGGATGCACTGCAAGCTTCAGCGGCAGCTTTAGGTCTTTTTTATTCCAAACGTGCGTTAGATAACCCCGAATATATCCGAGAAGCAGTGGTGCGTTTGTTAGCGAAAATTCCCACAATGGTAGCCGCATTTAAGCTGATGCGAAAAGGGAATGATCCGGTGCAGCCTAACGATGATCTGGATTATTCCGCTAACTTTTTATATATGCTCAATGAGCAGATTCCTGACCCTTTAGCGGCTCATGTTTTGGATGTTTGCTTAACACTCCACGCCGAGCATACCATGAATGCTTCGACCTTTTCGGCAATGGTTACAGCCTCTACGTTAACCGATCCTTATGCGGTTATAGCGTCGGCGGTAGGTACGTTAGCAGGGCCTTTACATGGGGGGGCAAATGAAGAAGTCATTGATATGTTAGAGCAAATTGGCTCAGTCGAAAATGTCCGTCCTTATGTGGAAGATTGCTTGCAGCGTAAGGAAAAAATTATGGGGTTTGGTCATCGTGTTTACAAAGTAAAAGATCCAAGAGCCACAATTTTGCAAAACTTAGCTGAACAACTCTTTGAGAAGTTTGGTCACGATAAATATTACGAGATTGCGGTGGAGTTGGAACGGGCGGTTGAAGAGAAGTTAGCGTATAAAGGGATTTACGCGAATGTCGATTTCTATTCCGGTTTAGTTTACCGAAAACTGGGTATTCCGACAGATTTGTTTACACCCATATTTGCGATCGCACGAGTAGCAGGTTGGCTTGCTCACTGGAAGGAACAGTTAGCCGAAAATCGCATTTTCCGTCCCACTCAAATCTATACGGGTGATCACCAAGTGAGCTATATTCCCATTCACGAGCGTCTTTAGTATATCCGTAATCAGTAGAGACGTTGCAATCCAATGTCCCTACAAGGTTTTAGTTTACAGGTAGTGAGGTGGATTAACCAGATTTGATATCAGTTATAGCGTAGAAAAAAGGCGATCGCTTCTCCTAAAAATTAAACTAAAGGGAGGTGCGATCGCTCTGTTCAATCAATTGTGATCGCTTTTCCTCATCTGCTCTCAAAAGTGATCGCCTATCTTCAAAGTATTAATCCAAAAGAACACACCGCCTCATCACACTCATGACTTCTTCAGAATTTGCGGTGGGTGTGGGTGGACTCCATTCGGTTACGTTAGCAAAACCGAGGCGGTAGAGGGTATGGATGATTTTGACTACGCCTTTGGGTGAACCAACCACGATTACTTTAACGAATTCTCGTCCGGAATGGCGATCGCTGAATGCTCGAATCTGAACGGGTGCTGATTTGGGTTGGCTGGTATCGGTTAAAAAGCTTTGAACCATTCGTTTGTGGAGATTTCATATAAGCAACGTATTCACTTTAAACGACTATTAGAATTTTGAAAATCTACACAAAACTGTGCAGATTGACTTAATTTTTATTATCTGAGATGATGAATCTTTTTTAGGGCAAGCGATAAAATACAAACATACTGATAAGGAACTATTAAAAATGTCCCAAATAACCCGTAGACGAGTACCCCTTGGTAGCCCAATATTTCCCAATCGCCCCCCTCTTTCTCCAGAGGAAATAGCTAGGCGCAAAGCTGAGAGGAAAGCCTTTGCTCAACGTTGCCAGGTAATTTTTGACCGAGTTTACCCAAAATTGAGCGCCGAGCATTACAATTGGTTTATTTATATTGAGCCGGATAGTGGGGATTATTTCATTGACAACAATAGAGAGATAGCTCGTCAAAAAGCCAAAGAAAAGCACCCCCACAAAGTAATAATGGCAATGCGACTGAATGAAACAGGGTGTGTTGGAAGAATATGATTGAAGGAACGTTTGGTAGCAAGGGTGAGCTATATTTTGAAATTGATTTGATTACTGCTGATGGGTCAGTCATTACAGTTAATGCGTTGCTAGATACTGGATTTACTGATTGGTTAGCGATGGATGTTCAAGATATTGAGAGTTTAGGATGGTCATTTATTGAACCGGAGAAAAGACTAACAGCACGAGGGGAAGCGGAGTTTAATATCTATGAGAGTACTGTTTCCTTTGATAGCCAAGAGTTAACTATACCTGTTTTGGGTGGAGAAGAAATTACTGAGGTTTTGATCGGATTGCCTTGGTTAGAAACTCGGCGATTAGTAGTAGATAGAAAAGTGGGTTTGCTGACATTAGGAGAAGAGTGAAGTGAGGGGCGATCGCTCTTGCCAATCACAGAGAATTTAGGAAAGCGATCGCTATTGAATGTAGAATAAAGACAGACCACTCTTGGATAATTAAAAATGACCCAAACAATCCGTAGAAAAGTACCTCGTGGCAGTCCAATTTTTCCAAATCGCCCTCGTATTTCTCCGCAAGACAAAGCCAGACGCAGGGCTGAGAATGAAGCCTTTGTCCAACGTTGTCGAGCAATTTTTTGGCAAGTTTATCCAGAATTAGTGACTAATTACTATAACTGGTCGATTATGATCGAGCCAGATAGTGGAGATTATTTTATCGATCCCGATCCAGAAATTGCATTTCAAAAAGCACGTCAAAAGCACCCAAAAGCCAGAATTTTAGAAAAGCGCCTCAATGAAACGGGAACTTGCGGCAGACTATGATTGAGGGTGTTTTTGGAGACAGGGGTGAGCTATATTTTGACATTGATTTAATTGGTGCTGATGGTTTAGTTATTACGGTTGAGGCATTGCTAGATACAGGCTTTACCGACTGGCTGGCAATGAATGTTCAAGATATGGAAAGTTTAGGGTGGTCTTTTATTCGAGAGCAGGAGCGGCAAACAGCAAGTGGAGAATCAAAGTTTGATCTCTATGAAGGTACGGTTAGTTTTGATAATCAAGAGTTAACTATACCTGTTTTGGGTGGAGAAGAAATTACTGAGGTTTTGATCGGATTGCCTTGGTTAGAAACTCGGCGATTAGTAGTAGATAGAAAAGTGGGTTTGCTGACGTTAGGAGAAGAGTGAAGTGAGGGGCGATCGCTCTTGCCAATTACAGAGAATTTAGGAAGGCGATCGCTATTGAATGTAGAATAAAAACAGACAACTTTCAGATAGCTAAAAATGACCCAAATAACCCATAGACGAGTACCCCTTGGTCGCCCAATTTTTCCCAATCGCCCCCCTCTTTCTCCACAGGAAATAGCTAGACGCAAGGCAGAAAAAGAAGCATTTGCTCAACGTTGCCAGGTGATTTTTGACCAGGTTTACCCAGAATTAGTTACGTCTCATTACAATTGGTTCATTACTATCGAACCAGAAAGTGGAGAGTATTTTATTGACCCCGATAAAGAAGTTGCCTTCCAAAAAGCTCGTCAAAAGCACCCAAATACCAAAATTATGGTCATGGGATTGAATAGCAAGGGAACTTGCGGCAGAATATGATTGAAGGTAGTTTTGGTAGTAAGGGTGAGCTATATTTTGAAATCGATCTGATTGCTGATGATGGTTCAATAATAACTGTTAATGCTCTGCTAGACACTGGGTTTACTGACTGGCTGGCAATGGATATTCAAGATATTGAAAGTTTGGAATGGTCGTTGGAAGGAGAAGAGAAAAAGCAGACAGCACGAGGAGAAGCTGTATTTTTCCGCTACGCAGGTTGTGTGATGATAGATAACCAAGAGTTTGCTATTCCTGTATTGGGTGGGGAAGCCATTACTGAAGTCTTGATCGGATTGCCTTGGTTAGAAACTCGGCGATTAGTAGTAGATAGAAAAGTGGGTTTGCTGACGTTAGGAGAAGAATGAAGTGAGGCGCGATCGCTCTTGCCAATTACAGAGAATTTAGGAAGGCGATCGCACTTATCTTACTTAGATTTAGCCTCAACTTGAATGTTTGGTATTAGCAGAGATTCGAGCTGAGGTGGCTCGACGTACTGTTGAAATTGAATCAAAACACTAAGTAATTGCAGAACCAGCGCAATACTAGAGATAAGTGTACAGGCTCGTTCAAAGCTGGTCATCGTTGGTTTCCTCCTAAATTAATGTTATTTGTCGTTGCCCACTCGGGCTAAATTACGATAATTTCATATTGGCATCAGGCTCATAAACAGCCATTGCACAGGCTGTGAGTCTTTATAAACAAGTCGAGTAAACACTTGTGAGAAGCTTGGGGTTAGCCTAAATCTATGAATCAGAAGCACTTCGATAGAGCATTCGCTAAGTTAACACCTAGGCAGGTGGAGGTGTTGCAGAAGTTTTTGGCTGGTCAGACTGATGCAGCGATCGCCGAATCTCTGCACATTGAGGAGTCAACTGTCAGACGACACATTATAGTCATTCCAAATAAGAA
>DNGI01000159.1:22755-23979 GCA_003486645.1 Cyanobacteria bacterium UBA11370 | reverse complement strand
ATAGCCCCAGACTTCCAGTCTGAGGGGCAATTTACTACGTTCAATACGCAAGTCTGGATTGAGTTGACAGAACTCAAAAAACTGCTCATCTGTTAAATTAATTACTGGACTCAGGTGTAACACCAACGGAGACTTTTCAATTCGAGTTTTTAAGTTAACCATGACTCTCCACCAACTCTACTGCACGATGCCGAGAAATCTCATACGTCAAGAAATCATACGCTAATATTGTATTCGGAAAAATTGCCTGAGCTTCCCGCAACAAATCACTTAACTCAACATCATTTCCTGGGGCATAGCGAGGACTAAAATGAGTCATAATTAGCTGCTTTACCCCAGCCCCTAATGCTACTTGTGCTGCCATTGTTGAAGTCGAATGTAAGCGATCAAATGCCAGTTGAGCATCTTGATGAGCAAAGGTTGCTTCGTGAATCAAAACATCAGCATTTTGAGCCAATTCTACCGCATTTTCACAGTAAACTGTATCTGTACAATAAACAAATTTACGCCCAATTTCTACTTGACCACACAACTCAGTTCCCTGAATTTCACGCCCATCCGGTAGCGTTACTGTTTCGCCTCGTTTTAGCTTACCGTAAATTGGGCCTGGAGGTATTCCTAAAGCCGTTGCTTTTTCGACATCAAACCGTCCCGCACGGTCTTTTTCTTCTACTCGATAACCAAATGCTGTAACCCGATGTTTGAGACTACCGCAGCTAACGATATATTCATCATCTTCGTAAATAATTCCAGGGCTAACCGTGTGAACTTGAACGGGATAAGAAAAATGAGTATGAGAGTATTTTCCACAAGCTTTGAGGTATTCATTCAAACCCGCAGGACCATAAATATCAACCCGTTGAACATTCCCGGCTAAACCACAACTTGCCAGAAATCCCATCAATCCAAAAATATGATCACCGTGTAAATGAGTAATAAAAATGCGGCGGATCTGGCTCGTTTTTAGGTCACTTCGTAATAACTGATGTTGAGTTCCTTCACCACAATCAAATAACCAAAACTCCGCCCGTTGAGGTAAACGTAACGCCACACTGGAAACATTGCGCGATCGCGTCGGGACTCCAGAACTCGTTCCTAAAAATGTAATTTGCACAGGCTTACCTTAATATTAACTAAAAAAACATCATCGCCCTTTGAAGTAAAGCCAATTTGATTTAGAGTTGACCACTCTTACAAATCTAGGACTTACGCAAGTGTCACAAT
>DNGI01000159.1:0-22477 GCA_003486645.1 Cyanobacteria bacterium UBA11370 | reverse complement strand
GTGCCAGTTGCGTAAGTCCTGAAATCAAAAATTCATCAGCTTTCAGCGATTAGTTGAACCGTTGAATGATGATTAAAATACGATTAAGCGATCGCAAAAAGTGGCGGGGCAGGATTTGAACCTGCAAGGGCTTGCGCCCGAAGGAGTTTGAGTCCTTTGCGTCTACCGATAACCTTCGATTCTACGGCCCGTGAGGGCAAGGAACGAATAAAGGGGTTTTAATGCGCCACCCGCCACAAGATTTTTAAACAATTTACCAGCAAATAATATACTGATAACCTTATTATATCTGAGCTATTGCTAATACGTCAAAAAGTAAATTATGGCGGGTGCGGGAATTGAACCCGCTTGTCCCCGATGTGGTGGAGACGTTACCGATAACCCTAAATTCTTCGGCTTTTACAAGCAAGTTACGAATCAGGAAAACCCGCCAGGAAATGAAATTTTATGCTGAGTTGCGTTTAAAGATGGGATGGGGGATGTTTTATTAAGAGCAATTATCCGAATATGATTATGATACAAATCCGGTTTTTTCTTACCCCACTCCCCACTCTCAACTTCACTACAATTCACCCGTTGCTATCATCTGAATCAGACGAGGCACTCCCGGATCAAATCCTCCCAAATCCCAAGATAAAGGATCGTTTGGATCGACCAAAGTGATTCGATAAGGTGCTAGTGTGATATACACCGCCTTAACATTTCGATTCACTTTCTTACGGTATTCAGCTAATGCTTGAGTGGGATATTTGTAACCTGCCCAACTTTCTGAGTCAGTCCAAAAACAGACAACATCAGCTTTGAACTTGTTCTTAATCATCCACTCGTAAGCAACGGTCGCATCCGTTCCACCAAAGTTTTGATTGCTAGCTTTAGCCACAGCAGAACTAAAACTATCTTTGGCAGTAATTTGCAAGTCACGGAACTCAGTAGCAAAACCACGAATCATGTAGTTCGTTTCAGCTTTTGCTGTTACTAATGCCATTACTGTAGCAATTTCACAGCAGCTAAGTCCTACAGAATCGACAATTCCATAAGACATAGAACTAGAAACATCAACCGCGTGCATGAACACATTTCCCGTCGGTTCAACAACATCAAAAGATAGTTCAACCGCTGTTTCTAAAATGTCCACAATTCGCGGAACTGGAGTCCAAGTCTTTTGACTACGCCCCAATTTTCCACCGGATTGATAGGTTTTTAGAGCTTTCAAAACATCAATCGGATGGATGCGTCCTTTCCGCAGATGTTCCTTACTATTGAGAACCCCTTGGACACGATTCACATTAGCTTTATTGCCGACTTGCAAAACCCCTAATTCAGTCAGCGAACCAAGGTTACGTAGCATTGCCCCAATTGGCATTTCATTAAACAGGAGTTGCCAAGCTTGCTGATCCATTTTACCCACAGGTGCAGCCATTTCGTGAGTTAAATGACCCTTAGCAATGGCTTCATGAGTTTGATTTGGATTCCGCTTTAGCCACTCATACCACCAAATTTGAGCTAGGGCTTCTGAGGGAATTTCTGTTGGTAACTTTTCCCAACCTTTAACCACCCACTCAAACAATTGACGGTGATCTTCCGTTGGCGGTTTGACGTGAAATAACCGCAAAGCATCACGATTGGAGAAGCCTTGACGCTGTTGATATTTTAACAGTTGATAGGCTAATCCTTTCACATCATCGCGCGACAGCCAAGTCTTACCAACTTCTCGAATCACTTTACCAAATCCGCGCATAGATTTGGTGTAACTCAGCCATTCATAAAAGTGGCTACCCGTGCGAATAACTTGAGGAAAGATATCCTGAAATACTTTTTTAGCTTGTGGTGCTTCTCCCATCGAGAGTAACACCAAGGCTAAAATTGGCGCACTATTATTAATCGCACGTCCATTGCTAGCATAGAGGATTTCTTCAGCAACTTTATTGGGATTTTCAGCAATAGCATTTTGCACCACTGCCACAAAATCTTCCGTTAATTCTTGCTTGCCAGCATAGTAAGTGCTTTGTGCTGTACCAATAAGTAAACAGCGACGCAGCATCTTCCAAATCCCAGCATCAAACATCCAACCACCAGAACGTCCTTTAATCATTTCTGATTCGCGTCCAGGGATAGGCTGAGTTTGCGGTGTTGCTGTCTTTTTTTGAGTGAAGAATTTGTAATTCATTGGTTTACACTCCCGGCCTTTTCAGGCAACAATGGGGTGGGTTGTTTGTTGTTTGTTGTTTGTTATTTGTTAGTTGAGAAATGACGAACAATCAACAACAGGTGGCGGGGCAGGATTTGAACCTGCAACCTCCCGCTTGGAAGGCGATAACCCTCATTCTTTGGCCTTTTCAGGCAAGGGATGAATAAGGATGTTTTTGGCGCTCTACCATTGAGCTACCCGCCACAAGAAAGATTTTGGATTTTGGATTTTGGATTTTCAAACTTTTACCAGTAGATTGAAAAATTCCCCGCGTCCTCCCATCCCCCCCTCTCCCACTCCCCACCCTGACTATTTTTTTACTCAGAAAAGTTGAAATTTTGGGTGGTGGGACAGGATTTGAACCTGTGACCAATGGTTACGATAACCCTAATTTCTTCAGCCTTTACAGACAAGTTATTGAATCAGGACTACTGGTTTTCACCAGTCCAGCGCTCTACCAAACTGAGCTACCCACCACAGGAAAATTCAAAATTCAAAATTCAAAATTCAAAATTCAAACATGAGAATTGTTGGTGTAGCAGAGCAGGATTTGCACCTGCATCTCCGGCGAATCAAGGTTTTTTCGTTTACAGCGATAACCCTCGATTCTTCGACCCTTGCGGATAAAAATTTGGTACTTTAACTATTAAGCTACCTGCCACATGAGAGTTGAGATTTGGGATTTGAGATTGGAATATGAATCTAAAATTCCAAATTAATTGGTGTAGCGGAACGGGATTTACCCGTATCTCCGGAATTGGGCGCGAGGGGTTTTAAAGTTATGAACAATAACCCTCACAACGTCGGCCTTTGCAGGCAAGGTGGGCGCTCTATTGCTTGAGCTATCCGCTACGTTTAAGAAGTAACTCCTTTGGGAAAAACTGCTTTGTAATATAAATGTAGTATATTGTCGTCTGGGTGTCAAGGGGTACTGAACTGATCTGGGCGATTTTATTTTCAGAACCAGGGTTAGACTGCATTAAGAGAGCTATGTATCATGCCGCAAAACCTTAAATGGCTGATTGTTCCTCTCCCAGGCACGAATATCTAAGTAGAGTTGCGTCTTACGGAAGTAAGCCTCTTCGTAGGCAAGCCGTAAATTACGCTCAAGGCTACTCGGTTCAACATCAGCCGCTTTTGTGGAGGCGATCGCTTTACGTAAACCCAGAGACAGGATTTCCACTAAATTATGACCACAGCAGACTTGCCAAGGATCATGATTATTACTTTTTTGGCTAATTAACCGTTGTTGTAAATCTTCATTTTTCAGCGAAAAAGCTTGGGATTTATTCTTAACTTCTTGAATCAGTCCGAGTTCATCAATTTGCAGAGTTTGCTCATCAATAAATTTACTGAATGTGATACCTTCAAAAGTTAGGTTTAATCCATCACATTTAGAAATCCAAAGCAGATAACCAACGGACGCACCCGCTTCAAGCAATGCTGTTCTTACATCTCGACCAAACTTGGTAATTTTCTCCTCCGAACCAAACTCAGCAATCACCTTGTCAAGAGCAAAGGATTTGAGCAGCATGGTTTCAAGATCATGCGTATCTGTACGTAGCAAATTAGCGCTGTTATGGGCCGAAGTTTCCAGGCGATCAAAATCTGCATCAACAATAGCTAAAATACCTTGAAAACTTGATTTTTCCAAAATTTCCAGAACTGCAATTACTCGAAGCTTGCTGGAAGGTTTGCCGGAAACAGTAACTACTTCACAAGCTACCTTATCAACAAAACGTTCATAAAAAATCTTATCTGATCGACCTTCAACCAATAGAAAAGCGCCTGAAAAACTACTGCGTCGTAGCCGAATTGCGTTAGCCTCACGGTCAACTGAAAGGGAACCTCTCACTTTGGCAGTCCTTTCAGTTCAACTGTTAAATCCCAGCGATCTTGGATAATATCTGGTGAGTGAGTAGCCATTAAAATATCTATACTTACAAGCTTTGTAATTTCTTGCAGGTCTTTTAAAAATTGAGACTGCCATCCCACATGAAGAGATAGTTCAGGTTCATCAATCAAGACTAAGGAGCCGGGTTGAACTTTAAATAGTAGTTCATAAAGAAGAACTAACTCATGTTGTTCACCAGATGATAGATCTGTTGATGAGAGAGTTTCCTTATTGGAGGACAAGGGATAATAAAGGGTTTTGAAAACAAATCCTTTCTCCTTATTGAAATTCATCTGTTTGTAAGAATAAGCAAATTTATTATTAATGATTCTTCTTAAGAGATCAATTTTGCTGGCAATTTCGTTAAAAACACTCAGCTTCTTTTCCACGTCTTCAACATATACGGACAAGATATTTTTGGTACTTTCATCTATGGCTTGAGGCTCGATTTGAAAGTCTGAATTTTCATCCTTATCTAATAGACCGACTTCTATCAGACGAGAGCGAGTCTCTTCAAGTTCGTTTAGTTGATGACGAAGTTTTTCATCTGTTAAATCGAGAGATGGTCGTTGTTGTAGTACCCTGGCAGGAAATGTTCTATCAAGGGATTGAGATGTTGTTCCGTATTCAGCAAGCTTAGATTTAATAAGTTGTGCAAGCTCATTAGAATAAGTAGAAACGGTTGGTGACATTGAAGATGATCTAGAATCTAATCTAGAAGCACCATCAGAGATGGAGTTTAGTAAACGTTGTGATTCTATAAAACGAATATGGATGTTATTCTTCAAATTTTCTAGCCATTCAGACTCTTGTTGTGATTTGGCTTCTGAGGCTTTAAGGCTTTTAATGTCTTCCTCGTAATCTTTCGCGAGTCTTGCTAGTAAGTTAGAATAATCTTGGGATTGATGGTCTTCATTATCAAGATATTTAGTTGTTTTGTTTAGTAAGACATAAACTTTTTTTGAATTAGGGTCGTAAAAACTAAAAGTTATATTATTTATTATTTTACTCTTGTCTGATTTGTCAGAATTTGCCATAATGTCAAGACTGCTATCATTGTCAAATTTAACTCTGAAACTGGTAAATGGAATAGTCCAAAATACTAAATAGTGAGAGTTAAATAAGGCATCTAGCATCCTCAGCATTACTGTTTTTCCAAACCCATTCGGACCATGAATAATTGTGATCCGCTCATCCATGTTCAACGGAATTACATGATCAAAAATTCCAAATAAGCCAGTGACGGAAATTTGCTGAATTCGCATAATCTTCGAGTCTCATAGCTCTAGGCTTCCTGAGTCCGATTGTATAACCTCTATGTACCTCTGGAAAGTACAGAGTAGCATCTATCCCTACACCAACTAACTCAAACAGAACATAACAACATTTCCCACTGGCCGGATATTATTCCTTCCTACAACGGTATTCCCGACTTTCCACCTTTCGAGTCCTACCGTTAAACAATATCCACAATATGGAGTATGATTTATCGTTGATCGATCAAGCTATACGGATTAGCGGTCAATTGTCTTGAACTAAGGAACCTAGCAACGACTTTGTTAATCCTGAAAACGAGAATATTTATCGCGCGAGGTATTTAAAACGATGGTATCTAGAGGTTTCCCCATCTCTCTAGCATTTGTACTCAAACAGCTCATTTGCCTAGGAAGCCGTCATTGGTGGCTCTCCTTTTTAGTATGGATTGTCCTAGTTGGCCCAGCACAAGCAGCAGTCGAATTGCGTGTTGCTATTCAAGAGGGTGTGAGTCGGGTGAAAGTGGGGAGTTCAACGAAAGCGATCGTCCGCAATAGTGCGGGTCAAGCGGTGGGAGAATTATCGGCAATGAATGCCTTTAATGCTCAAGCCAGTGGCGGTAATGTGGCTCTGGATCAGTGGCGATCCGGCGCTCTTTCTATTGAACCGACGGATAATGGTTATGTTTGGATTGGCGATCGCTGGTATCGCGGACGTACCCGATTAGTTGCCACAGGTGGGGGGTTAATTGCTGTCAACCACGTTGATTTAGACCAATATCTCTATAGTGTCCTCGGCTCGGAAATGAGCGTCAGTTGGCCTCAAGAAGCGTTGAAAGCACAAGCAGTAGCCGCTCGTTCCTATGCGCTCTACAAACGCTCTGAATCCAAGAATAGCGTCTACGATGTCGGAGATACAACCACTTGGCAAGTTTACAAAGGGTTGGAAACCGAGGCTCAAAGCACACAAATGGCGGTTAATGCCACAACAGGACAGGTCATGACCTATGGGGGTCAAGTTATTTTAGCCGTCTTCCACTCCTCCTCTGGGGGACATACTGAGAATGTAGAAGATGTTTGGAGTCAACCTCTAGCTTATCTGCGTGGAGTCCCGGATTATGATGTTGGCGCACCTGTTTACCAGTGGACACAAAACTTTTCCAGTACTGAACTTAGCCGCCGGATTGGTGGGGTTGGTACAGTAACCTCAATGACACCAGAGCGGACAACTCCCAACGGACGTATTATTACGATGCGCGTTCAAGGAACTGGCGGGACTAAGCGTGTCAGCGGTAATGATCTGCGTAAAGAATTGGGTCTTAGAAGTACACTGTTTACTGTTTCTAACACAGGTAGTAGCTTCCAAATCAATGGTCGAGGGTTTGGTCACGGACTGGGTTTGAGTCAGTGGGGAGCGCATAATTTAGCCGCTCAAGGGACAAATTATCAGCAAATTTTGAGCCACTATTATCAAAATGCTACTCTGTCCCAGCTTCGGTAGATCTTAACTTTAACAGCAGATGGGAACGGGGAATAGTGGACAACAATTAACCCAAACTCTCCCCCTCCCCACTCCCCACTCCCCACTCCCCACTTCCCACTAATCCGCATTCTTCCACCACTCCAGCGTCGCAATTCCTATCTTGTGATAAGAATTATCCAAAAACTCTTTAATCAATTCTTGCCAACCTGCTTGTAAAGCACCCAAAAACTGTTCTCTACGAGTCGGAGTAATCGCAGCAGTAACAAATGCAGTTTGTTGTGCCTCTGTTGCAGTTGGGTTGGTTTGTTCAAGTTGCTGGAGTAATTGTTGCAGTTCCCCAGCCGCTTCAGCCAGCATTTGTTGTTGCCAATTCCTCGCCTTGTGCAGTTCCTCTAACAACTGCTTCGTTAACACTTGGTTATCAGTTGCTTTGAAAACTTCCGGCTTGTGAATTTTTTGCTCAATAGTTTTGACTTTCATTGCAAACGCCCCCATACATTTGAGTTTTGAGTTAAAATTCTTAATGCTTTTCCACCTTAAAATCATGCACCATTAACCTTTGCCCACTCCCTACTATCGCCAGCTTTTTTAAAGCTTCGTCCATCACAAAAGTGTCGATAACTTGACTTTAGACTGCCAAAGAGGACAATAGGGTCATTGGTGTGTCAGTACGCGATCGCTCACTATAAAACTAGGGAGTCATGTCCGTGTTTCCCAATTAAGAATCGTGCGAATAATTTTGGCTGTAGCTGCACTTGAAAGATTTTCTCTAGCCGCCTTATCCAGGTATTTCTTGTTCAATCAAAGTGGACAAATCAACAAGTGGATCAATTGAAAGACTCAAATTCCGTAACTGGATAGTCCTCGGCTGTAGTTTAGCGTTTTGTCTAGTCTGCTATTGCGATTCGCGTCCGGGAAGGATACCCAATGTCAAGGTGGTTCCCTTAAGCTCTTCCCTTCGCTGGTTCATAGAGCCGATCCGGAAAGTTCTAATTGTATCATCTGTATCATTCCGAGTGCATAAAGAATCTAGGGCAGGATTGAACTATTTGTTAAAAATTCAGTTAACTTATGTTTTATAGCTTATTAATCGTTAACACCAGGTTGTGGCTCTTCACGTAATTTGCCAATGTCCTCTGTCCCATCCTCACCGGTCCTCGTTAATTTCACCCATCTCCTGAGTTGGTATCAGGCTTTATACCAAGCTGTACTTAAAGTGCTAACGTTCTGTCCCCCTCAACAAGGCTTAACTTATATCGTTGAGGCTAACTTGGCATTCTTTTGTTCTCAGCGTAAGATTATATACTGGCAATCCTCCCCCACTCCCCACTCCCCACTCCCCACTCCCCAGCCTAACCTTAGATATTCTCGGAGTTGCAAGGGAGTAAGTCAGTTGATGGCTTTTGGATTAAAACCATGCTGTTGACAGACGAGTTACTACTGCATTACAAACGCTGTCAGCGTCGCGCGTTTCTGGATCTTTATGGCGATCGCCAACAGCAAAATCCTTCGCCTGACTTTCTGCTGAAGCTGCGACAGGATAGTCTGACGCACAAGAAAGAGGTATTGGGAACTCTGGAAAAGCGATCGCCTGATCCTCAAGCGCAAGAGAGTCTGCTACCCTCCCTATCATCCCCACCGATCACGATGACATCGGTCGAGAAACTTGATCTCAGCTTAGGCAAGATCGGCGCTTTATCCTCTTTTCTCAAGATGTCCACAGCTAAAATTAACTCTCCAGATTACCCTAGGGAGGATTGGGAAGCCGGAGCCAAAGCAACGATAAAATTGATGGAGCAAGGGAGGGATTGTATTGCTCAACCTGTCCTATTGGTACACAATGATGAGGGGGTTACACTCCTAAGCAGTCCAGATTTATTAATTAAACAGCCAGGACACTCCAAGTTTGGGGATTGGATGTATATTCCCCTGGATATTAAGTTCGGTAGGCGACCCAAGGCAGATTATCAGATTATTTCAGCATTTCACTGCCAAGTTCTCGCCGCGATCCAGGAGGTTTGGCCGAATACAGCTTGGTTGATTTTGCGTCGTCAATCGGCTTATGCTGTTACTCTAGACCGATGGTTGCCTGTGATGGTGGAGGTTTTAGGGGACTGTATTGAGACAATGCAGTCACGTCAAGAACCAGAGGTATTTATCTCGCGGCAGAAATGTGATCTTTGCCATTGGTACAATAGTTGTTATGCGATCGCCCAATCTCAACAGCATATTTCCCTTTTGCCCGGAGTTTCTCCCAAGCGTTACCGAGAGTTGCAGGAGTTGGAAATAGGGACGATAGAATTACTCGCTCAAACTCAGATTAGTATCTTGGAACCTATTTTTGGTGCGGAAATTGCCTGTGATTTAGTGCAACAAGCACAAGCGACGATACAAAATCGAGCCATTCTCCGTCAACACTACCACACGTTAAGCCCAAGTCCCCCTCTACAAAATGGTTCTTCCACAGGTTCGGTGTTGGAGTTTGCGAATGGAAAAATGCCTCACCTTTTCAAGTCTAGAGATATTTTACCGAGTGCATCTGTTGAACTATTTTTTGATATTGAAGCACAGCCAGAGTTGAATCTGGACTATTTGCTCGGTATCTTGGTGATTGACCATTCCACTCAGAGTCAGCGGTTTCATCCCCTACTCGCTGAATACCCCCACAATGAAGCGTCAATCTGGGAACAATTTTTAGAATTGGTTTGGCTGTATCCGGATGCTCCCATCTTCCATTTTTCCGCGTATGAAGCGGAGACAGTTAAGCGTTTAGCTAAACTCTACCATACTCCCCTATCGCGTCTCAAACCCTTGCTGTCTCGTTTTGTGGACGTACATCAACGTGTGATGAGTACGGTACTGTTACCTGTAGAGAGTTATTCGCTTAAACATTTAGCTAGATGGTTGGGGTTTGAGTGGCGTGATGCAACAATTACTGGTTCTCAATGTGTTTTGTTATATGATCAATGGCTGGCAACAGGCGATCGCTCTCTCCTTGACCGCATCCAATCCTACAACGAAGATGACTGCCGCGCTACCTATCACCTGAAAAACTGGCTATCCACTTTTTTGCAACAACAATATAGTTCTTTATAATCAAACAATGCAAACTTATGTAAATATTTCTAAATAAATCAGCGTTACTGATTCACATTACAAGTTTTCCTTATGAGTCAACTGTTAGGATGGGAGCAAGAGGGTCTTTTGCAGTCACCTAAACTGAGAAAGCCCTCTTAAAACGTTTAGAGAGGTAATCGTTATGCTTCCCACTTTCCTCATTCTTCTGGTAAGCGCTATTGGTAGCATCTGGTTGTCTCTGCGAACTTCCCACGAAGTTCCGCGCGTTCTCGCCTTTGGCAGTGCTACTTTTTGCTTAATCTTCGGTTTTGCTTTAGCACCCTGGCCCATTCAGCTCGTGATTTTCTTGCTGATTTTGCGCGTAGAACGGATGTATTCCCTTCGCAAGACGGCTCTAGAGTTTGTTACCCTCTCATCGACTAGAAGACGGTAACTATCTACATTACGCCAAGCTAAAGTTCGTGTCAACTTAGAGGTTAGAAACTGAACTTAGAAACTGAACGATAAATATACCTTGGACAGTGTTAAGCATGGGTTAAGGGTTAGAGAGTCTCTCAAATCTAGCTCAAGGTAACTGTTTGAGATACATCGATAAAAAAGAGCGATCGCCTTGATCCTCGCAACACTCTCATAAGTTGCTTGCTTGGTGATAGTCATGCTGATCAACGGATATTTCAATTTTCACGCCAGGTAAAAATAATTTGCTCATCAGCTTGCCTAAACTCAATATTAAACTGATCAAATACAACGTCTCGCCCTAACAGCAATTGCTCTCCTCCTGTGTTGCTTTGTAACCATGCCACAGGAGCAATAAAACTGCGTTCGTCAATGGTCATTTCAACATTGCGTAAAACATACTCAACCCTTCCCCCGATAGTCTCCGCTAATAACGTTGATTCCGCATCAGCTAAAGCATATCCTAAATCTTGACCAACCTTTAACGAAATTAAACTTAGTTCAGCACCAGAGTCTACTAACATAGCTGCTGAAATTTCTAAATCTCTATGCCTCAGCTTCACATGATAATTTGGCTGCTAATCATGGCGAGTCACTGTTCGAAAGTGAATGGGTAAGATTTGAATAGAAGCAGTACATCGTGGAACTAGGTAAATTGCAAAACGCTCTCCTGAAGCCTCAGCTAAGTTCAAAACTTCACGTAAATTTTCGCTATGAGCAATTAATTGATTAGCATTGTAAGCAACATATTGATTCCGATATAAATCTAATAACATCCGGCGGTTGCGGTTGAGCCACTTTAGCATCTCACGGCTTTCATTTTGAGAGAGTGTTGTATTCATAGATTAGAACTTACGTCGAGCAATCTGTTTTATAGTAAAAATATTAGATTACATAAGGGGAAATGTAGCGATCGCTCCTCTGCCGTTGACAAAACAAAAGAGCGATCGCAGTTAGTTGAGCCAGCATCTTGCATCGCTACAATAAAGAGTCAACAAATAAGGCAAAGGAAATGGCTGAAACAGTTATACTACAACTGCCTGATCCATTGGCACAACAGGCAAAAGAAATTGCTACTCTGACCCATCGGCAACTTGAAGATGTTTTGCTGGAATGGCTTGGCTATGCTGTTGCCGAATTGCCTATTGAATCTTTACCTGACGAACAGGTTTTGGCGCTATGTGACCTAATGATGGACACTGAACAGCAAGAAGCTTTGAGCAAACTTTTGGAGCAAAATCGAGAAGGGCAGCTTACTGAGGCAGAAGTCAGTCAACTTGATGCCTTGATGCAAGTATATCGAAGGGAATTAGTTCGTAAGGCTAAAGCGCTGAAAGTTGCTGTGGGTCGGGGTTTGCGACCTGCTTTGAGCCAGTAGTTATGTCTCGTTATATTCCAGTAGAAGTAGAAAGGCGTGTCCGTCCTACTGCCCGTAATCGCTGTGGTTACTGTTTAAGCCCTCAGCATCTGGTTATGGCTCGTTTAGAGATTGAGCATATTGTACCTCTTTCAAAAGGTGTTAGTAACGATGAATCTAATTTGTGGCTAGCTTGCCCAATTTGCAATCGTCATAAAAGTGATAAGACAACAGCCATTGACCCAGAAACTGGTAAAACAGTAACACTTTTTAACCCACGTACCCAAATCTGGTTTGAACACTTCCAATGGACTGACGATGGCATCCGAATTGTTGGAAAAACACCAACGGGTCGAGCAACAGTCGCAGCTATACATCTGAGTGACGATCTCGATGCCTTGGAAGTTAGGAGTTATTGGGTATTGGCGGGTTGGCATCCTCCAGAAGATTAGCAATTGTGATTTTCTACAATGTAGAAAGAAAACTATTCGCTTGCTGCAATGCTTCTGGGCGCGTTAGGTGTTTCTGAGAGACTCGCCGGAACACCATTTCTCCATAAGTTAGGCGATTTCGATTATTGAAATAGTCACCCTTGAGCGTGATGCCATCAGGAGCCAATCTTAGATGAGCTGTGCCTCTATGGGGCGTTGCCAAATGCGTAGAGTGTTCTAGGTACGGTAACTTGCTTGATTACCTTACCAGATACTCTAGGTTCTTGGGGTTGGTTATTTGCCTGATCATTAATCCCTAATTTTACCAACTTAATGATAGTCAGTGTTCAACTTTAGGGCAGCAGGGTGTTTTTAAGCAAGAGTAACTCTAGGCAAAATCTGCCCTCTAGAACTACAGCAAAAAAAAAGAGCGATCGCAACCGATCACCCTTTCACCTGATACTCTTCATATTACCCCCCTCTCCTCCTAGGAGAGGGGTAGGGGGAGAGGTCAAACCTTAGCCTCTTCCTTCACCAACTTATCCCAACCCAAATCCTTCAAACTACTATTGCGACGCAACGGACGAGTTGCCAACTCCAAAATATCACGAGAATTAGTAAACCCATGAATTTGAGCAAACGTAAACTCAACTGACCATTTCGTATTAATTCCCCGTGCTTCCAATGGATTCGCATGGGCCATACCCGTAATCACTAAATCCGGTTTCAACTCATAAATCCGCTGAATTTGATTGTAATTATCCGGTTTTTCGATAATCTTGGGAGTCGGCACACCCATCTCTTGACACGTCTTTTCTAACAATGCCAATTCCGCCGCTTGATAGCGCTTATCCATATAAGGAATACCAATTTCCGGACAAGTCATCCCGCAACGAATTAAGAAGCGTGCTAGCGAAATCTCTAACAAATTATCTCCCATAAAGAAGACCGACTTGCCGCGAATCAACTGGATATAATCCTCCAAACTTGCCCAAATTTGCGCTTCCCGTTCGTCCAATCCTTTCGGTTCAATTCCAAACACTGAACAAATCTTTTCAATCCAAGCGCGAGTCCCATCAGGACCAATTGGGAACGGTGCGCCAATCAATTTGCACTTGCGGCGACGCATTAAAGTCGTAGCAGTTCGGGATAGGAAAGGATTGACACCAGCGACATAATACCCTTCTTCTAATACGGGTAATTCAGTATAACGTTTTGAGGGTAGCCAACCCGAAACTTTTATCCCCTGTTTCTTCAATTCTAGGGTGAGGTTAGTAACAACTGGATCAGGCATCGAACCAAACAATACTAGCGGTGGATGATCCACATATTCAGATTCTTCCGCCACTACTTCTTCCTTCTTACGTCCGAAATTCAGAAGTTTAGAAATAGCATTTCGTTCTTCTTTTTCTGCTTCCTTCACTGGCGCTTGGCTAGGACATTTATGCACCATCGCCGCTAAGACAGTATCTTCGCCTTGGGTGAAGGCATAATCCAAACCATTCGCACGAGCAGTGACAATAGGAATACCAATCTCAGCTTCTAATTTAGGAGCCAAGCCTTCCAAATCCATCTTAATGATTTCAGTGGTGCAAGTGCCGATCCAAACAATTACACTAGGATTGCGATCGCGTTTAATCTGCACACACAACCGCTTCAATTCTTCATAATCATTCAGTTGCGCCGAAATATCCCCTTCTTCCAACTCCGCCATCGCATAGCGAGGTTCAGCAAAAATCATCACTCCCATGGCATTTTGTAGGAAATAGCCACAGGTTTTCGTACCAATCACTAAAAAGAAACTATCTTCAATCTTTTGATACAGCCACGCCACACAACTAATCGGGCAAAATGTGTGATAATTGCCAGTTTCACATTCAAATTGTAAGGATTGCGGTTCTTGAGCAACAGTCATAAAAAATTCTCCTCTCCTCGTTTTTAAAACAAATCTCTACAAGATCGATTAGGTTAGTAATTGGCAACAGATGTGGCAACGGATGTGGCAACGGATGGGGTAACGGATGTGGCAACGGATGGGGCAATGGATGTAACAGATGAGGGATGAACGGAATTCACAGATAAATCATCCGTTACATCCGTTACCAAATCCGTTGCCACGTTTGCTGCCAATAGGCGCTCTCGTAATAACTCCACAAAGGCTCTGGCACGTCTCTCAAAAGAAAGCAGTAACATAAGCAGAGTAACTTAGTATCATTCCTCACTAATTAACGAGTGGCTCTACGCAACCTGATTCTATGGGTAACTCCTCCCGCCAAAGACTGGGCAACGGATGCACGGTTATTGCGGTGGTTAACCTTCTTGTGGATGTTTATCGGATTAGCGGTTCTCTTCTCCGCCTCTTATCCAAGTGCAGATGCAGAATTTGGCGACGGCTTGTATTACTTTAAGCGACAGCTTATTTGGGTGGCTTTGGGTTTAATTGGATTTAACCTCGTGGTGCGATCGCCCCTGCGTTATATCCTGGGAATTGCTCATTGGGTTTTAATTCTACTATTAGGGTTTATTTTAGTTACTCTAATTCCTGGTGTCGGAACAACCGTGAATGGTGCGACGCGCTGGCTTTCTCTTGGTCCGGTTCCCCTGCAACCTTCGGAGTTAATCAAGCCTTTTTTAGTATTACAAAGTGCTAGAGTTTTTGGGCAATGGGAACAACTCAGTATTCGGGTTCGCTTGCTGTGGTTAGGAATTTTTGCTGCCGTACTAGTGGGTATTTTATTACAGCCAAATTTGAGTACGGCGGCGCTGTGCGGGATGACATTATGGCTAATTGCATTAGCCGCAGGGTTGCCGTTTTCGTACCTGGGAGGAACCGCTCTAGGGGGTATTTTACTCGCTACGATTAGTATTAGTATCAAGGAATATCAGCGCCGACGGGTGATGTCATTTCTGAATCCTTGGGCTGATCCGATGCAGGATGGATATCAATTAATTCAAAGTTTACTGGCAGTTGGATCGGGTGGAACTTGGGGTGCTGGGTTTGGGTTGTCGCAACAAAAACTCTTTTATTTACCCATTCAGTACACGGATTTTATTTTTGCTGTATTTGCAGAAGAATTTGGCTTTGCAGGTAGTGTATTGTTACTGATGTTGCTGATGACTTATGCGACGCTATCGGTGATCGTAGCTATAAAGGCACGAAATGCGATTTATCGCTTAGTTGCTATTGGTGCAATGATTTTAATTGTGGGTCAATCTCTATTAAATATTGGCGTTGCGACGGGTGTGTTGCCAACAACGGGTTTACCGTTTCCGTTCTTTAGTTATGGTGGTAGTTCAATGATTGCGAGTTTACTCTCTGCGGGACTATTAATTCGAGTTGCACGAGAGAGTAGTGAGGCGGAAGTTGTGTCTCTACAGTCCCGACGGCGTAGGAAGTTGAGAAGTTGATCAAGAAAGGCGTTTAATCATCATCAGTAGGGGCGCATCGATATGCGCCCTCACACTCATGTAATACCATTTTAGATTTTTGTTTGATAATTGTTTATTTTTACTTTATTGATATATAGCGAGGGGAAATGAGTTGTGAAACCCTACCTCCCTTGTCCCCCTTGTCCCCCNNAACGGATGGGGTAACGGATGTAACGGATAAGTGATTTGTAATAGGCAAAATTTCAAGAACAACCAATAACCCATCCGCTACATCCGCTACCCAATCCGCTGCCACGCTGCCACATCCGCTACTAAGTTAAACCATCATCAAATCCAATTCTTCTTCCTCACTCACTACCTTGGGTTGCTGAGGATTCAGATAGAAATCAGATAGCAACGAGAACAATTCCCGATCTGGCGCATCATTCGGTACAACACCCTCTGGTTGTGACAGAATTTGGTCGGCAATATTCAGATAATAGTCGCAGACATAATTCAGTGAAGGGTCAGTTTCTGCCATTTCAAATAGAGTTTTACCCTTGACGCGAGACACGCGAATGTCTTCAATTAACGGCAGAATTTCTAACACTGGCATGGGTACGGAATCAACATATTTATCAATGAGATCCCGCTTGGAAGTACGGTTGCCAATTAAACCTGCTAAACGTAACGGATGAGTCCGCGCTTTCTCGCGTACCGATGCAGCAATGCGATTCGCGGCGAATAAGGCATCAAACCCGTTATCGGTGACGATCATGCAGTAGTCGGAATAGTTCAGAGGTGCAGCGAAACCACCGCAAACTACGTCACCGAGAACGTCAAAGAGAATTACATCATATTCGTCAAAGGCGTTGAGTTCTTTGAGTAGTTTCACTGTTTCGCCGACGACATAGCCACCGCAACCTGCGCCTGCCGGAGGACCACCTGCTTCCACGCAGTCCACACCACCATAGCCTTTATATATCACATCTTCAGGCCAGACATCTTCGTAGTGGTAATCCTTTTCCTGAAGGGTATCGATAATGGTGGGAATCAAAAAGCCAGTCAGGGTAAAGGTGCTGTCGTGCTTCGGATCGCAACCAATTTGCAGTACTTTTTTACCACGTCTGGCTAAGGCAACTGAGATGTTGCAGCTAGTCGTCGATTTGCCGATACCGCCTTTTCCGTAAACTGAGAGTTTCACGCTTCGTTGTCTCCTATCGTTCGGATCAAAACTGGAATATTGTCACAAGCAGCTATTAAAGGCTGGCAGCTAGTCGTTGACTCTCAAGCCAGCCGTTGCTCCCTGAAAGGGTTGATTGAATTATTGACTAACTGCGAGGGAAAAAAAAGGGGGCTTTGATTTGGAATAGGCTGTAAATATGCACTATACCGTTTATTTCGCTATTAATTCGTTTTAAATCTCTAATATCCTATCTTAAGTCAAATAAAAATCAAATATAAAACTTTAATTACCAATACAATATAAATAAGAACAAAAAACAAAAAACCACAATCAACTCCTCAATTCCTCGGAATCTGGGGTTTTTGAGTAATGAGAGTGCGCCTGAAGCCTAGCGGGAAATCGCTTGTGGCGATAGGGTTGAATGCGATCGCACTTTCTCTCTCGTTGGAGTTCCTGTAGGTAAACTTGATGAGATCACAAGGGTTGCTAGAGAAGGGGAGTTTAGGGTGAGTTAAGGATGTTGAGACTTTTGTAAATTAAAGTTAATTTTTCTGGCAGCGGACTTGGCAGCGGATTTGATAACGGATGTAACGGATTAACGGATGGGTGGTGGTTGGCAATCATGATTAATTGAATCAATTGAATCCATAAAACGATTTACCGATAACTCATCCGCTACATCCGTTACCACATCCGTTGCCACGGAAATGTTATTAGTTATTAGTTGCTTGTTGCTTGATATTTGGTATTTTATAAAACAGACAACAGACAACCAACAACCCACAACCAACAACCAATAACAAACAACCAATAACAACCAACAAACAACAAACAACCAACACCATGAGTAATCATCTCGCCATTGCCACGGTAACGGCAACGCTACAAAGAATGTTGCAGACTGCGATTCAGATTAGTCTAGAGGGCGCTAGGGCAACAACTGTTCGACCGAATGAAGTGGGTGGTGCGACCCCACAAACTGGAGTTAATATCTTTCTTTATCAAGTTGTTAATAATCACACCCTAGCTCAAAATGCGGAGATGCGTAATCGTAGTGGTCGTATGGGGGAAACGAAGCGATGGGTTAGTGCTTTAGATTTACATTATATGATTAGTTTTTATGGTAATGAGATTGAATTAGAACCACAACGTCTGATGGGTAGTGTTATTCGCGCTCTCACTGATCAACGAGTTCTAACTAAAGAATTGATTGATGATACCGTTGCTGACTCTAATTTTACCTTCTTAGCTGATTCTGACCTCATGGAGCAGGTGGAAGAAATTAACATTATACCTCTAGATTTATCCTTAGAAGATTTATCTAAAGTTTGGTCAGTGTTTTTTCAAACTCCCTACAATCTTTCCGTCGCTTATCGCGCTACTGTGGTGATGATTCCAGGAGAAACGCCATCGGAAAAAGCCTTGCCAGTACGCAGTCGTCAATTTGGTGGTATAGTTCCATTCTTCAATCAGCCGAAGATCGATCGCGTGATTTCCCTGGCGGGACAGTTTGAAGCGATCCTATCAGACAGTACTTTGTTAATTGAAGGTAAACATTTGAAAAGCAATATTACTGAAGTTTGGATTGGTGAAATGCAGTTAACCCCAACAGAAATTAGCGATACAAAAATTAAATTACCCCTTACCTCGTTACCTGCCGAGTCCCTGCGTGCCGGAATGCAAACTCTACAGGTTCTTCATCGCAACTTAAGACTGATACCCACTAGCGCGAATAATGGAGCAGGAACCAACCCAACAAGCTCTAGTGCAAATCAGATGTTACCATTAAACAAGCAGTCAACTCTAAGTTCTGCTGTACAGTCGAATGTTGTCTCATTTTTAATACGTCCAAGGGTTACAAAAGTTAGCGTTTCCAAATGGCAAGGAGCCATCGATGAGCCGCGTGTAGCGGAAGTCCGAGTGCGAACAGACGTTACAATTGGCAGGAAGCAGCGAGTTATTTTAGTCATGAATGAACTCTCAACCGAAAATCCAGCCGCTTATCTGTTTGAGGCAGCACCCCGCCGCACCGATAGTGTTTGGATTACCATACCTATTAAGGAAGTAAAGTCAGGACGCTACTTGGTACGTTTACAGGTTGACGGTGCAGAAAGTCAACTGACCGTTGATACCAATCGCAATAGTCCAACCTTCAATCAATTTATTGGACCAAAGATCGTGATCAAAGAACCTATTTAGAACGCTATGAGTTGCCAGTTTTAAATTAAAACTTAAAACTCAGAACTTAAAACTCAAAACTCACTATCGTGCCGTTACGCTAACAAAACTCAAAACTCACCTAACTCTAAACCTATGGACGAAGAACATATCAAACACCGCCTCAACCAAGAAATTGAGTCAATTGGGATTAATAAGCTGACTCAACTCGGCAATCAAGCGATTAGCTTAGGGTTAATTGCCGGACACGGCTATCGCGGCGGCCGATATGAGATATTGCGCCAGGGGAAAGCGCTGGTTATGTCCCCTGACGAAGCCCAAACTTACTTGGAAAAGCTGATTAAAGAAATTACGCCTTGATTCAAATGCCGGGAATTTCTGAGATTTTCCCCTTTAATTCTTCAACCGAAAATCGAGTCATTTCCTGCCATTCTTCAACGGTAAAGTCATAACCCCGTTCTTTCGCCATTTCAACAAATGCTTCTATATTAGGCGCTGTACTCAGTTCCTCTCTTAACGAAGGATTAGCTTGAGCATCTCTAAAAAGTCTAGCAACTTGCTCCTTTGCCATCCGCCTTTACTCCATCACGCTAAAATAGCAATCTTAATTACATTTCAAAACGAGTTGCTGGAATTGCTACTCAAATCTTAACACTACAAGTGTGTCATTATAACAGTTATTTGGAAATGGGGAACCGGGAACGGGTCACTGTTTGGGAGAGGCTAGCATTATGAAAAATCCACAAGGATTCCTGGGACGCTTATTTAAGCAATTTACCAGTTTAGAAGGCAGTCGAGTCACCCAGAGGCTAAGGGCTATCCTTAATGTCTTCCGCATGGGACTTTTGCGGTTGATTCCCTCGCGCTTACTTTGGCTGGTTCCGTTTCTCCAAGACGAACTGAGTGCCCGTACTCCTAGCTTAAAAGATGTCCAAGATAAAGTTAAAGATAAACTTCTTCGCAAACCAGGGGAAGAAGGGTTAGAAGAAATTCCGGGAACTGAAGGTGAAGTGGTGACTAAGCCTCTTGTTCCCCAGCGGATTAAATCCCCCTATCCCCATTATCGTTGTGTACAAGGCAATCCTTTTGGCTGTGAATGGCTGCAACAAACCCTACAAGACGATCCAAATGCCCTTTATTGCCTCAAATGTAGTTTTCCCGCCCTATTGCCACCCGCCACTAAAATTCGGGGAAGTCGAGGAACTTATGAAATCGAAGGCTTTATCAAACATCGGGGTAGGGGTCGCTTGTACCAAGCGGTTCAGCTTCCTGACCGCCAACCTGTTGTGATTAAAGAATACCTGCTACCTGACCGATATTTTAACTTAGAGGAAACGCGTAAGCGCAAAGATGCGTTTATAAATCTGGCTGGTTTGAGTTTAGCCGATGGTCGAGTGCAGGACTTTCGTTTAATTCCATTATGGGAAGCGATCGCCGATCCGCGTCAAGAACGTTGTTACATTGTCACGAGAGGGAATCTCGATGCTTGTCCTACCCTCGCTAGCTATCTTGCTGAAACGGGTGCGATGAGTAGTTGGCAAGTGCGGCAAGTTCTTAATCAAGTACTACAAAGCTTAGAATTTCTCCACGGTCAAAAATTCCGCCTTCCTTCTGGTTTAGTGCAACAGGGACTTGCAGACGGAAATCTCAGTCTGGATACTTTATTAATTGTCCCTAGTTTTCAAGGATTTTTCATCTATTTGTGTGACCTACTTTTGTGGGAAGCCCGTTTTGATCCGCCCCTAGCTGAACGTCCTTTTGCTTCCCCGGCCAAAGATTTACAAGACTTAGGATATGTGGCATTTTATCTATTAGCTGGAGGCACTCATGACCCAGAGAATGGTCAGCTATTTAATCCGCGATTTAAAGACCATTGGCAACCCGTTCAACCTGTCCTGAAAGATTTTATTCTTTGTTTGATTGGGTTAGGGACGGTGAAGTTTGAGAGTGCTGAAATTGCTCGTAAAGCCTTGTTGAGACTGCCCCCAGAACCCCAAATTGATCCCCAATGGCAACAGCCCATACCGGAAGTTGAAGAGACGACGAAGAAAAAAAGACGTTTTTGGCGTTCGTGGTGGTTTTTAGGTCTTCTGGGTTTGCTGTTAATCGGACTTTTATTGTGGTTTATTTTTGGTAGAAATCAACTTAGAAATGCGACGGTTACAGATTCTCTTCCCTGCTGTATCGAACAGGTTTCTGGGATTCCGCCGGGAAAATTTGCTTACACCGCAGAAAAAGATGGTGCGTGGGATTATGTTTTGCAGCAACCCAATCTCATTGCTAAAAATACTACCCTTGCTGGCGAACTCTACAAACGTCAACCTAAATTACAGCTATTTTATCAACCTCAACCCCTATGGAGTGACGCGATCCAGAGTGTTCGTACTGAAAAAGCCGAATTTGCGATCGCTAGTCTGTTGAATAATTTAACCTCTGACTTAGGATATCAAGAATTTGCTCACGATGGGTTGGTTGTCTATGTTCCTTTCAGCTATGCCAGACGGGAAAACAGTCTTCCCCAAGCGTTGAAAGGGCAACTTACATTTGATCAATTGCGACAAATTTATACCGATAAAATCAATAATTGGAAAGAATTAGGAGGTCCGGATCTCCCAATTAAACTCTACATTCCACCGAGTCAGGAAGCTATACAAATCTTTGAGCAACGGGTTCTAAAAGATCGACTCAGTATTGATCAATTTAGAACCTTAGTGCAACAGAGTAACCAGCGCAATCGTGGGATTTTCAATCCTGGTACTCCAACCGTTAGCCGTCTTCAAACGTTTGAAACTCTGAGAGAAGTGATTCGGGATTTTGAGGAGAGAAAGATTGGTGCTGTGGGCTTTGATTCTTTGAGCAAAGTATTAGGTCAATGTTCCGTTTATCCCTTGACTTTGGTCGATGGAGAAAAGTCTCCAGTTCCTCCGCTTCTGCAAGAGAATAATCAACCTGTGACTCCTGATACTGATTTATGTAATGCGAAAGGCAGTTATGGGCCAAATATTAAGGCGTTTATGAATCAAACTTATCCTTTGGCGTACTCTTTGGCGGTCGTTTATCCGAGGGATAATAGTCGTAAACCAGTAGGGAAAAAGTTTGTAGAAATTCTTAAAACTGTGGAAGCGCAGCAGTTGCTTGAGGATACGGGTTTAGTTCGTTTGCAACCGTTTGAATAATGAGGAGTGGAGACAATACTGTTTGGTTAAGGGGGAAAGGGGAAAGGGAAAAGGAAAAACTAAAAGCTAGTAGAACTATTCCAAGAGACGTTCTAACCTTTTGTAAACATCATCATCGTTGCGCTTGCCAACTAAGATTACTTCCACCAAATCCTGATTCGGATTGAAGCGATATACGATTCGATACTCACCACTATCAACGCGATAATAACCTGGATAACCTGATAACTGTTTGCTATCAAAAGGTAAGGGATCAATATTCAGCGCTAGTACTTTTTTAGCAATTTGAGCAGCAATTTTAGGTTGTAATATCATGTCCGGTTGAATAACCCTAAAAAAGAGTGAGGGGGAGAGAGGGAGAGAGGGAGAGGGGGAGAGGGGGAGACTCTTTATTAGGGGTGATTTGCCGGACATGATATCACGCATTG
>DNGI01000160.1 GCA_003486645.1 Cyanobacteria bacterium UBA11370 | reverse complement strand
TCCCCACTCCCCACTCCCCACCCTCTACTCCCCATTTCAAGCTAGCCGTCTAAAAATTGGTTTGAGTTAAGCATTGCCAAAATCAGTCTGGGTCGGCTTAACTGAGGAGGAAAACGGCCATCGAATCGTACCGATAGACCATTGATTAAATTTAGGCAAGCGTAGTGCAATCTGTTGATTGGGAACAGACAAAACTTGTAGCCAGGTGGCGAGGGTTGGCGGTAATGTTGTATTCAACCGCAAGGCTAAGGTCGGGGTAGAGAGGGATTGAGCATAGGCTGGGGATAAAAAGGGCTGGTAGAGTTCAGCTTCAGGAGTAAGCTGTTTGACAAACGCCAAGCTAACACCTCGTAGGAGTTGGCGTAAGGGTTCAGCATCTTCACCTGTCAGCTCTTTGACCAGGGTACTCTGAGCTAGGGCATCGTTGAGATTGGCTTGGTCTGTTACACTCAAGTGAGTGCCCCCAATAGCGGCCATTAGATACTTAGACCCACCCAGTTGAGCAAAGGGTCGTAGTTGGTGTTCTAAAGATGGGGTGATCGCATCCTCTGTCCCGGTCAAAATTAAGGTCGGGATGCGTACCTGAGTCAATCCTTTCGTACCAAACAAGTGTCCAGTAACGGCATTGAGCGCTATCACCTGTACCACTCGCCGATCCTCTAACTGCACGTCCTCGTCCGTTAATTCCGTCGCTGCACATTGAAACCAGTCTGCTGGGGAACGTCCTAAAGGATCACGCTTCTTACAAAACTCTCGTAGTGTCTCTAAGTCTAATTTTCCTCCCGCCAAGGCTAACGCCGTATAACCTCCCAAAGAATGACCGATTACCGTAACTTGTTCAGTATTAAGTTTGTCGCTTAATGTTCCATATCCCCGATCCATTTCCGTTAAACGGTCTAGCACGAAGCTAACATCCTTGGGGCGATCCAGAAATTCCGATGGGGGTAATACTTCCTGTGGGTTAGTACCGAGGGAAACTCCATTGAGCGACTCAAAATTGCTACCGGGATGCTCTAAGGAAGCAACGGTTATACCATGGGACGCTAAATGACGGGCTAAGTAGGTTAAAAATTTGCGATCAGAACCGAAGCCGTGGGAGAGAATAACGAGTGGTCCAGAGGGATTGTCAGCCCAGTAGAGGTCTACGAAAATAGTGCGATGCCGTTCGCGGTCTCGCAGCCTTAAGGTTCGCTCCTGGACGTATTGGGAACCCATAGCGGTGGGATCAAAGCTGGGGCGGAAGGTCGCTTCATCCGTAGCAGCCAGTTCTTGTTCTAAGATCGGTTCAATGGCGAGGCTCTGTAAGTAAGAAGTGTTGATTTGCAGGGCAATTGCGATCGCTGAAGAGGCATCAACTACTACGCTTTCCTCTGGGTAAGCACGTAAAAAACTCAGCACAGACAGACCGTTCGCTTGCCTTGCTGCCAAAAATAAAGCAGCCTGTAATTGTTCTAGGCTGCTATTGGGGAGTGCCAAACCAATTTGGTCGAGTAATCTTGCACCATCGGCTGAACTCAGGAGGTCATTGATGAATTTTTCGGTTAGGTTGGGGTCAATTTGCAGGCGTTTGGTGAGCAACTGTTGGACTTGGGGAGTTAGCAACGAACTGTAGGGTTTGAGAGCGGGGGATAGTTTTCCCGTCTCCGCAAACGTTTCTAAATCATTAATTTCGACGGATTGCTCAAATGGTCCTATGCGTAGAGTTAAGCGTTCAGCAGCACTAGTCGGCGCGGCACTTCCCCAGGAGAGAAGCACAATAATTGTAGATAGAGCATAGTTTCCGATTGTTTTAATTTTACATCTCGAATTGACCTGTTTTGGATTCTGAGAATCCCTAAATACCCTATCAACAGACCCATTGAGCTGAAACTTCATAATCAGTGATTTCACGGCGATGTGTGTGAGTGGAGCTATTTATTTATAATGCTGGATCAAATCGACAAGATTAGCACGATACAAGTTTCTTGAGACTGACTCTCTCGTTTCCATCTGACAGAACCTAATGGACTTCTTGCTTTTATTGACGAACCGGAAACAGGAAACCAGACTTGACCCAAACAGCAGACGCTCGTTCCAGGCTAATGCTTCGCTAACGCGATCGGAACAATACTTTTACCAGAGGTCTAATCGCTAAGAGCTATAAAACATTAAGTGATAAAAGCGGTTTTACCCCTAAAAATTATTCTCTTCTCACCTCTAAGATGATCGATGATCCGTTTTCCCACTCCTCACTCTAACCCTAATCTTAAACACTAGTTAAAACCGATCCCTCATCCCTCGCAAACGTGAAAAGGTTTGCACAGGATCTTTGGCGTTGACAGCAGACTGTAATGAGGGGTCTTCCCAACGTAAGAAGGGATTGGTACGCTTTTCAACTCCCAATAGGGAGGGTATCGTTGCCTCTCTTCGATCACGAGCCTTTTCTACTTCAGCATATCGAGTTTGTAAGTCGGGGTTGGAGGCATTAACGGTTAGGGCAAATTGCAGATTTTTCAGCGTGTATTCGTGGGCGCACCAGACCCGCGTATGATCCGGTAAAGCGCTTAGTTTGCTCAGGGAGTTTAGCATTTGCGTGGGTGTCCCTTCAAATAGTCTGCCGCATCCTCCGGCAAATAAGGTGTCGCCACAGAACAACTCACCCGCTTCACCTGGCTCTACTGGCGGAAAATAGTAGGCAATATGACCCTTAGTATGACCAGGAACGAACAGGACTTCGCCCACTCTACCTGCAAACTCAACCTTGTCCCCTTCTTGTAAAAATACCTCTTGTCCGGGAATTCGACCTCGATCTTCCATTCCGCCATAGACCCGAATCTTGGGAAAATGGGAGATAAGCTGTCGATTACCTCCGACATGATCCATGTGATGATGAGTATTAAAAATCGCCACTAACTCAGCACCCAGTTTGGCAAGACACCGTAGCACGAGTTGAGCGTCTGCGGGGTCAACCACAGCAGCTAGGTTCTGCTTGGGTTCATGCAGCAAAAAAATGTAGTTGTCTGAGAGTGCTGGTAGTAGGTTTACCTGCATTGTGCGTACTCCGTTCGTAAACCGACTCAACTATAACTACTATAAATAACAGTAGGAGAGGAACACTCAGTCGTATCTCATCTATAACTTTCGAGCTATTCCCTCAACCCTGAGATGACGCTTTTCTCTATAGCAGGCTATCTTAGTAGACAATTAAGATCAGCTACGACGCTAAAACCCCCTAGCCCCACTCCCAACCTATGGCAGGAACCATTCAGAATCAATCCAGTCAAGCGATCGCACCGCTGATCGACCGAATCCTCAATATCGGTCAGTTGAGCCGTTTGGAGCATCTCCAGTTGGTTAGTACGATCCTTTCTGACTATAAAGTCACAGATGAAGAACGTAGCCAGATCAATCGGGTTTTTGATGAACTGCAAATCGGAAGGCTCAAGCTGGTGAGCTAGAAAATTGCCTGTTAACCCATCAATCGATTCTCACACTATTAGCTTATTCCTTCGATTGAATACTACTATTACCATCCTATTCTAAATCCTTCTGTAGAATCTCTTGTGAATTTGCTCAAAGATAACCGAACTGTAAAAATCTCATTAATTGTTAGCGACTTATCTAGCACTGGTTCTGGCAGGTGGGGGGGCGCTGTCCGTCCATTTTTAATATATAAAGCACTCAAGCAACTTAACTATGATGTAGAAATTCTTGGGTTTGTTCCCAGTGATAATCTAGAAGATATTCCTGTATCTGAGATTCCTACCTCCTATATAAATGCTTACAAATATCCTAAATTTCTTGTATCTATTAATACCCTGATGAAGCACATCAGTGGAGATATTGTTTATGCTAGCAAATTAAAACCAACCAGCTTTGGAACTGCTCTGATCCACAAATTTAAAACCCGATGTCCTGTCTTATTAGATATCGATGACTGGGAATTGAGTTGGTATGGGGGGGATAAGTGGCGGTATCGCCCTGGATTAAAACAATTGGCTAGAGATCTATTAAAGCCTGATGGTGCGCTGAGAAATCCGGATCATCCTCTTTATTTAAAGTGGATCGAAGGCTTGGTTTCCCAGGCGGATGAGATTACAACTCATACTCATTTTATGCAAGAACGTTTTGGAGGTGTGTATTTACCCCAAGGCAAAGATACAGCATTATTCAATCCGAGTCAGTACGATCCACAAAAAAGTCGAGCCAAGTACGGTCTTTCTGATTATCGAATTTTAATGTTTCCGGGAGCGCCACGCCCTTATAAAGGTCTAGAAGATGTTTTGATGGCGCTTGATCGGCTAAATGAATCAGATTTAAGGCTTGTAATTGTAGGTGGCAGCCCTTACGATGACTATGACAATCAATTAATCGAACAGTGGGGACGTTGGATTATCAAACTGCCGAAGTTTCCGGTTTCAATTATGCCTGAAGTGGTGGCGGCTGCCCATATTGTAGTGGTTCCCCAACGAGACACTCCAGCCGCTAGGGCACAATTTCCTCTTAAACTAACTGATGGTATGGCAATGGCAAAGCCGATTGTATCAACTTGTGTTGGGGATATTCCCGAAATTTTAGGAGATACAGGGTATTTGGTCGATCCGAGTTCTCCCGAACAAATTGCTACTCAAATTCAGTGGATCTTCCGGAATTTTGAAGAGGCTAGCGCCAAAGGGATAAGAGCGAGGGAACGGTGTATCAATTATTACAGTATAGATCGGATGGCAACTCTACTTTCTCAAATAATTTCTAATTTATAGTTAAAAATGAATTTTAGAGCTTTTTGGAGTTAATCATTTTATCGTTAGTAGAGAGAGGATTTGTCGATGAAAACACTATGATACTAAAAGTAGTAAATCAATTTTGAGGATTGATTTTTCAGTATTTATATCAACCATTATCTCATGTCTTCTAAGAAGCTACTCTTCAAATTTGCGAGTCGGTATCCAGGGCGAATTGTACTAACCATCATTTTTGGTTTTTTGGGTGGATTATTCAACGGGGTTGGCACAGCTTTAATTGCACCAATTGTTTTAAACCTTTTGGGTGTAGATATTGAGTTAAAGAGTGGTCCCCCAATTCTTAAAGCGATCATGTCACCCTTTGAGAACCTACCAGCAAACGCGAGTCTTTTGGCAATGGCAGCGGCTATTATAGCGCTGATTATTTTAAAAAACTTGTCTAACTATACCAGTACGTTAGTATCAAGTTCCTTCAAGCGAACGCTCACTTCAGATATCCGCGAAGCCGGATTAAAACTGTTGCTAGACGTAGATTTAGATTTTTACTCCCGAATGAAAGTAGGCGATCTGATCAACCGCCTAAGTGGGGAAGTTGGGAAAGCGGCTGGAGAAATTACGACAGTGATCAATATATTGATTACTGTTATTAATGTGTTAGTTTTTGTGGCTCTTCTGCTAGCGCTTTCTTGGGAATTAACTCTGGCTTCAACTGTTTTATTGGGTTTAGTGGCAGTAGTCAATCAATACTCAATTGGTCGTGCCAAACTATTTGGGAAACGGCTCTCAAGTTTGTCTAAAGCTTATTCTATTGCTATACTTGAAGTCCTGAGTGGCATGCGGCTGGTTAAGGCAACTGGAAATGAAGATACAGAATATAGGCGGATCAAAGGCTTAATTCGTGAGCGCGAACAAGCTGATTTTCAATCTCAAGCTAACTCAGCGGCAATTGGACCCGTTGGTGAAGTAACAGGTATTGTTGGTTTGATTGGGGTTGTTTTTCTCGGTCGAATGTTTTTTGCCGATGAAATTGAATCTCTCTCCTCAGTCCTGTTTACCTTTTTGCTGTTGCTTCAACGGCTATTACCCTTAGTTTCCCAGTTAAATAGATATCGAGGTTCTCTAGCGAATAACGCGGCTAGTATTGAGATTGTTACTGATTTCTTACGTTATGATAATAAGCCGTTTATGAGTAAGGGGTCTGTTCCCTACAAACCCTTACAACAGGGCATTTATTTCCATCATCTATCGTTTGCTTATCCCACTCAACCTCATAAATTGATCCTTAAAGATGTTGATTTATATTTGCCTCGTGGTACAACTCTAGCTTTAGTGGGGGCATCCGGTGCAGGGAAGTCAACCTTAGCCGATCTATTACCTCGATTTTACGATCCGATTGGAGGTTATATTGCCCTAGATGGAACTGATCTGCGAGAGTTCGATCTTAAAAGTTTGCGTAGAGTAATGGGAATTGTCAGTCAAGATACCTTTCTATTTAATAACTCAGTACGCAATAATATTGCTTATGCACGACCTGATGCAACGGATGAAGAAGTAGTGGCTGCGGCAAAGCGAGCAAATGCCTTAGAATTTATCGAGCGATTACCTGATGGGTTCAATACGATGATTGGCGATCGCGGTGTTCTTTTGTCTGGGGGTCAGCGTCAACGTCTTGCTATTGCTCGCGCTCTGGTGCAAGATCCAGATATCTTAATTCTAGATGAAGCTACGAGTGCATTAGATACAGTTTCTGAGCGCCTGGTGCAATCTGCAATTGAAGAATTGAGTCGGGAACGTACTACCCTAGTTATTGCTCACCGCCTCTCAACCGTACAAAAAGCGGATCAAATTGCTGTACTCGATCAAGGGTCTGTAGTTGAAGTTGGGAAGCATGACGAACTGTTAAGAAAGGGAGGATACTACGCACGTCTCTATCGGATGCAATTTGCTGAACAACCTCAAGGTATTCCTGTCTATAATGAAACACTAGTCAAAGCCTCTTACGAAGTCCGTACCCTACTCAACTCGATGATTGGTTCGATTCGGTTACTCGCTGACGACTTAGTAGACACACCAGAAGAAGCAAGTGAATTACTTGAAGAATCCTACAGTTCAGCGATCAACATTCTTAATGCTATTGAGTTATTTGAGAATACAGCTAAACTGACAAGGACTTAAATCAAATCCTATAAACTTGGCAAGAGATATTTCCTACATCTGATGGTCAAACATTATATCCTTTATAGCTCTAAACTCTCTCTCAAACCGGGCACCGCTCATGAAATTCATGATGTGCTTTGTGCCAATGCGGCAGCGAATTTGGGATACTCAACGGTTTTAGCCTATCCTAATGAACGTAACGACTCTGAGAATCTTCTAAGCTTACTTTCTCCCTTCCATCCTCAACCACCAGACGATAAATTCCGAGACTTTTATGATACTCAAGACAAGCTAAACGTTGCTCTACTGCCTAAACCTTGGCCTATTGGTCGCAAAGGTGGAAAATGGACAAACTTCAGTACATTACTGTGCAAATACTATTTCCCAATTCATATTCGTCCTCATACTCAAATTGTACATACACGAGACTGGAACTTTGTTAAGGCTGCAATTAAGAATAAAACTCCCACAATTTATGAGCGTCATTATTATCAGGATAAACCTTTCGAGCCAGAAATTGTTCAAAGTCCATTCTTTCAAATTGCTATAACTCAGTCTGAAATTATTCGAGAAAGCCTGATCCAATACGGAATGCCTCCGGAAAAAGTAGTTTGGTTGCATAATGGCTTTGAGCAATCATTTTTAGTCAGACAACCTCAAGAAGCGCAAGCATGGCGTGAAGAACTGCTAAGTGATGGACGTAAACACCTTGTTGTCTATTCAGGCGCTTTGCATCGTTTCAAAGGAATTGATGTTTTAATTGATGCAGCGAAGGAATTGCCAGACATTCAGTTTGCAATCACAGGTGGAACCGAATCACAGGTACAAGAGTATCAGCAGATAGCTAAAGAAAAAAACGTGAATAATGTTAAATTATTAGGTTGGATTTTACCTCGAAATCGATTAGTCAGTTTGTTACAAGCGGCTGATATTCTTGCTCATCCTCATTGTTCTGGAAAAGCAGCGGATTTCACCAATCCTGTTAAGTTTTTTCAGTATATGGCTTCTGGCACTCCTATTGTAGTGACTGAAATTCTACCGTTAATGCAATTTAAACCCTCTCCAATGGTTGCGGGTTGGTGTCAACCCGATAATCCCATAGAATTTGCTCAATCTATTCAATATGTTTTAAAGACTTATCCGAGAAAGATAGATGGATACTTGGAAAGCATAGAGTTTGCTCGTCAGTTTTCTTGGGAGAATAGAATTGAGAAGATTCTTAGCTATGTAGACGATAGTATGCGTCCGCAACGTATAGGTTAACAGGTTGATCCGATAATCAAATGTATTCAGATTTTAGGATCTAATTTATAAGATTTAGATTGTGTAATGCTTCAATCAATTACATTTTTATCAAAAGTAAACTGGACGTACTGCAATGACTTTAAAGAATAATTCTGTATTATGCTTCTTCGGACATCACAAATGTGGAACTCAATGGATTCAGGGAATTCTGAGAGAAGTTTGTAAAGATGTTGGATATAAATATAATTTTGCCTATGAGCCTCGTATGTTTAATCATGATTTGAGGGAATTTTTAGAAAAACAGAAGACTGATATATTTGCTTATACCAATGCTAATTATGATTACGTAAAAGGTTTAGATAATTTTAAGGGTTTCCATATTATACGAGATCCTAGGGATATTGTGGTGTCAGGATATTTCTCTCATTTATACAGTCATCCTACTGAGCAATCAACTCGAATAAGAGAGGAAAGAGAAAGGCTCAAAGAAGTGTCAAAAGATGAAGGATTATTGCTAGAAATGGATTTTAATTATAATGTATTTAAAGAAATGTATGAATGGAATTATTCTCTTGAAAATGTTCTTGAAATGAAGATGGAAGATTTAATTGCTAACCCCTATAGAGGATTTGTTGATATTTTCCGGTTTTTAGGATTAGTCAGTCAGTCTCGTCCAACTTTTAAGGAGAGATGGAGTCATCTGCTTAATATGACAACATCACGAGTCCAAGAGGTGATCGGCACGAAACCTCTGATATATTTGCCTTTGGCAACAATACCTTATGAAAGGATTCTTGGAATAGTATATGAAAATGATTTCAGCAAGAAAACAATGGGACGCAAACTGGGCGAAGAAAATACTAAGAGCCATTACCGTAAAGGAGTAGCTGGAGATTGGAAAAATCACTTTAATGAACAACATATTGCAGTCTTTAAAGAAAAATATAATGAAATTCTGATCAAATTGGGATATGAACAAGACGCTCAGTGGTAATTGCAATTAATATTTTAGTCCCACTTGGCTATATTATTAACTCGCTCTAAAATCTATAAAATACAGAAAAAAGATGAAGCTTTATTATTGTAAATATCCTGATGGCAGACAAAATTTTGGTGACTACCTCAATCTTTGGCTGTGGGAAAAACTAATTCCTAATGTGCTTGATGAAGATGAAAGAACTGCATTTGTTGGCTTAGGAACTTTAATTAATGATTCTCTACCTAGGCGTACACCGAGAGCACTTAAGAGAGTAATATTTAGTACTGGCGCTGGCTATGAAAAGGGTATGCCAGACCTAGATGATTCCTATAGAATCTACTGCCTTCGTGGACCTCTGTCTGCAAAAGCAATTGATATGCCGCCTGAATTAGGAGTTGCCGATGGAGCTATACTTGTAAGACGACTAATCAATATCAACAGCCGTAAAGTACACAAATTTGCTTACATGCCTCACTATAATTTCGCAGGTGAAGGTTGGAAGTCAGTATGTGAACAACTTGGATTTGGATATATCGATCCAAGCTGGCCAACGGAAAAGGTATTATCATCCATTAACAACACGGAAATCTTACTCTGCGAAGCTATGCATGGTGCAATAGTTGCTGATGCCCTCCGTGTCCCGTGGATACCTATTGTTACTCACCCGACTATCCTACCCTTTAAATGGCAAGACTGGTGCTTGTCTATTGGTGTCGAATACCAACCCGTACCGATGAAACGCTTACAACAGCCTAGGGAATCGTCTGGCGGTTGGGCAAAAGGATCTATCTCCAAAAAAGTTGATATTCTAAAGACAGCTCGATTAGCCCGTGATTGGATCAGGCAAAAATCGGCTTCTGCACAACTTCTTCAAATTGCCAAGACTGTACATCCAACTCTAAGTACTGATACTCAGATAGAACGAATTACTGTTGAACTAGAGGAAAGACTGCAAAAATTTAAAGATGATGTAGAAGCTGGATATTTTTCCTCCTACACAACCTAACTCAAGGAACACAATTTGCCAATCAAAAGTAGAAACCTCCTACAGCTTTTAGCTAAAACATCAATCAACCTTGACACACCCCCATCCAATCTAGGATGATAGTAAATTGCGTGTATATTCCTGCTCGGATCAGGTTCACTTATACCAAAAGCCACTCCAAGCCTAAGAGCTGGCTACCTGTACGGCTACTATTAAGGACAATCCCATGAGTTACGCAATTGTTGAAACAGGCGGTAAGCAACTGCGAGTTGAACCCGGTCGCTTTTACGACATTGAACTCCTGCCAGTTGAACCAGAAGAACAAGTTACCCTTGAAAGCGTCTTATTCGTTCAGCACGATGGCGAGGTGACAATTGGTCAACCCTTCATTCAAGGGGCAACCGTTGAAGGCACGGTGATGCGGCACTTTCGCGGTCGCAAAGTCCTTGTCTACAAGATGAAACCGAAGAAGAAAACTCGCAAAAAACGCGGACATCGGCAAGAAATTACCCGCCTGATGGTTAATTCCATTAGTATGAATGGTTCTGTACTAACTAGTGCAACGGCTGAACCAAAGGAGACATCGACAGTCAATCCAACACCGACTGACACATCGGTATCGGACACTCAGACTGTTTCAGAAGAAGAATAGAAATAATTTAAGGATATCAAGAGAAGACTATGGCTCATAAGAAAGGTACAGGGAGTACTCGTAACGGTCGTGACTCTAATGCCCAACGCCTAGGGGTTAAACGGTTTGGGGGTCAGGTTGTTAGAGCAGGCAATATCTTAGTACGTCAACGGGGGACTAAGTTTCACCCAGGCACTAATGTAGGTCGGGGTAAGGATGATACGTTGTTTGCTTTGATTGATGGGATTGTTACCTTTGAAAGAAAAGGCAAATCCCGCAAGAAAGTCAGCGTCTACGCACCTGAAACTCAGGTATCGGCTGAACCGGAACTGGTAGCTGCTGAGGCTTAAATCTTTTAAGGAGAAGGGTTAAGGGTTAAAGGGAAAAGGAATTTTCTCTTTAACCGTTGCCAATTGCAAAATTTTACTTAACCTTAACTACTTTTTGTGTAAGAGCCTTTATAGATCCGCTCTTGCTGTTCTGGTGTGATCCATGCCGCTCTGGCAAACTGAGTTTGAGGGGGTACAAACTGACCCTGGACGGGACTATATTCCAAAACCTCTCCAGTTTCAATCTCATAAACCCAAGCATGAAGCTGGAGTTTACCCGCTTTGAGTCGAGATTGGATGACAGGATAGGTACGTAAATTCTCTAGCTGGGTTAGGACATTTTCTTGAATGGCGGCGTTGAGTAAATCTTCACCCTCATAGTTCTGGTAATGTTCCTTCATGATGCGGCGAGTCGCTTCCGCGTGCTTCAACCATTGGTAAACCGCAGGCATTTCGTCTTCCAGCTTGTCGATTTTGAGCAATCCCTTCATCGCACCACAGTGGGAGTGACCACACACAATCACATCCTCAATCCCTAACGCATGAATTGCATACTCAACGGCTGCACCTTCCCCACCATTTGTCGCACCGTAAGGAGGGATGATATTACCCGCATTGCGGATAATAAACATTTCACCAGGTTTAGTTTGGGTCATCAGATTCGGGTCAATGCGCGAGTCGGAACAGGTAATGAAGAGAACTCTCGGATGCTGTCCCTGAGAGAGTAGTTCAAATAACTCCCGGTGAGCGGTAAAGTAATGGGTCTGGAATTCATGCAGACCTTGAATCAACTGTTTCATTCGTTAGATGCGTTCAAGAGCAGGGGATACCATCTATTATGATCCCATAGACTCATACTAAGTTGTGGTCAAAGATGTCATTTAGCCGTTGATGAGAGGGAGAGAGGGGGAGAGGGGGAGAGGAAGAAATTTAATTAGGGGTGATTAGCTGGACATCATAATATAAACAAGCAGGGACTATCAAAACCATACCTTATAACGATCGCCCACACGGCAATATTGCACCTCCCGTCGGTTGACTGACAGTTGGTGCTTCTCACCCACTGATATGAGAACATCGATTCAAACTGAAGGCAGAGTTTCCCAAGCTTGAGTAACAATGTCACTAAGCCAGCGTCTTTGTGCCTGATCGAGTAAACAATCTTCTTCTAGTACTTCAGCCGTTAAATCATCTAGGGACTGTCCCTGCTGGCGAGCAATCTGGATGACACCCGCGATCGCAGCCGCCACTAATTCTTCATCAACAGGTTTTTGACGCAAGGCAGCAATTTCTTGAGAGCTAACTGGGATGGGATAATTCATGGCTAGTTAACAATGGCACCCTAACCTTAATAAAGATGAGACAAATGTAAACTTTCGTTAATAATATTAACAATCAAGTATTGGCAAGTTTAGCCTATTTTGCTCCCTAGTGACCTCCGTCATCTTGCGTAATTCATTAGTCGATCTAAATTACTATGACCAGAGAAATTCTTTACGTAGAAATACCTAACCCTGATACAAACGCCGTCTGTACCTGGTTACAGAAGGACTGGCAGCACGAACAGGGGACTAAAATTATCACTCCTAACGGTATTCGCCTGCAATTTGAGACTGCCCTCAACCGCCATACCCCTATATCTAGTGCCGCACCGATTCCAGAACTCTCCATATTTGTCTGGTCAGTGCAGCGAACGACCTACCTCAAAGCCTTTCGTTGGGCAGATCGAACTATTCCTGGTGAGAGACAAATTCTGCAAAAGCTGACCACCGATTTACGCCGTCAGTTCCCCTACCACTACCCCGAACCCCCAGTCATTGATTTATCGAACCAATCTATTTTCGATGCCTTAGCACCCTATTATCCCCAAACCGTCCATTTCTTCCAAAAAATGCCTAAAGGAGAATATGATCTCAATCGCGTTTACTGGTGGGAGAAGCGGTGGCGAGAGGGTGTCCGAAATCCCCAGCAGCCAAAACAGGTTGTGTGTGACGCAACAGGAGGAGAGAGGGAGAGGGGGAGAGGGGGAGAGCAAAAAGATTCCCCAACTTACGACTTAATCTATATTGGTGGTGCGTTGGGCGTTATCCATGCTGCTGTGATGGCGCAACGAGGTTATCGGGTACTGTTGGTTGAACGCTTACCGTTTGGGCGGATGAACCGCGAGTGGAATATTTCCCGCGAGGAATTCCAAAGCTTAATTAATTTGGGTTTATTTACCCCGACTGAGTTTGAAAGCATCATTGCTAGGGAATATATCGACGGATTCAATAAATTCTTTGATAGCAACAACCCACCCCATCTCAAAGCTGCTATCTTACATACGCCCACCGTCCTCAATGTTGCTCTTGATTCTGAGAAATTGTTACAAATGTGTGGTGAAAAGCTGCGAAAGGCTGGCGGTGAAATCTGGGATGAAACCGAGTTTATCCGCGCTGATATTGCAGCAGAACAAGTTGTCGTAAGTTTGCAGCACTTACCTACTCAATCTAACCAACAAGTTAGCGGTCGTCTGCTGGTGGATGCGATGGGAACCGCCTCACCGATTGCATGGCAACTGAATGGAAGTCGGGCGTTTGATAGTGTTTGCCCTACGGTAGGGGCAGCGATCGCTAGTGGGTTTGAGCCTGGGGTGTGGGATTCTGATTATGGGGACGTACTCAATAGTCATGGAGATATTTCGCGGGGTCGTCAGTTGATTTGGGAGTTGTTCCCCGGTGAAGGAGATGAACTGACCATTTATTTATTCCATTACCATCAGGTGAATCCTGAGAATCCCGGCTCATTATTAGAAATGTATGAAGATTTCTTTACAATTCTGCCGGAGTACCGCCGTTGCGACATGGAAAAGCTGGTGTGGAAGAAGCCGACGTTTGGGTATATTCCGGGGCATTTTACAGTGGGAAGTAGCGATCGCACGGTAGCATTTGACCGACTCATTGCTATTGGCGATGCCGCCTCCCTCCAGTCTCCCTTAATCTTTACGGGTTTTGGTTCCCTAGTTCGCAATCTTGAGCGTTTAACTGACCTTTTGGATACAGCACTGCGCCATAATCTTTTAACTGCCAACGATTTAAATCAAATTCGCGCCTATCAAAGTAATATTTCTGTCACCTGGCTTTTTTCTAAGGGAATGATGGTACCAACAGGATATCATTTACCGCCCCAGCGAATTAATGCCATGCTCAATACGTTTTTTGGATTGTTAGCTGATGAATCGCCAGAAGTAGCCGACAATTTTATTAAAGATCGTTTTAATTGGTTAACCTTTAATCGACTGGCACTGAAGGCAGCAAGACGTAATCCTAACCTCTTACTCTGGATTTTGGAAATGGCTGGTGTCAAGGATATGTTACGTTGGCTTGGAAGTTACTGGAGTTTTACGCTTTACGCTTTAGTAAGTTGGTTATTGAAGGGGTGGTTTCCGAATTGGGTTGAGGGTGTTAAGCCTTGGGTAGAAAAGCGTTATCCCGCGCTGTGGTTGCGGCTGTTGGCTCAACGTTATGCTATTACGGCTGGGATGGGGCATCCGAAACGTTGTTCGTCTGTTTGAATTTCAGACAATTCTATTAAATTATCTCTTGGTTGTTGTCTAGGGTCAACGACGCATCAATGATCAAAGTGCTGAGATCTCATCAACAACCTTCATTCGTCCCCGATACAATGAACGCAGTAACCTTTCAATCGAGTCCTTCTCTTCTTCGGTGAGTGAATCCTCTAACAAGGCAGCCATTAGTCCATACTGATCAGCCTTTGTAATCCTGCCAGAACTACTTGCTTGAGCGAATAACTCCGACACAGCACCCGGTAATAGTCTAAGTTGAATTTGCATCACATGGTAGTAGAAACCCGACAAGTATAATATGATTTCTCCAGGGAATTTTGGCAATATGGGTCAGACCCCACACCCAACCTTAAAGCTACACCCCATAAGCTTTTCGGCTGCTAGCCCAGAAGAACTATCGTTCTTGCCATTTTCCGTTTCCTACTTGGAACTTAGACTAAGCTAAAAAATCATTATGAAATTTTATATTAAAAATAGCCTCCTTATATTGATATCCGTTCTGTTTCTTGTTTCAGCTTCTTTCAACTTGTTTCTGATTCAGCAACTTCGAGAGTATTATCTATTTATTAATGCCGTTAGCTTAGATCCGCTAAATTTCCAGCGTTACCCCAATTACGAGGAAGCCTCTCTAGAGCAAAATCTACAAGAAACTAATAAAACAAGAGTAGTTATTTTCGGAGATTCCAGATCTCAAGCTTGGCGGAACCCCAAACTCAATAATTTTGAATTTATAAATCGTGGAATTTCTGGAGAAACGTCTACCCAAGCCTTCTTGCGATTTGATTATCACGTTAGCTATTTGAAGCCGCAAGTGATTGTTGTACAAGTGGGCGGTAATGACTTAAGAATGTTGCCGTTACCTCCGAAAGAAAGAAAAGATATTGTAGAAAATTGCAAAGCAAATATCCGCAAAATTGCCGAAAAATCTCAGGATTTAGGCTCTACAGTAATTTTAACTACAATTTTCCCGCTAGGTAAGCGAGATCTACCCCTAAAAGATCGATTCCGCTGGCCGAATCTCAGTGACATCGATAAAGATATTGAAGATGTTAATAGTTATATTCGCTCTTTAGAAAGCAAGGATGTGATTATTTTTGATGCTTATGCAGTTCTTGAAGAGAATGGCAAAACAAAAACTGCTTATACTAAAGATTTATTACATATTAATTCAGCCGGATATGAAGCTATAAATCGGGAATTAGTAGAAGTTTTGCAAAAAATATAAAAACAGAATAGAAGCTAGACAAAGTTTAATGTGGAGCTAGTTTTTGCTAATAATTAACGGACAAAGGTTAAGAGAAATAATTCATTAGCCATTAGCCATTAGCTATTAGCCATTAGCCATCTCTTGATTTATAACTAGCAACTTACGTTATTAGCTATTAGCTATTAGAATTAACTCATACTCCTGACATGATAATTCTATGCAGAATCTGAAGTGAGAGAGCTACAGGCGTTACTTGCGATACCATCCAAATGTAGTCCGCATTACATACATCACTATGGAGCCAGATTCTCTACCCGCAGAGCTGATTCTGACGCACCCACGTCAAACCCTTGGAAATGTCCAGCTTGATTGGACTCCTCAACCGGGTAGCTATCTCGACTTTGAAGGTAAAACTTACGCTGTTCTAGAACGCCGTCATCGCTATTTCCTCAAGTCAGGGCGCTATCGATTGCACAAAATTGCCCTATACGTCCAATCAGCTCAACGTCCAACCGAAAAAAGCCTAATTGAGGGACGCTGGGTTATCGGCGATGCGAGTTGCCAGTTTAATGCTCACTCTGAATTGATACGTTGTGCAGTTAATCCCGATGGTCCCTGTGCGTCTTGTCGCTACTATGAACCTTTAGGGGTTGAGTCTACTGATTTTGATGGGTAGAGAGAGGGAGAGGGGGAGATGGGGGGAAACTGAACTTGCACTTTTGATATTGAAAGCTTTTGATCAGTTGTAAGTTGTTATTAGTAATTAGCCACAAACGACAAACAACAAACAACAAACAATAAACGACAAACAACAAACAACAAACAACAAACAACCGCTTACATTTGACCATTTCCTAATACTTCTCCCACAGCTAAACGCATACCATTAGCAAAGTCCCAACCGGACTGAATTCGTTTGCCAGCTAGCTGTACTTCTCGCAATACTAATAGCCCGTCTCCAGTTTGAATAATTGGACCAATTCCTTTGACGAGGGCGATCGCTTCTCCCGGATTACCCGACTTTCCAGACAGAGGCAATCCTTGAGCTTCCAACCGTTTTAACTCTGGAGGCAATTGGGAAAAATAAGCTTCTCCGAGAGGGGCAGTGGCGATAATTTTTAGAGGTTTATCTCGAAATGACGCGATACAATTCAGAGTAAATCCCCTAATTTGATTGTGTAATTCAATCGCAGAACGTCCCCAATCCAAACAATAATCCGATTTTTGAATCAATGGTGCATAGGTAGCTTGGGATTCATCTTGAGGAATAGGTTGAATATTCTGGCTTCGTAATTTCAGCACAGTTTCTATCAATAAATCTGCCCCTACATCAGCAAGAGTTTGTGCTAACTGATGGGCATTATCGAATAGCCCAATTGAGGTATAAGCCTTCAGCAACATTGCCCCAGTATCCATCCCCGCATCCATCAGCATGGTGGTAATACCCGTTTCTATTTCACCATGATATAAACACCATTGAATCGGGGCAGCACCTCGGTATTTAGGCAGAATTGAACCGTGAACATTAATACACCCTAATTTGGGCATATCTAGAATTTCTTGAGAGAGAATCTGTCCATAAGCAACGACAACAAAAACATCTGCCTCTTTCTCTCGTAATTGAGTCAGAGTTGCCGTGTGTTTTTTCACTCGTTTCGGTTGCCAAACAGAAAGTTGATGGGCAAGAGCAACCTCTTTTACAGGTGAAGGGGAGAGTTGGTTTCCTCTTCCTCTACGCTTATCCGGTTGAGTCACTACACCCAAAACTTCAATTTCCGGATGTTTTAATAAGCGTTCTAAGGTAGGTACGGCGAATTGGGGAGTACCGAAGAAAATGATTTTCATAGGGGGAAGGGGGGAGTGGGGAGT
>DNGI01000406.1 GCA_003486645.1 Cyanobacteria bacterium UBA11370 | reverse complement strand
GGGGCGCATCGATATGCGCCCTTCCCCTATTAGGTAAATCTATCTAAATCCTAACCTCATCCACGAGTCGCTTCTAATATCCTAGAGAAGTAAAAACGAGTACTAGTCATCGCGCTACGTTGTACAGAAAACCCATTATCTTCTAAAATTTTGACAATATCCGCCTCACGGTGCAGATAAGCGCGAGTCGTTTTACTAGGACCCGGAAACAATTCGCCAATTTTTTTTAGCAAACTGTAGCATAGAGTCTTAGGAGCAAAACTAACAATTAAGCGAGACTCCGCTAATTTTGCCAAATGACCAATCATTTCTGCCGCTTTATCTTGGGGATAATGAATTAATACATCCAGGCAAATAACAGTATGATAACTGCCACTTAAATGTTCTAAATCCTGTACAATAAAAATAGGATTATTCCCATGACCCAAGGTTGTTTTGGCGCGTTCCGTAGCTTCCCCCACCATTTTTTCGGAGATATCACTAGCAAAGACTTTTGCACCCGCTTCAGCTAAGGGAATACTAAGACTACCCACTCCACACCCAGCATCACAAATCGATAAACTGGTTAAATTATCGTCAGCTTTCAACCAGCTTAAAACTGTATCAACCGTCTGCTGATGACCATTACGGATATCAAGTTGGACTTTATTAACCTCACCATCGCCGTAAATGCGCCGCCAGCGGTCAAATCCTGTGGCATTGAAATAATCTTTAACAACAATTTTGTCATCAAGGGTGTTCATAAAGTTTAGAATTGCGATCGCGTTCTTCGGGACGGTTAAATAGTTTACCAGTTGTTGTGGATCAACCGATAAGATTAAAGATAGAAATACACCAGAGAGTTCCTAGGAGAAGTTCTCATGATTATGACTATACGCGATGTTGAACGATTACAAGCACAACTTCAAGAAGACGAGCGCGACTACCAAATCGAGCTAGAAGATGGCAAAATTATCCTTATGGGACCATCAGATATTCAATCAAGCGAAATTGGGGCTGAATTTATCAGACTGCTAGGTAACTGGGTCAAGCCTCGCCGACTAGGACGGTTGTTTGATTCCAGCGGCGGATTTATCATGCCGAATACAGATTTACGCGCACCCGATGTTTCATTTGTTTCAGCAGAACGACTCCGGCGAAGTCAGCGTTCTTTCGGTGAATTGGTGCCAGATTTAGTCGTAGAAATCAAATCTAAAACAGATCGGATTGCACCTCTACGGAAGAAAATTAAGCAATTTCTGGAAATGAATGCACGAGTTGGAATACTGATCGATCCGGATAAGCAGACGGTAACGATTTATCGTTCTACCCGTGAGCCTTTAGTATTAGCGAATGAGGATAAACTTACTATACCAGAGTTATTTCCAGGTTGGGAAATCTCGATTTATGAACTATGGCCTCCCGTGTTTGAAGAAGAATAATATAGCAATCAGCAGTCAGTTATCAGCGATCAGTTATCAGCACAATAGCCAGTCTAAATGGTTTGTAAAATACCTCCCCCTTGTCTCCAAAAGTCTCCCTTGTCTCCCCTTGTTCACGAATCAAATAAACTCGCTATATAGCCTTTCTCAAATAGGTGAAGTACATTTAATATTCTTCCCCACTCCCCACTCCCCACTCCCCAGTCCTCACTCCTACAAACGATGAATTTGCTCCAAAGCAGTAGCATGGTGGCGGATGTGATCTTCGATAAAGGTAGCGATAAAATAGTAGCTGTGGTTATAGCCTTCCTGGAAACGCAAAGTAAGGGGTACACCTGCTTTTTCACACGCTTGAGCAAATACTCCAGGTAGCAATTGCTGCTTTTCAAGAAAGGGATCAGCTGTTCCTTGATCGATTAAAATTGGCCGTTTATAACCAAAACTTAACACCAATTCGCTAGCATCATAAGCGCCCCAATGTTCTTGATCACTACCCAAATAATGAGTAAATGCCTTTTGACCCCACGGACACCGCATCGGTGCCGCGATTGGTGCCAGGGCAGAAACTGATTTATACTGTTGAGGGTTTCTTAACGCACAAATTAACGCTCCATGCCCCCCCATTGAATGACCAAAAATACCTTGTTGTTCCGGTTGAACTGGAAAATGTTCGACAATTAAAGCGGGTAATTCCTGGACAACATAACTATACATTTGATAGTGCAACGACCAAGGTTCAACAGTCGCATCAACATAAAAACCAGCGCCTGTTCCTAAATCCCACTCATCATCCTCACCCACAATTCCCGTATCGCGGGGGCTAGTATCTGGCGTAACCAATATCAACCCATACTTCGCTGCAAATTGTTGCGCCCCTGCTTTAGCCATGAAATTCTCGTCTGTGCAGGTTAAACCAGAAAGGAAATAAAGAACTGGAACAGGTTGTAATTTTGCTTGGGGCGGTTGGTAAACCGCAAACCGCATTTTGCTATTACAAGTCTGAGAGTGATGAGTGTAAAAACCCACTGTACCGCCAAAGCATCGATTCTCAGAAACCAGTTTTAGGGCTGTGGACATGGGTTTGATGGGTAGGGATTAGAAGTAGATGCAGCGTTTAAAGTCGGCTATTTTATTTTCCCACAACCAGGTCAGCATCGTCTGTAACTGAATATATTAGGTGCGATCGCGTTTACTTTCGAGTCGCTACCTATACTGTTACTGTCCTGCTCTCGTTATTCTCCCATCTATTTTGCTCAGGACTTACGCTTTTGAGTGTTTGCCTGATCGTCCTGAGTTTCGCCGAATATCAGAACCTGTACAATTGACCCCACTATTGAACAAACTCCAGCTACTAAAACAATCAGCATCAAAGGAGCAAGACCCGCAAAAGGAGCGAGGATCGCTATCAACAATAAACTTAGCAGTAATACTTTTGTCCAAGTACTTTTCATCTGTATTTTTTTATCTCAATAGTTTATATCAAATCCTTTTATTAAAGCGATCGTCATCATGCTGAAGGTGTAAATTCTTGCTCTGAACCCCTAATTCTATTGCATAATTCATTTAGATGCGCTATATCAGTATTTAAAGTGAGCATCCTTTTTGAAGGCTACAATCCAACCCTTTTCAGTTAGCACTCAAGGCTTCTGAGTGCTAAGGAACCGTAGGGCTGGATAGACGAATCTGGCGTTCAAAAGCATCCTTCCGAAGAGCGATAAAAATCTAAAATTTAGCTTAAATGTTCATGATGTTCAGTTTTGATGAGATTTTTGAGTAAAATTTTTTATAAAGTACTTAATAGTATAGGTTGAGCGCCATGGAATACACGTTTGAAATCCTAGGAATTTCCCCAGTTTTAGACTTTTTCAATTATCAACACAAGTTCAACCAAAAAACCCTAGTGACAGGCATTGAATACTTGGGAACCTATCAATGCACCTTAGACGCTTTCCTGGAATCCGTCGAGAATGTTCCCCCCAAACAAGGCTGGAATATGGATCGAGTCGTGGACACAGTAATTCAATTCTGGTTGAATCATGCAGAGCGCATTCGCTATTGGCAAGAGCGATTAAACGATTCAGGTCATCAGAATTTACTCGTATCAAGAGTTGCTGACCTCACCTCATTAAAAGCGCAATTTGAATCCCTACTCGGTGAGAGTCTATAGCCGTTCTCAGTTGAATGCAATACATCCTTCTCATACCATTTTGGAGGCAATGATTTTGGATGTAAGGATTGGGGAAAACGCACTCTGCCAGAGTTTCAGTAACTCATGTGAACATTACTCAAAATGGATTATCGTCCCGCTACGCTAACAAAA
>DNGI01000096.1:12195-13177 GCA_003486645.1 Cyanobacteria bacterium UBA11370 | reverse complement strand
TCCCCCTCTCCCCACCCTTGGTTTACCACCGCAGTAGTAATTTTAGGACTTTACCTAAGTGGATGTGATCCAACAAACCAAAACCAAACGGTTAACAATAAACCTAATATTGTTGCTACCAGCACTATCATTGCAGACTGGACAGAACAAGTAGGAGGAGACGAAATTGAGTTAACAGGTATTCTGAAACCGGGCGCTGATCCTCATGTTTATGAACCCGTGCCAGCAGATAATATTGCATTAGAAAAAGCAGATTTAATTCTGTACAACGGCTACAATTTGGAACCCGGATTAATTAAGTTAATGAATTCGGCTGGAGTGAAGGCGAAAAAATTTGCTGTTGGAGAAGTCGTACAACCGTTAGATTTTAATTATCAAGGCAGAAAAGAACCTGATCCTCATGTTTGGGGGGATACGGAAAACGCGATAAAAATGGTTAATGCGATACGCGATCGCTTGATTGAACTCTCTCCTGAAGATCAACAAGAATTTACCGAAAATGCAGCACAACTTACAACTGAATTAGAACAACTTGATACCTGGATTACTCAACAAATTAAAACCATTCCCGAAAACCAACGTCAACTTGTCACCACCCATGATGCCTTTCAATATTATGCTCGCGCTTATGGATTAGACGTTGCTGGTACTCTAATTGGGATTAGTACGGAGGAACAACCCAGCGCCCAAACCGTAAAAACCCTATCCGATTCAATTAAAAAAGCTAAAGTGCCAGCAATTTTTGCTGAAACAACCATTAATCCTGCTTTAATTACGACTGTAGCTCAAGAAGCAGGGGTAAAATTAGCACCTCAGCAACTCTACTCTGATTCAATTGGCGCACCAGGTAGTGAGGGAGATACCTATGTCAAAATGTTAGTCGTAAATACCCGCACTGTTGTAGAAGCATTAGGAGGTAAATATACAACATTTAATCCCCAAGGTAAACAATAATTGAAAAGATCCCCGACTTCTTGAAGAA
>DNGI01000096.1:0-11977 GCA_003486645.1 Cyanobacteria bacterium UBA11370 | reverse complement strand
TCCCCGACTTCTTGAAGAAGTCGGGGATCTGGCTTGGATATACTTTACTTCATAAGCCTGAAATAGGCTGTAGACTCCTATCAACTATTCAACCAACAACCAACTTCTCCATCAAACAATTAGCAATACGATTAGCTGCCCCTGCTTTACCCATTCGTTTGCGACCATTTTCAGCAATTAATTGCAATCGATCCGGATCACGGAATAATTGCTGTAGCGCCCCAGCTACTTTATCCGGCTGCTGCACTAAAATTAACGATGGCCCTAACAAACGAGTTTGCGCTTCAGCAAAAGCAGGAGTATATTGAGGCCCAGATCCAGAAATAGCGATCGCAGGTTTTCCTAATCCTACAAATTGTTCCGTTGCTGTTCCTGCCATAGCAATACAACAGTCCCCTTTAAGTAGGCACAAGTTATAGTCATCTTGGCTTAAAACTAACGTAGCGTTTTTGTTAGTAAAAGTGATAGCAGTTGGGTCATTAAGCTGTAAATTGGACGGAATCGATTCCGAGGGGTGTTGATGCCATCCTTGACCTTGTAAAATTTCTACCAATGAGTCCAGACTTAAAGAAGGCGCGATCGCACCGAGAAACAACAGCGATCGCTCTTTAAAACCCTCCAATAACCCATTTATGGCTAGCACTATTTTGTGCCAATTCTCATACGCTTCCGGTATCCGAGAACCGGGTAACAACGTAATTACCAATGGTCTTTGAATTTCTTTTAATTCTGCATTCGTTTCATAAAATATTGGTGCAGGATTCTCAGGTTCAATTCCATCCATCATTGGATTGCCCAAATCGAATGCAGGAATCGACCATTGTTGTAAAATAGTGGTAGTTAGTTTATCTCTGGGAAAAACTGCCTTGCAGCGCGTCCGACTCATCAACCAGCGTTCCCAAGGCAAATAAACTGAACCTGACCACCCTTCCCAACGCGATCGATTAGGCAACCATCCCGCCTCATCTCGCAAATAATACTCAGATTTCGCCGTACCTATAAAGGCATAAGGTGCGCCACTTAACCACGCAAACACTAACGGCACAATATCCCCAACTGCCAGGATCACTCCTCCTTTCTTCGCCCAACGGCGGACGGCTTTAAATTGCGCTAAGGTGAGTTGCAATAATCCACTTTGCACATCTCGCACCAATTGACGACTTTCCATATAAATAAAACCACCGGAGGGCATCCTTTGCACTGGTCCGATAATGGGAATGTCCAATTGAGTATAAGCCATGCCTTCACCCACTAACGGCAACGCTGCCAATTCGGGCGCAGCAGGGTGACGCTGCAATTCCTGTAAAATTCGGACGGCAATGATATCTTCTCCATGACCATTGCTGAGGCAGAGGAGTTGCATAGTCGGTGACGAGTTATTGGTGAATATCTATATCAATTTACCGGATGGTGGAAATTACGGCGATGTTATTATTGTTGACACTCCCCGGACTGTTCGCACAAGTACTCAAGGATTACTTTCGTTTCTTCGTGTGGATGTAACAGCATTTGTTGAACACCCATTTTTTTCTTCGTTTTAGCCATTTCGACTTTCCCTGCAATTCACCAGAAGTCTCTATAGATAAAAGATCAAGCTTTTAAATGATATCATGTCTGCCTAATTGCTCATAATTATAGGGAAAAATTCAGAAACCCAAGGGTAGAGACGTTACATTGCAACATCTTTACAGGATTCGACGTAAAAGGATGCTCTTAATAAAGCACGCTTATTCCAGGGTATAGGAGTAGCATTAACAGTACTGTATTAAGCGCATCTTCTTACAGAATGAGTATTAACTCTACTTCCGCCGTTTGAACAACAAACCGCTTAAACCAAACAAAGCTAACCCGCCTATTGTTGCTGGTTCTGGTACTTTTTTGGGTGGGATAAATTCTCCTAATTCCGTACTGCTAACTTTGAATGAGTAGAGATAAGCAGGAATTAAAGATTGTCCCTCTGGACAACCGCTATCAATGGGTACTTGAGTAGAACTTGTGCCATCCGTACAAACATCAAACTGGGTATTATTCTCACCCGTTTGAGTAACGCTAAAGTCGTTATCTGTACCTAATAGCAGTGCGTAGGAACCATCACTCAGTTGAGGCCCAATTGCCAAACCTTCCAATTTTTCTGGAAGGGTTTCCCCGGCATTTTTTAAAGCACTGGCAATATCTAAAAAGAGAGACTTACTCACAGGAGTTACATTTGCAGGTAGGGTATTTGTTCCTACCAAGGAGATGCTACTGACATCCGTTGCTCCTGTTAAACTAATCTTGTAAACCTGCTTACTGGCAACTGGTGCAATCCCTAACGGATCGGCTTCACCCACACCTCGATTATCTCGTTCTAGCACCAAAAACTCATTGTTATTGATGGCGGTAATAGCACTAATGCCAATATTACGTCCTTGGGAATTTGACCCAAAATCATTTTCAGTTCCGGGAATACGATTGTTGATATCGACCAAACTTTCTAATTGATAAATATATTGAGCCGTACTTAGACCTGTGGCTGTATCAAATTCGACAATTCTTAAGTTATTACTGCGCCGTCCGTCGGGAGAACCTTCGTTAACTAAGGGGTCTTGTAACATGGCAAATAATTTTGTACCATCTGGACTAAGCGTTAACCCTTCAAACCCCCGGTTATCTTGACGACCACTTGTGAGAATTGGACGACCATCTACAAAGTTTGGAGTACCATTTGCTTGAGGAAGAATAGTATTTGGGGTTGTAAATGCTCGGATGAATGAACCGTTTGAACTAAACTCATAAACAGAGGGACCATATTCATCAGAAACATAGAAGTTTCCAGTCGGAGAAATGGCAAATCCCTCTGGATCAAAGCTAAGACCGAGAACGCTTGAATCGCCATTGAGTAACCGAGGATTCAATCCATTATAGTTGTTACCGTTGTTAGTAAATAGAATGGTGTCCAACAGTTTGAAGTTACTAATTACGCCTGTATTTTGGTTAACATCTAAGGAAAACTTTTGGACTCTGGTATTATAGTTGAGAACCCCACCACCGGGGCCGCGATCGCCAAGTCCATAGTAAACATTACTGTGGCGATCATAGTAAAGATCGGAGAAAAAACCTAAGCGGTTAATATTAGCACCGCCACTACCGCCATTGAGGGAAGATAGATCGATACTTTCGCCAGGAATTGTTAAACTATTGACTAAGGAACCTGCTAGTGCTGTGGCAGTATTTCCAGCAATATTGAGTATAGATACTAGAACCGAACAACTTAATAGGGAAAGCCAATGCTTTGGGTGCATCATATCTTCAATAGAGGATAAAGATTTTGCATCTCTAAGCATCGGATGGTTCTATTATCAAAAAGTTAATTAAACTTTAATTCCAGTTTATGAAGGGCTATCTTATTGATAACTTCACAAAATTTCCTTTTTTCTTCATCGTAGCTTTACAAAAGGGATTCACCCCGCACAGACACATTAGATCCCCGACTTCTTGAAGAAGTCGGGGATCTTGGATCTGGATCTTGACGTTTAATACCTAATTGTGCAAAAGCTATCAACAAACAACCAACAACCAACAACCAACAACCAACAACCAACAACAAATCAACCCGTATTTCGCATTCCAGCCGCAATCCCATTAATCGTTAACAACGCCCCACGCAATAACTCCCCTTTACTATACCGAGATTGCACAAAACCTGTTGCCGTTTGATTGCCATGTTGACGTAAGCGTTTAAGTAATGAAACCTGCAAGAAACCAAGAGGAACAATAGTACCATTACGCAAATGAACGGAACGCTGTAAATCCGGATCGCCATCCAATAGTCGCTTGTGTCCTGTAATTAACAAAATTAAATCACGAGTGAGATTAAATTCACTAGAAATCTGTTCAAACAAACGCTCAAATCGTTCACTATCTTCAGGCTTTGACAATTTTCGTACATAATGACCTGCTATTTGCAAATCCACCTTTGCCAGAGTCATCTCTACTTTAGAAATTGCCATTTTAAAGAAAGGCCACTTGAAGTAAAAATAGCGCAGCAGCTTCAAATTTTCTTCAGGTTCCTCATCCAAAAACCCATTCAACGCCGTTCCCACTCCATACCAACTCGGTAATAAGAAACGACTCTGAGTCCAACTAAAGACCCAAGGAATTGCCCGCAAACTGCTAAAATCTTTCTTACCCCCGCGACGTGCAGGACGAGAACTAATTTGTAACTGGCTAATTTCTTGAATTGGAGTTATTTCATTAAAGAAATCTAGAAAGTCCGGTTGTTCATAAATCAAAGCGCGGTAATGCTGGCGCGATCGCGTCGCAAATTCTTCCATAATCTCATTCCATGGCTCTAAATTATCAAAGCCACTCCCTAACAAACTCGCTTGAATCACGGCGGTTGTTACAGTCTCTAAATGATAAAGCGCCAATTCGGGTAAGGTGTACTTCGAGGCTAAAACTTCTCCCTGTTCAGTAATCTTAATTCGCCCATTAATACTACGTCCGGGTTGTGCCAAAATTGCCTCGTAAGCTGGGCCACCACCTCGACCTACTGACCCACCTCGACCGTGAAAAATGCGTAAGGCAATGCCATACTCTTCAGCAATTTTCTGAAGTGATTTCTGAGCTTTATGAATTTCCCAATTGCTACTTAAAAAGCCAGAATCCTTATTGCTATCCGAGTAGCCTAGCATTACTTCTTGCAGGCTCGTTAGTTGTCCGTTCTCATTAGTTATCTGTCCATTGTTATTCGCAAATAACAAATACCCCCCCGCTAAACAAGCGCGATAAGGAGGTAATTCAAACAACGATTTCATCACACCAGGAGCTTTTTTTAAGTCCTCCACCGTTTCAAATAGAGGGACGACTCGAATGCTACTTGTCGCGGTTCCTGGATCGTATAACCCGGCTTCCTTGGCTAGCAATAACACTTCCAATAAATCGCTAGCCTCATGACTCATACTAATAACATAAGTCTGGCAAATATCTTGACCAAACTCCTGTTGCAACCGCCGTAACATTCTGAACGTTTCAATCGTTTCGCAGGCTTTTTCCGAAAACGGCAATTCACTCGGAATTAAGGGTCGTCTCGTTTGTAATTCCGTGGCTAACCAAAGCGATCGCTCTGCTTCCGATAATTCATTGTAGGGTTTGGGCAAAATTTGCAAATACTCGGTAATCTCATTCAATGTATCCGAGTGGCGAGAACTTTCCTGACGAATATCCAGGTGTGCCAAATTAAAGCCATAAATTTCGACTTGACAAATCAAATGCGCCAACTCTTGACAGCTCAAGCCCGTTTCGGCTAAATTTCGCTCAATGAGTTGTAACTCTGCCAAAAACTCAGCCCCAGAGCGGTAAACATAGGGATTGACAGTTTCCGGACTTTCTGCTTGTAAAATCTTACTCGTCGAGAGGTGGCGGTTCCGTTCCAGGGTATTTTCCAAGCGCTGCTGTACGTAAGCCAGCTTCAACCGATAGGGTTCTTGTCGATAGCGAATGGCTAGTCGCTCGTAAACCTCTGGCATTTGGGAGCGGTCGTGTTCTAGCGAATCCAACAATTCCGGTAAAACATCACTCCAGTGTAGCGACAAGCTCAACAAATTCGTCAGACGCTTGACTGAATTGATATACTTTTCTAGCACCAAACTGCGCTGATAGCAAGCCGTTTGCCAGGTTACTTCTGGGGTAACGGAAGGATTGCCATCCCGATCCGAACCCACCCAGGAACCAAACTTACAGAAATTCTTAGCGGGCGGTGTCAGCCAAGGGAAAGAATCCTTTAAGGCTTGTTTAAGACGATTGTACAGTTGAGGAATGGCATCAAAAAGCACTTCTTGAAAATAGTGAAGCGTGTAATCGACCTCATCAAGTACCGTCGGCTTAAATTGATGTAACTCATCAGTACGCCACCACAAGCGAATTTCTTCTCGCAGTTGTGAGATATACCCCTCTACCTCCCAGGATTGCTGTAATCCTAACGGTCTAAACCCTTCCTCCGCTTGGTCTAGCTGCTGTAAGATTTTAGCAATACGTCGCTGTTTGTCCCGAATTGTGTGACGAACAATTTCGGTGGGGTGAGCGGTGAAAACTAACCGAATATCTAGATTATCAATCAGCCGCTGAATTTGCCGAGGTGGGACATTGAGATCGCGTAAGTGGGGAAATAACCAATGGAAGGTACTAGAGGCGCGTTGGGAAGTGCCACTTTCTTGCCAACTTTTTTCTAATAAATCAGCAACCGGATCGCTGCCTTGACCATCTGCTTCCGCACCATTGCTAGATGCCAGGGTTGAATTGCCATTGGCTTTCACTGTAGCAGGTTGAAACGAGGAATGGTCAGTGATAGAGGAACTGGTGTAAATAGCACGTCGTGAGAGTTGTTGATCCCGCTGTTCGTAATGCTGCTCAACAATATTAATCAATTGGAAGTAAAGCGCAAACGCCCGTGATGCCCGAATCGCGGCATTCAGGTCAAGTCTTTCAATGACTTCAGTAACCGACGATTGAGGAAAGTCCGTTGCTTGTCCTTCTGGCGAACACAATTGACGCAGGGATGAGAGCAAATCGACTAGTTCTTGTCCACATTCAGAGAGAAGAACAGACTCCCACAACTCTTCTACAACTTTGAGGCGATGGCGTAGCAAGAGTTGGGAGGTAGAAGGGATCGCAAATTCCCGATCAGATGAGTGGAGGACGGAACTCATAGTGTCTGTTCACAACTGGAGAAAGATGATCCATTTTACGGGGTTAATGCTACTCTGAGTAGTTCTGCAAGTAACGAAGTTGAAAATAGCTTAACGATCCATTTCCGAATCGGGAAAAGGCAGAACAGGCAAGCGATCGCCTCGAAAGATTTCTTCGCTAGCCACACCCGCCATTTGTACCCAGGAACCAATGGCTTGCATTGAGAGGATGCCTAGGAGTACAGGACCTGTCGCCAAACTTAATAATAATTCTGTAGGAATTGGTGCTTGTGGGGTTTGCTCAGTCACAATGGTCTATCGTTTTGGGTGAAGGAATATAATAAGCTCTTCATTCCCCTTGTGTAGGTTACAGATTTTCACAAATTAATTACCGACAAGAGGAACATCCTGCTACATTTTAGGATGTATTCAGCTTAAGTTACTCCCTTCCTACCCTCAGATTATGGATGACCCCCACTCCTGGTCTCCCCACTTCCCACTTCCCACTTCCCAACCAACCCTGTAACAAGTTTGTAATGTTGGATGTCAAGCAACGCCACCTAAAAACTCGTCCGTCCTCTCTGGCTCAATGGGCTTATACTGCGATCGCGCAACCCGGAGTATGCCTGCGAGTTCGGTTACGCGGCAATAATCTACACATTCTCTGCGAGAGTCGTCACCCTCTAGAGGCGAAGACTGTCGTCAATCGTTTGTTGAATGCCCTCAAAGAACAGCAGGGAATTGGAAAGTTTCCTCTGGATCTTGAAACCCCAATCTACCAAATTATTATTTATGGGCGTAGAGTAACCCAACCCGATCCAGACTGGATTAAACAAATTCGGATCAAACCTGCGACAACGGATCAGGGAATTGCTTCTCAGGCATCTATCGAGACATCATTAGAAACACCAAGCACTCACTCCGCGCTACTCGTTGCCCATGAAAGTCTCGCCCGTTCCGGTTCCCCTGAAGCGATCGCCCGCTATCTTAGCAGCAATCTGAGTCATCTGGGAGTTAGTGTTAAAGTCCAAATCCAAGAGTTAAAGGAGAGAGGGAGAGAGGGAGAGAGGGAGAGAGGGAGACGTACAGATGCACAGACGCACAGAGGCGGGGAGTTTTTCCATAGAGATCACCCCCTCCCCTCATTCCCTAAAAATCGCCGTCTTTGGGTTATTTGTAATTCTAATTACAGTCCCGATTTATCATTGCTAGCAGAACCCTTGGTCGAACAGTTGCGGGGTTTGGAACTTCGAGGGTTTCGAGATGGGGCAATTTGCTCTCAGGTGAGTGGGGAAGCGTCTCCTGAATGGATGTTGCGGGTCGATTTAACCCCAGCGGAAGATATGCTCAAAGATTGGGCGCGGTGGGGAGATGTCCAAGCGATCGCAAGGCTTTTAAATCAGTCCCTTGACCAATTGGGAATGCAGGTGCGAACCGTTCTCAAGGAGGCGACCTTACATTTATTTTGCAGCCTTTTGGGGAGTCAGGAAGCCCATGTCCCGGATAAAGGAACCGCTGTCAGTGCGATCGCGCCCGTTTTAGCATCTCTATCTCCTCAAGGGATTAAAGCCGCTACAATTTATGGTGTTGAGTCGAATCGATACTCGATAGAGTTGGAGGAAGAAACACCGCTTTGGATCGATTGGCTCAATCTGCCAGCAAGCCAAGAGGGTCGGTTAGCATCTTCGACCTATTCCTTAGCACAAGCTGGAAACTTGGATGCTCTGACCTTTTTACTAGAACGCTTACTTAATCCTAACCTTGACCGACGACTGGCAACGGGCGGCATTCAATTAAAAATTCGCCGCAAGCAGGATTTGTTGCATATCATGAGTGAGGCTCCCCTGTGTCCGTCCCAAACTCAGGTCAGTTTGCCGATCGCTCGATTCCTCCGCCAGCTTGCGCTTCCTGCTATTGCTGGAATTCGAGTTTATGGTCGTCGCAGCGGTACGGATGCTCCAGAGTGGAATTATGGGGTGGATTTTGTTCCTCGACGGCGGTTAGTCCCCGAAGCTACTCCAGAGTTTACCACGTCGGATGCTTACGGGAATGCCTTGGTTGTTCCCACGGGGGAATCAGAATCGGGTTCCGACTCAACCGCACAAGACTTGCAAGAGGGACTGACAGGGGTTTCTCAGGCAATGGTTCAGACGGTTCAGCGTTGGTTGTGTTACTCTCAGTTATTTGTCCCAACGTTAGAAAATCAAGACTTACCCATCAGTTCCCAACGGTCTAGCCCCACCAACACTCAAGCCGTTACAGTAGCAATGGTGTGGAGCATTCTAGGATTATTACTAACGTTTCAAACCGATTGGCTGATGGGTCAATTCCTGCGCTTCAAAACAAATTCCCAAGTCGTCCCACCAGCAGCGGAAACGACTCAAAACTCCTCTGAATCCGTCTCTCTACCTCAAGTCTCCTTACAACAAGGGGAAAATCAAACCTCCGATAACTTTAACGCCTCTGGGTTTACCTCAAAAGGAGACATGAGTGTCATTATTGACAATACTGCAACCTCTCAACGAGATAATACGACCCGTGCCCTATTAGCCCTAGCGCGATCGCTCAATCCCTCGTTCAATAACCCCCTCTTAGACCAAAAACTAGCCCTTTACCAACAGCGTGTGGTTCAGAGTGGTCCCCCTGATGTCCTGATTGTCGGAAGTTCCAGGGCGCTGCGCGGAGTCGATCCCATTGCCCTACAAGAGGCTTTAGCAGCTCAGGGCTATGCTGATGTAGAGGTGTTTAACTTTGCGGTTAATGGGGCAACGGCTCAGGTGGTAGACTTGATGATCCGCCGTATTTTAACCCCCGAACAACTGCCTAAACTGATTATTTGGGCAGATGGTAGTCGCGCTTTTAATAGTGGTCGGGATGATGTGACGTATAATGCGATCGCTTCCTCCGAGGGCTACCAACAACTCAACGCCGGAACTTTCCCCAATTCCCTAGGAAACCAGTCTGCAAGCAAAAATCAAAGTACCCAACCTTTAGCGGAATTAACTGAACGTTATCAATCTATTGATGAATGGCTGAATCAATCTCTAGCCAACGTTTCCTCAACCTATCCTCAACGAAACCAACTTAAATCGCTGTTACGAGACGAATATGTTTCCCTCCTCAACGGTATCGTTCCTCAAAGTCCAACCTCTCCCGACTCCCAGGAATTATTAAACGCTGAGGAATCGATTGATATTGATGGCTTTATGCCGTTGTCGATTCGTTTTAGCCCGACCACTTATTACCAAAACCATCCTAGAGTTGCAGGAGCTTATGATAGCAGTTATGAATCTTTCCAGTTAAATGGAAAGCAAGATCGGGCACTCGAAGCGCTTCTAGAATTCGCCAAAGTCCATAACATTAATATTGTCTTTGTCAACCTTCCTCTAACGAACGATTACTTAGATCCAGTACGTCTGAAATACGAGGAACAATTTCAACAGCATATGCACGCTACTGCCTTACAAAGGGGACTGATTTTCCGAGATTTGAGAGACTTATTACTGCACAAACCCGACTACTTTTCCGACCCCAGTCACCTCAACCGCTATGGTGCTTACGAAGTTTCTAACTCTTTAGCTCAAGATCCGGTAATTCCTTGGTCACTAGTGGTTGGTCATTAGTGGTTTGTTGTTGGTTGTTGGTTGTTAGTCGTTGGTTATTTGAATGAAGAAGAACTAATAAATAATCAAAAAATAATGACATTTATATCAGTAAAATATGGAATTTTATTACTTGGCATTTTAGCAATTTACTGGCTAAAGCGCTTTACATCTTGGCGATTGTGGGTACTCTTAATTGCTAGTTTAATCTTTTACGCAACCCTGCAAATCGAATATATTCCCCTATTATTCGTTATTACCCTATATATTCCCCTGCTATTAGTTATAACCCTAATTAATTTTAATCTGGGACAAGCCATTGCGTTAAATACATCACCAGGGTCATACATTAAAAATCAAAATCTTTCTAATGAAGATTGGCTGTTGGCACAAGAGTTGTGGAATCAGCGACGCTTAAAGTTATTGTGGCTGGGGATTGGGTTAAATGTCCTGTGTTTGTTTAGTTTCAAATACATACCGTTTGTCCTCACAAACCTAGCCGGACTCCTGAATCTACCTGCTATTCAACAGACGGCGAATGGAATTGGCAACAGCTTAATTGCTCCTCTTGGACTGTCGTTTTTTATCTTTGAGTGTATTGCTTACCTGATTGATTTGTATCGCGGCGCTCCAGCAAGTAACCAGTTTCTTAATTTTGCAGCTTATAAGTTATTTTTTCCCAAACTTATTTCAGGGCCAATTACGCGCTACCATCCATTTGCAGGTGAACTGAAAACTTTACAATTTCCCACGCTTGACCGCTTAACGGAAGGACTTTGGTTAATTGCTTGCGGTGCGATAAAAAAAGCGCTGATAGCAGACCGAATTGGAATTCTAGTTGATTTGTGTTTTGGGAACTTAGAACGAGCGGGTAGTGGTGATTTATGGCTGGCAATTCTTGCCTATGGTTTACAACTCTATCTCGATTTTAGTGGTTATGTGGATATGGCGCGGGGAAGTGCGCTATTACTAGGGTTTAATCTGCCAGAAAATTTTAACTTTCCTTACTTTAGTACGAGTATTGCTGACTTCTGGCGACGGTGGCATATTACATTAGGAGACTGGCTTCGCAATTATCTCTATTTTCCCTTGGGTGGGTCGCGTAAAGGATTGCGTCGTACCTGTTTTAACCTATTCATCGTCATGCTAATTATTGGCATCTGGCATGGTGCAACCTGGGGTTTTGTGGTTTGGGGAGGATTGCATGGTCTGGCTTTAGTTGTTCACCGATTAACTCAAGCCGCATCGGAACGTTTGAATGGATTAAAGTGGTGGTGGCAAACGGGGTTTGGGGTTTTGGTGGCGTGGTTGTTGACTCAGTTTATGGTTTTTACCTCCTGGATCTTTTTCCGCTTACCGAGTATTAAAGAAGCGAGTTTTGTGATTCAGAATCTCTGGGGTAAAGCAGCAGATATTCAGTTTGCTGAAAATGTTTACCTGAAACCGTTTGGTTTGGAACGGTTTGAGATCGCTATTTTGCTAACGTTAATTGTCCTGTTAATGGGGTTTGTGTACAGCATCCAACGGGGTCTGAAGTTACAACTTAATTGGCCTGTGAAGCTGCTTTTAGTGCCAATATCCCTACTCACCGTCTGGTTGTTGTCTCCTGAAGGGGGTTTACCTTATATTTACTTTGATTTTTAGCTTCTGTTTTGAATGGGGAGTGGGGAGTAGGAAAGAATAAGTAAAACTTATAACCATGATTAGAAT
>DNGI01000163.1:7776-7991 GCA_003486645.1 Cyanobacteria bacterium UBA11370 | reverse complement strand
GCCTTTAAGAAAATCTTTGGTTCTAAAAAGAGCAAAGACATTTTGATCAGTTTTCTGAATGCTATCCTCTACCAAGAACAAGATATCATTCAAGATTTAGAAATCCTTGACCCTTATCAAGCACCGCGTATTAAAGGGATTAAAGATTCCTACCTGGATGTTAAAGCCATCATCACCGGAAACAAAACCGTCATTATTGAAATGCAGGTGTTAAA
>DNGI01000163.1:6914-7569 GCA_003486645.1 Cyanobacteria bacterium UBA11370 | reverse complement strand
TTATTGAAATGCAGGTGTTAAATGTGCTGGGGTTTGAGAAACGAGTTCTGTATAACGCGGCTAAAGCCTTTTCTATTCAACTCTCAGTCGGGGAAGATTATAACTTACTCAACCCAGTGATTGCTCTTACCATAACAGACTTTGAGATGTTTGCTAGCAGTAGTAAAGTGATCTCACGTTATTGCCTGAAAGAGAAAGAAGATTTAACCGATTATACCAATGATATCGAATTGGTATTTGTGGAATTACCTAAGTTTAAGAAGGAACTCGATCAATTAGAAACTATTACCGATAAATGGCTTTATTTTCTCAAGTGTGCGAATACATTAAGGTCTGTCCCACCAAGCATGGGAGAAGTTTCTGCCATTAATAAAGCGTTTGATATTGCTAAACAAAGTAAGCTAACGAAACGAGAGTTAGAGGCACTAGAGAAGCGAGAAATCTTTATTCATGATAGCCAAAATGCGATTCTGAAAGCCAGACAAGAAGGCATGAGAGAAAAAGCGATCGCTATTGCTCGTGAACTCCTCGATGTCCTTGATGTTGAAACGATTAGTCAGAAAACTGGACTCAGTATTACAGATATTCAAAACTTGAATTGAATTATAGCATTGCTCAGATGGGTGAGGTACTCTTAATTTTCTTCCCCACTCCC
>DNGI01000163.1:0-6569 GCA_003486645.1 Cyanobacteria bacterium UBA11370 | reverse complement strand
AATCATTTAGACTGGCTATAAGAACCGCTATAAAACAAATTAATCCAACCAATCATCCAGCTTATTCGTTTTAAAACTGACGTTTTGCCGAGTTTCCCTAACCGTTGGCTTCTCTTGTTCTCTCCAAGTCCGATGCACTTGTGGTTTGTACAACCCTACCGATGAGGATTGATTTTGAGGTGTCGGAGAGGTTCGGAATTTTGACTTGGATCGTAAATCTTTAGTGTAAGAAATAGACTGGCAAGAGCGTAACCGTTCATGGGCTTCATTCAGTTCTTGAAGCTTATGATGAGCTTTCTGTTGTAGTCGGGGATGACCAACAAAACGGTCAGGATGCCATACCCAAGTCATATCAAGGTAGCCTTGGTGAACTTCCTCCGGTGAGGCTCCTAGCTCTATATCTAGGACTTTGTAGTATCGTTCTACATCTAACATCTCTACCCCCTACCATGACAGCAGCCTATAAATGAAAATAGTAAGCTAACTTTCAAGTAACTGACAGGACAACACCGCAAAAAAACACATCAGTTTAGGAAAGATATATTTTGTAGTTTTTCGTTAACTTAAGTTCATAGTTTGACATCACACCATTCACAAGTTTGTTTACAGTTGTGATCATTCTCGTTACCGAAGGGATCTTTATTTTTTCTTTAGGTTTGAAGGGAACTCAGTATGCCATCCTCTAATTTCTGAGAGTGGATTCCCCCATGAGGAACAGCCAGGTAGTCTGATGAGTCCTTTCCCATCCTGAAAAAGTAAAAAAAAAGGCAATTTACATAGGCATTGCCAGCTATCTTTGAGAAACTGAAAGGATTGCCCTAGCGTTTTGCGTAGTACAAGTCCTCAGTTTATTTTTCAGGTAAGTTAAGCATGAAACTGGCAGCACGAGTTGGTCAAGTCTCCCCCTCCCTAACCCTGGCAATTTCCGCCAAAGCCAAGGCGATGAAAGCTGAAGGCTTGGATGTTTGTAGTTTCAGCGCTGGGGAACCCGATTTCGATACCCCCGCCCCTATTAAAGCAGCGGCTAAAAAAGCCTTGGATGAAGGGAAAACCAAATATGGCCCAGCCGCAGGAGAACCTAAGTTACGAGAAGCGATCGCCCGTAAACTCCATGAGGAAAATAGTCTCGATTACAAACCGGAAAATGTGATCGTTACTAACGGTGGCAAGCATTCCCTATTTAATCTAATGCTGGCGCTGATTGAACCAGGGGATGAAGTGATTATTCCCGCTCCCTACTGGCTATCTTATCCGGAAATGGTCACACTTTCCGGTGGCACTTCTGTGATTGTACCAGCGGATGCCTCGACGGGTTACAAAATTACCCCGGATCAGCTAGAAGCCGCGATTACACCCAAGACCAAGTTATTTATTCTTAATTCTCCGTCGAATCCTACGGGTATGGTTTATACCCCAGAGGAGATAAAAGCCCTTGCTAAAGTTATTGTCGAGCGAGATATTTTGGTCGTCTCTGACGAAATTTATGAGAAGATTCTTTATGATGGCACCCAACATTTGAGTATTGGTGCGGTCGGATCAGATATCTTTGAGCGCACAATTATTAGTAATGGGTTTGCCAAAGCATTCTCAATGACTGGCTGGCGTTTGGGCTATTTAGCGGGGCCATTAGAACTGATTAAGGCTGTCACCAGTATTCAAAGTCACAGTACGTCTAATGTGTGTACGTTTGCTCAGTATGGTGCGATCGCCGCTTTAGAAAGTTCCCAAGATTGCATCGAAGAGATGCGTCTCGCCTTTGCCGCACGACGACAAGTTATGTTTGATCGGATTAACGCCATTCCTGGACTGATTTGTCCCAAACCGATGGGGGCGTTCTACCTGTTTGCTGATATTAGTAAAACAGGGCTAAAGTCTCTAGAGTTTTGCAACACCTTACTCGAATCTTATCAAGTCGCGGCTATTCCCGGCATTGCCTTTGGCGCTGATGACTGTATCCGCTTATCTTATGCTACAGATATGGCAACTATCGAGAAAGGAATGGACAGGTTAGAGCAATTTGTACGGAGTCTAAACACCTCACGACTCTAATACAAATCGTTACTAACAATCGCGCCGCGAGCGGAGAAAATAGAGGTAAGGGTAGGGGAAGACCAGGAATTTTTACCCTTACCCATGACTTATGACCAACGAGTAATCACAATCCGGACAACTTAACGAAAAATTGCGCCGACTGAGTTAATACGAATGGCACTGCCCACCTAAATATAGCGAGTCTATTTGATTCGTGAACCAGGAAAGACTTGGGAGACAAGAGAGACAAGGAAGACAAGGAAGACAAGAGAGACAAGAGAGACAAGGGGGAGGTGTTTTACAAATCATTTAGACTGGCTATATAAAGGTTTTTAAGCCGCCAGCCGTACTTGGTAAAAGGAGGGAATTATTGTGAAATACAAAAAAATATTGGTAGCCATTGATCACTCACCCGAATCAGATGCCGTGTTTGAACAAGCCCTAGAGATTGCGAAAAAAGAAGAAGCATCTCTAATGGTGTTTCATTGCCTACCTTTAGAAACGGAAGGTGCTGGTTTCTATGGAGATATGTTTGGCAGAGAATTGATAGACTTTGCCCACCTGATGCAAGAAAAGATGCGGAAGGAAAGCGAAAAAGCCCGTGAATGGCTTGCTAGCTATTGCGAAAAGGCAACCGGACAGGGAGTTCAGACCGAATGGGATTGCAAAGTGGGAGATGCAGGGAGTGCGATTCGAGATCTGGCTAATAGTTGGGGGGCAGATTTAATTGTACTCGGTCGTCGAGGTCGTCGGGGTTTGCAAGAAATTCTTCTGGGGAGTATTAGCAATTACATTGTCCATCATGTACCTTGCTCAATTTTAATTGTACAGGGTATTAATTCTAAAGTTGATGACACAGCTAACCTTCAGGATGAGTAATTGAACCTTTGAGAGATGTCAGTTAAGGTTGATTTATAGTATCCCTTAACAGGAGACTCATTTACAAAGCAAGAAAACTCATGGCTGACATCGTTGAGACGGCGGTTAAGGCTGGTTTATTCAACACCTTAGTCAAAGCAGTTGAAGCTGCTGATTTAGTTGAATTCCTGAAAAGTCCTGGTCCTCACACCCTTTTTGCACCTGTCGATAATGCTTTTGAACGATTACCTGAAGGTGCATTAGATCGATTACTGGAAGACATTCCTAAACTCAAGAAAATTTTAACTTATCATCTTGTTCCTGGTGATGTCAGAGCTGAGGATTTAATAGAAATTGATGAAGCTGAAACCGTTGAAGGATCAATCATTGCGGTAGATACAACGAAGGGTTACAAGGTCAATGAGGCGGTTGTTATACAACCCGATATCCTTACTGATAACGGTGTGATTCATGTGATTGACTCGGTTTTAATGCCAGGAATAATGTCAAACTAAGATAATCTAAAGCTGAATAAGCAAGGGTTTTAGTCCGTTTTAACAAAAGCCATTTTCTTTATTAGTAAAATCTGCTTTAAAGATGACTGGCTAAGGGTTTGAGGTCGTTGAAACGGACTTAAACGTTGAGCCGAAATTTTCGTTTAGGGTGAGGTGCAAGATCTGAGTTTAATCTACTTCAACCCAGAATACAGCCACTACGAGGAGGGATATTTAGTGCTAAATTAGTTTTCTGCTCCGTCCAAGATACCTCAGTATGACCATAAAGTAACTGACTAGGTTTGGATTCCAAACTATCAACTTCAATGGTAATACTAACAGATTCAGTCCCTACATTAACCGCTACAATAATTTCCTCTGTCCCCAAAATTCGGGCAAAAACATAAGCCGTTCCCTCAGCAAAAAGTACCTGGTATTGACCTGTACGTAAAGCCGGATAAGCATGACGTAGCGCAATCAATTTTCGATGCTCTTCTAAAATATCTCGCTCCCAATGCGCTTCTAAGGGAAATCCCCGGCGAGAGTCTGGATCTAATCGACCAGGTAAACCTACTTCATCCCCATAATAAATACTCGGCGCACCGGGAAATGTCATTAACAAAAGTGTTGCTAATTTAACGCTGGCTTTATCACCTCCAGCAATAGAAATTAACCGTGCTGTATCATGACTCGCTAATAAATTTAACTGCGTGAGTTGAATTTGCCAAGGGTATAAATCCAACAAATCTTGCATTTTTTTGCCATATTCAGGGGCAAATAAGGGTGGATGAGGATGGTAAGAACGGTCTTGTACTTGCTCAATATCCACGCGATCGCCTGCCACAAATGCAATTGTTGGCCCAGCAAATAAATAATTCATCACGCCATCAAATTGAGTCCCATCTAACCACTCACACGCATCAACCCAAACTTCTCCCACAATATAAGCATCGGGATTAATTGCTTTCACTCGCTCACGAAACTCTTGCCAAAACCCAGGTGTTTTCACTTCAAATGGCACATCTAATCGCCACCCATCAATGCCAAACTTAATCCAATGTTCGGCAATTTCCATAATATATTCCCGCACTTCTGGGTTGTCATGGTTAAAGACTGGAAGCGCCCGAAGTCCCGCCCAACCTTCATAATTAGCCGGGAATTCTTCGTTATACGGAGATAAGGGCCAATCGTGAATTTTAAACCAATTCACCCAAGGGGACTGAATAGCGTTTTCGAGAACATCATGGAAGAAGAAAAAGCCACGACTGGAATGATTAAATACGCCATCTAGAACTACTTTCATATTTCGTTTATGGCAAGCATCCAGTAATTCCCGAAAGGCACTATTACCTCCTAACATTGGATCAACTTGGTAATAATCGTGAGTGTGATAGCGATGATTACTAGCCGATTGAAAGATTGGGGTAAAATAAATTGCATTAATTCCCAAATCTTGTAAATAATCAAGCTGTTCTATAACACCCCACAAATCCCCACCTTTATAACCTCGGAGTGTGGGCATATCATCCCAATCTTCCCATGAAGCATTTTTTAAAAGACGCTTATGGGGATGTTGGCTTTTGGCAAAACGATCTGGAAAAATTTGGTAGAAGACGGCGTGTTTTACCCAATCGGGAGTTTGAATATCCATAGTGGGGTGTAGGGTGTGGGGTGTGGGGTGTAGGGTGTGGGGGAGTAATTGCTAATAACTAAGGGCTAAAGGTAGAGGAAAGAAATTACCCATAGGGCAATTAGCAATTAGCCATTAGCCATTAGCCATTAGCCATTAACTATTAGTAATTAGCCATTAGCCATTAGCCTAAACTAGACTGGGTATGCGAATTGTTAGATGAGGATATAACGGGAAGCGATCGCACAATTGGGTTACTCGATGTTTACAATCAGTTGCGATGGTTTCGTCGTCTGGATTAAGTAAGCGATCGGCGATAATATCAGCAATAGCTGTAAATTCAGTCGCTCCCATTCCTCGTGTGGTCATAGCTGGAGAACCTAACCGCAAACCACTTGTAACAAACGGAGATTCTGTGTCAAATGGAACGGTATTTTTATTAGCAGTAATATTCACACCACTGACGAGTTGATCAGCTCGTTTACCTGTCATCTTAATACAGCGTAAATCCACTAACATTAAATGATTATCCGTCCCACCCGAAACAATTTTAAAACCTCGGTGTTGCAGTTGGGTAGCTAACGCTTTCGCATTTTTAATCACTTGAGCGGAATACTCTTTAAACGCTGGGGTTAGTGCTTCGCCAAATGCCACGGCTTTTGCGGCAATAATATGTTCTAAAGGTCCACCTTGAGTGCCAGGAAATACCGCTTTATCCAACTTTTTACCAAGTTCGGTATCCCCAGTTAAAATCAAACCACCTCTAGGTCCTCGTAAGGTTTTATGGGTAGTCGTTGTAACCACATGGCAGTGGGGTATTGGGTTAGGATGATGACCTGTAGCAACTAAACCTGCAATATGAGCAATATCGGCTAACAGGTAAGCGCCAATTTCATCCGCAATGCTTCTGAATTTCTCAAAATCAATCAGGCGAGGATAAGCAGAATAGCCACAAATGAGAAGTTTAGGACGTTCTTTCAGCGCGAGTTCACGGAGGCGATCATAATCAATTTGCTCGGTTTCCGGACTCACACCATAATGACACACCTTAAACCACTTGCCGGAGACATTCACAGGTGAACCGTGGGTAAGGTGTCCCCCATGAGACAAATCCATCCCCATAATTGTGTCACCGGGTTCCAGCAACGCCAAGAATACGGCAAAATTAGCTTGGGCACCAGAATGAGGCTGTACGTTAGCATGAGCTGCTCCAAATAGCTCCTTAGCGCGGTCGATCGCTAACTGTTCAACTTTATCAATAAATTCACACCCACCGTAGTACCGCTTTCCGGGTAAACCTTCAGCATACTTATTTGTCAGTACTGAACCTTGAGCAGCTAGCACAGCCGCTGAGGTAAAGTTTTCACTGGCAATCAGTTCCAAATGGTCACGCTGACGCTGAAGTTCTTGGTTAAGGCAATCCGCCACGGCTGGATCAGTTTGAGCGAGAATATCTAAATTGGTATCAGTCACTTCTATCAATCCCTAGAGATACTTTGCAGTTTAGCAAGACTAGGTATTCTTCTCCTCCACTGGAGAGTTTTGAGTTTTGTTAG
>DNGI01000131.1 GCA_003486645.1 Cyanobacteria bacterium UBA11370 | reverse complement strand
CAACACCTAACAAACAACCAACACCAAACAACACCTAACAAACAACCAACAACCAACAACCAACAACCAACAACCAACAACCAACAACCAACTCTAACTATGAATTCGAGGTTCTGGATAAAGGGTTACTAGTAACTCACTTTCCACAATCGCTAATTCTTCTAACCGTAGATTGACGACATCCCGCTCAAAATATGTATCTGCTAGTACCCAGTAAACCCCATAATGACGGGCTTCAGATGCCATTAAACTCCCATAAAACGGGGCTAACTCTCGATCTGGACAGTGAGTTGCTAATAATCCTAACCGTTCATGAGAACGAGCTTCAATTAGTCCCGAAACTAATAACGAGTCTAACAACCGATGGGGTTCAGCGTGGCGAATCTGAGCTTTCAAACCCGCGCCATAAGGCGGTGAGGACAAAGGACCTAAAGGAATACCTCGGCGTTCCAACCACTGGTTCACTTGTTCAAAATGTTCCAGTTCCTCACGCGCGATCGCGGTAAGCTGACGTACCAGTTGGGTATTCGACGGGTAGCGAAACATTAAGTTTAACGCCACACCTGCCGCCTTCCGTTCGCAATGAGAGTGGTCGAGTAAAATGAGATCGAGGTGGGCGATCGCTTGTTCGACCCAACTCCAGCTAGTCGGTGTTTTCAGGGTGTTAATTCTTGGCACTTTAAAATCAGACAGGGTTTTTGATCAAATCTATTCCTTAAGCCGGAATCGGGTACTTAGCAGTTGTTTTAATTAATAGACACTATACTCGGCACGGTCATCAACCCAGCATTCCAGTTAGTCATTCCTCTCGATCCATCAATCTAAGAGTTGACAGCTGAGTGCTGAAGCACTGACTCCTCCAAGTAAAATTATCCTGCACAGAGACTAGCGCCAAACCATCGGGACATCTTCCTCCAACAGAACCTGTACCAGGACTTTCGGTCAGCCAACTCGTGCAAGTTACATTTCAAGGGTACTACCTGTTAGTTGGTTAATGCGGATTGGAATAAGTAAACAATGACTCACCGTCGGATCGTTATCGGTGATGTGCATGGGCACTACGATACTCTTATGACCTTATTAGATGCGATCGCCCCCACTGGCGACGATAGGGTTTATTTTCTGGGCGACTTAATTGACCGAGGACCTCAGAGTTCTCAAGTGGTAGAATTTGTCAAGCGAAATGGCTATCCCTGCTTGTTGGGCAACCACGAGCAAATGGTACTCGATATTTTGGGAAATGGCGACATTCATGCCCCATCGCTACAAGCGTGGCTCTATAGTGGAGGTCACAGTACGATTAATAGTTATGGTGAGCAGGGTGTTAGTCAAGAGCATTTGGATTGGATGCGAACCTTGCCAACGTACCTGGATTTGGGGGATATTTGGTTAGTCCATGCGGGGGTTCACCCTCAACTACCGATTGAGAAGCAAACCGCCGATCAATTTTGTTGGATTCGGGAAGAATTCCACGGCATACAAGAGCCTTACTTTCGTGATAAGTTAATTATCACGGGTCATACTATCACCTTTACTATACCGGGTGTGATGCCAGGGAAAATTGCTCAAGGTCGAGGTTGGCTCGATATCGATACGGGAGCCTACCATCCCAAGAGTGGCTGGCTGACGGGATTAGATATTACGAATGCCGTAGTGTATCAAGTCCATACGTTTGAGGGTAAAATTCGGCAAATGCCCCTTGAGAAGGCGATGACGCGGGTAGAACCATCTCAGGTATTCCCCCGTCGTTCAATGATGCGTTCTTGATCAGCTAATAGCTAATATCATGTCCAAATCATTACCCGGAATAAAACTTCTCCCCCTCTCCCCCTCTCCCCTTCACTCTTTTTTAGGGTTATTCAACCGGATATGATTTAATTGCTATAAAAGGGGACGAATTTTATTTTTATAGGCATTATTATCTAAACCGTCGCCTATATCAGCTTGAGTTGGATCGATCGCTTGCTCTAAGGCAGTAATTCGGTCATCAACGTCTGGATGGGTACTTAAAAACGTGGGAACTGAGCCTCCTTTATTCAGGAGTTTTTCCATAAAATCGACCATCCCTGATGGCGCATAGCCTGCTTGGGTAAGAGTTTCAAGTCCTACCTGATCAGCTTCAAATTCATCTTGACGACCGTTGGGACGTTTTAGGGCTAATTCTACTCCAATATTAACCAATGTATTGCGATCCAGTCCAGCCGCAACCGCTATACCTCTAGCGATCGCTGTTTGGCGCATTTGCTGGATCAGGTGACGGCGGGTGATATGACCAATTTCATGTCCGATCACACTGGCAAGTTGAGCTTCATTATCAGCAGCGGTAATCAAACCCTTATTAATATAAATAAATCCACCCATCGTTGCCCCAGCATTAATACTTTTATCATCAATCACCTGAAAGGTATAGGGAAGATCAGGACGTTCACTCTCTTGTACCAGTCGTTGACCAATTTCATCCACGTACCGATTAATGCTTGAATTACTATAGAGCTTGACTTGACCGCCAACCAATTGCTGATTAATCTGTTTCCCAATCTCGACTTCTTGGCGATCCGAGATATTGGAGAGCTGGATAATCTGAACCCCTTGTAAAATAAGATTAATCCAGCGATTGGCATGACTCACTTGAGCTGTACCTAAAATCAGACTCAGAGTCAAGATTAAAGACACCAAGGGATATAATACGCGGTGTCGGGAACGACGAGATAGGGAAGAAAAGGGATTGAACATGACAAATCGCGGTAAGTTCGCTTGAGTTGAGAAACTTTAGAACAGCAGACGTAATTTGAGGGTTTTAGTTGCCGTTTCTGCCTTAGCTATCCCTATTTTCTCTCATTCCCAGCTCTTTAGGATTGGTCTGATTAGGCAAAATTGTAGAGCGGACTGATAATTTCCTCAAGTTATGCTGACGGGTTGGCACTCTTGTGGTAATTTAACACAGGACATACTTCCCACAGGCAAAAACAGAACGTGCGATCGCTAACGGTTAACGGCTAACGGCTAATGGCAGACGTAAAAAATGACCACTATGACAATTAGCAATTAGCAATTAGCATAGTTTGATAAAAACTTATTTGAGCAACAACCGAGAACAAGAGTTTATGGCAATTTTAGATTCAAAAGGGCGTTTGTTTGGCAAGGTAAGCATCCTCGATATAGGTGCTGCGTTAGTTATTTTATTAGTGATTTTTGGGATCTTTTTCTTTCCCGGTAGTTCGGGTTCAGTTGCTCAATTGAACGGAACAAAACCGATAGAAGTCGATGTAATTGTTCGGGGTTTAAGTGTGGCAGATCCACAAGCATTGATGAACCAATTTAATGAGGAAAAGCAAACCAGTATTATTATTCGTAATCAACCATCCGGTCAAGTTAAGATTGAATCGGTAAAAGAACTCCCACGAACCCTAGCCATTACTCAACCCGATGGTTCTGTTAAAGAGTTACCCGATCCTAGAACTAATTCATTTAGCATAGATATGCTGATTACCTTAAGTGGTCAAGGACAAATCGCTAAAGATGGTCCTGTGTTAGGGGGGACTAAAATTAAAGTGGGTACGCCGATAGAATTGGAGGGTATGGATTATCGCTTCAATGCTAGCGTTATTAAAGTCAACATTCCTGAATAGGAGAGGGGGGGAGGGGGAG
>DNGI01000376.1:3215-5614 GCA_003486645.1 Cyanobacteria bacterium UBA11370 | reverse complement strand
AGGGGGTGAGGGGGGGAAGAATTGTTGGTAATTTCCATTTCTTTACCTATATGATCCGAATGCAAATCAAACTCGTACCACTGTCCTCGCCATTGCAGCTTAAATTTTAGCCGTGTCCAAGCAGGCGGTAAGTGAGGATTAGCGACAGGTTTGCCTTCAGTTGTACGAACACCGCCAAAACCAAATACAATGGCTTGCCATACGCCACCCGTTGAAGCGGCATGAATGCCTTCTTTCGCATTGCCTCGCGTATCTTCCAAATCGACTAATGCCGCTTGCATAAAGCGATCATACGCTTCTGTGGCTTGGTCGAGGTAGGAGGCTAAAGCCGCATGAATCGCTGGACCCAGGGATGAACCATAGGTAATATCAGTACGGGGTGCGTAATAGTCCCAGTTCTTCTGCAACGTCTGTTCGTTGTCATATTTCCCTGGTGACTCCCGTAATAGATACAGAAGCATTAACACATCGGGTTGTTTGAGTACCTGGCGTTTATTCGCTCCCTCAATCCCTAGGATAGCCTGCATAGAGCGTCGTCTTGGCTCGTAATCAGCTAGATTAATATCTTCCAGGTTAAAAAATCCTTCAAACTGCTCAATGATTCCAGTTTCGGGATTGTAAGGAACCCATAGATGGCTGATAATATCACGCCATCGGGCTTGCCGTTCTAACGTAACTTGCAGTTTTTGGGTCAGTTGAGCCGCTTGATCCGGATAGTGACCGCGTAGCCAGTCTAGCACTTCCAGCGCTTTCTCCAAATGCCATTGCACCATCCGGTTGGTAAAGGCATTATTGCTGACGTGTTCGTGATATTCATCCGTACCAATCACCTCGCGGATCTCGTAATATTCTTGTTTAGGGTTCCACTCAACCCGACTCCCCCAATACACAGCCGTATCTAAAACGAGTTCAGCGCCATACTCACGCATCCACTCATCATCCCCTGTCGTCTGCCAGTATTGCAAGACCGCATAAGGGACATCACTGTTAATGTGGAGTTCGCGATCGCCACACCAAATCCGCACCAATTCTGTACCATCGTCTGGCGGGGGAACCCAACGGGGTGTTACCTCGTCTCCTGTACTTGCACTTTCCCAGGCAAATACTGCTCCTTTATAACCGGTATCCCGTGCCTTGCGCCGTGCCCCATTCAGGGTATGGTAACGGTAAGTGAGTAAATTGCGAGCCAGCTCTGGTTGGGTGAAAATTAGGAAAGGTAGAATAAAGATTTCTGTATCCCAAAAAACGTGACCGCGATAGGCAAAACCGGAGAGTGTTTTCGCTGGAATACTGACGGTATCATCATGACGCGACGCACTAATCAAGGCTTGGAATAGGTTATAGCGAATCGCAAATTGGGCTTTAGTATCCCCCTCAATAACGACATCACTCCCTTGCCACACTTCATCCCAAGCGGATTCCTGAGCGGATAATAGGGTTGTATAGTTAGGCTGCTCTCTGAGTTTATCCTGAGCGGCTTGAGCTGGAACCTTATCCTCCCGTGAGGTAAAAACGGTCACGATTTTCTCTAATGTTACCGTTTGTCCAGATTGAGCGGGGAATGTGGCTGATAAACTAGGGTAGCCCTGACATCCGGTGACTCGCACTGACGCTGCTGCATCTGATACCGTTAGCCGAGTTGCTGCACCCAGTTCAATCCCTGTATTCCGAGTGCGGAGGTGTAACCAAACACCTTTGGATTTTGGATTTTGGATTTTAGATTTTGGATTGTTAAGGTGTTCGTCCGGTTCTGGGGATTGTAGAGAATTGGGAGTAGAGGCTAATTCAAAATCGAAGTCACCTTGGTTAATCCATTCCCAGTGCATGACACCTTGATTATCGGGGTAGCCATTGATACTGGCTTGAACTTCAAGAGTGCCATCAAAATCTAAAGGGGTTACGTGACAACGAAGCGCTAATACGTGCTGATCCGCTAGGCTAGCAAAACGTTCAAAGTGAATGTCTACAGTGTAACCTGAACCACTACGCCAGCGCACATCTCGACTCACAATCCCCCGACGCAAGTCTAATTGACGACTGTAGCTGAGAATTTCGCCCTGATCGAGGCGGAAGCGATCGCCATTGAGAATGATCACCAACGGCAACCAGTCTGGGCAGTTCGCTAGTTCAGTGTACACAATGGGAACATCATCGTAAACACCGTGGATCAAGGTTGCACCCATGGCACCGGGATACCCTTCTTCAAAGCTACCCCGCGTACCCAGATAGCCGTTCCCGACTGTAAAAACGGTTTCTTTGTGGTGCAATTGACTGGGATCGAATTGGGTTTCGATCACATCCCAGTCTTTATATATAAAATGGCAATTTCGTTCGTTGTCAGTGGTCATTTGTCACTTGGTTGTTGGTTGTTGGTTGTTAGTTGATGGTTGTTGGTTGTT
>DNGI01000376.1:0-2944 GCA_003486645.1 Cyanobacteria bacterium UBA11370 | reverse complement strand
AAACAACAAACAACAAACTACCATTGCATATGTTGCTGTAACAACTGTTCGGTTCTAGGTTTATATCCTAAATGAAATAAGGCTTCCAGATAGCGCATTAATGGTTCTCGGTTATTCAAGGATGAATAGTTCCAGAAGCGATAAATTTTCGCCAATCCCAAGAGTTGTTTGGTGTGCGTTTTCCAGTTGTATTTGTCTCGAATTCGCTTAATTCCATGATCAGAGATTTCATGCCAATAGTTCGGTTCTTGCTCACATCTAGCAATAAACTCGATAATTTTTTGCGCTGTTCCCTCGAAGTCGGTTGGATTAATGTGGAAACCATTCGTTCCATCTTGAATAATTTCTGAAGGACCACCAAATTGAGTCGCAAAGGTGGGCAATCCGGAGATCATCGCTTCTAAAATCATCAGTCCGAAGGCTTCAAAACGAGCGGGTTGGACAAAGATACCACCACAATCAGCAATAACTCGGTAGATTTCAGCGGTTTCAGGGGTGCTTAAGTGCAACCCAATCCAGCGAATTTTCCCCTTAAGATTATACTGGTCGATAATCTGATAGAGCTTTTCAATTTCTCCTCTCTCTTCTGCATCCTTAGCCTCTTCAAGTCGCACTCTTCCGGTTACGAGAATCAGGTTGCAATACTGCTGTAACTGTTGGCTTTTTCCAAAACATTCGGCTAAACCTGTAAGGTTTTTACTGGGATATAGGGTCGCCATTGCGAGTATGGGTCGCTTATTGGGTTCATCGAGTGTGCCGATAATTTGAGGGTCTTCGCGGGTCAAGAGTATTTCTTTAATCAAGTCCCGTTCTACCCGTAATTCTGGCATCTGATTGTAGGGAAAGAAAATACTTTCATTCACTCCAGGCGGAACGACATTGAATTTAGGGTTGAACAAATCAATGCCATCGACTACATGGTAGAGATTGGGCATTGTGAAATACTTGTAAGATTCATAAAATCCCAATTGTTCCGGCGTTCCCACAATGGCTTGATAGGTGCTGGTCAGGATAAAATCGGCAGAATTCATCCCAATCAAATCAGCCATAAATTGCAGGGAAAAATGATAGTCGTGTTCTAAGTCTTGCCAGTAGAGGTTGCTAAATAAATATCGGGGTTTTTCGAGGACGTGGGAAATACTACACTGAGTGACTTTGAAGCGTCTGGCTAACAGAAACGCGACTAAGTTTCCATCTGAATAGTTACCCACAATTAGATCAGGACGACCTTCAAATTCTGCCAGCAGTTCTCGTTCAGCTTTTTGAGCAAAGCTTTCTAAATAAGGCCAAATTTCAAACCGCGATATCCAGTTTTGAGTAACTTTGGGATTGAATTCGCCGAAGGGAACTCGCAAAATCCAGGCGTTTTCTGTCCCTTGTACTTTCTCTAGCCGTTGGTGGGAGAGGGTACCCTCACTATTGGGGATGAGACGTGTTAAAATAATCACCTTGGGTTGAATACCCAGTCCATCGAGTCCAGCTAATTTCAAATCCTCTTGGAGTTGCTTTTCCAAACTCCGAGCCTGATCAAGGACGTAAACGACCTGACCCGCTGCTTGAGGACGACCCAAGATATCCTCTTGACCTACCCATCCGTGAACAGAGACGAGAACGATCCGGAAGATTAGGGGAATGTGGGAAATGAAGGTTTCTAGTACGGCGTGATCCGGGGAGTCAATCAGGCGATCCAGCAGTTCTAGCGTTTCCCGTACCCGACTAGCGGTATTACCCCATCCCGGCTCAAACCCCATGCTTTGTAGTTTAAAACGAAAGGTTTGATAGGGTTCATCCCCAGGGCGACTACTGACGAAATTTAAAGCTAGTTTGACTTGTTTCGATAACTCGGTGGTGGATTGAATGCGATCGCTCACCAGTAGCTGGGTATTGTGGTACTTTAAAGATCGCAAAATGTCAAGTAATGCCGCCAATCCGGGTTGAGGAAGGATGTTATCACGTCCCGCTGTGCTAGGAGCAAAGAGTTGGCTAGAGAGGTAACGATGGAGAAACTCGATGCCTTTGCCAATATTTCTCGGATCACGAATCGTTGGCGAAGATTCGTAAAAGGGGTGAAAATCGATTTCTAATACACTGCCAGAGGACGATGGGTAAGCGGTGTCACGGGAAATTATGCGATCGTGTAACTCTAGTAACGCCTGCACTGGCATCAAATCAATCGTTGTGAGATCACTCGTCAGGCGATACACTTCTTGAGAGGCAATTTTGGGTCGGAGAATGAACCAACTGCTTTCCTCTTCTAGAATAATTTCATGGGTATAGCGGATGAGTTCTCCCATCGGAGTCGCATGGAAAAAGTAAGCTGGCTTTTCATACGTGTGACAGTAATCCTCAAACGCTTTGAGAATTTGATTTCGTAGGAAGTACCGCTCTGAGGCAGTACGTAACTGTCCCAAAAACTGGAGCAGATCTGCTTTCTCATCACCCTCAAGAACGGCTCGTAATAGTTCAGACATGGCGACTTCCTGACTGAGGCATTTGCAGTTTGGTATGAGACTAACGTTTAACGCTGTCTCGGCACATTGATCTGTGGTGTAGTCTCTCGACATCCCACAGATCAATCCACAGGATTTGATTCCCAGATGGCGGGGAAGAGGAGTTTCTCATAACCGATGACGCAATACGTCTGCCCTTGAAGGAGTCGAGGGATTTAGGTATTGTCAAACGGGTGATTGAATTACCTGGGAGCGGTAACACATTAGCGTAAGCGTTGCAGATCTCAAGAAACACGTTATGTTTCTTTACATCTATAACTATCGTTAGCGCTGTGAGGGGTTAGTCCGTCTTGGCTCTGACGGTATCAGCGCACTCATAACTTAATATGATACTGCATCCAATGTACCCCTTAACCAATATTAGGCGATCGGGATGGCTAATGGCTAATGGCTAATGGCTAATGGCTAATGGTTAATGGCTAATTGCTAATTGC
>DNGI01000249.1:7119-13300 GCA_003486645.1 Cyanobacteria bacterium UBA11370 | reverse complement strand
TCCCCCTTGTCCCCCTTGTCTTTAAAAAACTCCCATGTCCCCCTTATCTTTAAAAAACTCCCTTATCTATAAACCATGAATATTACTCAATTGCTTCAGCATCATCACTCTCCCAAGGTTGGCTTTGTTCAATTAATAGCTGAATCTGTTGGGCAAATTCAGCTATTGTCTCAAAGGGGAAACAATGAATTGTTCCTGCACCATTGAGATGATTCAACGTATTGGCAAGACTTTCAATTTGACGAGTGTAACTTTCCTCTAAAGGACTGACCATTGGTGCTGGACAACGGCGGGTACTGACGGTAATCATTCCAGCAAAGAAATCGGGATGGGGGAGATGAGTATTCCGCTTTGCACCATTGGGTTGGAGGTAGGTGTAAAGTACACTTTTGAGTAAAGCATCGAGACGTTTTTTGCGTTCAATGGTATCAATAGTGTAGGAAAAGTTATGAGGATTGTAGCCAATGCGGAAGGCTTCTAGGTTCAAAACTGTTGCATATAAACCGGAACTAATTTGTACGTTAAATGGGGTAGGGTTATCAATGCCGTATTTGGCATGAAAGTAACTCGTGGTTTTGACTTTTGTAGGTAAACCAACGACAGCCCCAAATTCAATGACTGACTCCCGTTTTAAGGTTTGTCCGCCTTTAACTGTAACCATAAATCCTTCTAAATCACTCAGGGTACAGCATTGGAGAACTCGGCTAGTTTTGGCGGCTAAGTCGGTATCTTTGTCGGTAAAAACGGGCTGTTCTGTTGCCAAGTCATGACCGATTCGGTCGGGATGAAATTGCTTGCCTCCTTCTGATAAAGCCAGTCGTTCTTCAATGGCAATTCGATGTAAATGTTCGGATTGAATATGTTTGAGCATATCTCCGGATACACCATTAACATACTCCGGTTCGTTCATGCCTTTTTGGATAATGTAGTAGCGCCGAGTGAGGGATTGATTCCCTTCGTTGCCTTCATTATTTAGGGCGTGTAGCTGCCAGGATACTAACCCGCTAATCGAAATTGAATAAACTGGAAATTGGCTATTATTCATTGTCTAATTCTCCTTGATTTGTTTCTTCGTTTGCACTCAAATCTGTTGTTCCAACATCTTCGGATTTCGTCCATTTGGCATAACCATAGGCAATTAGTAGATTAGCGACTAAGACGGTATCGAACTCCTCAACTAATTCAATCAGTCGGTCTAAATCTTCCTTGGTAGGCCAAACTCGCATCAGGCGTTTTTCTGTACCGTGAAGCCGTTCGGATAGACGCAGGTTTTCGTGTTCGTATTTGGCGAGAAAATCGGTAATAGCAGAGATGAAATCTTTTTTAGACCCGGATTGACTACTTAATTGCTGGGCTAATCCATAATTACGCTGCCAATCGAGTTCGATAAGTCCCTTTTTGGTTTGGACTTTGCCAGCAAATACGGTGGCTTGATTAATGGCTTTGGCGATCCGCAGAAAGCTGGGGTCTTGAGTAATTTGGCTGAACTCTTTTTTGGTCATAAGGTTAAGTCCGAAAACAGAAAGTAAACGGGGAGGTCTAGCTTTGGAATCGGCTAAACGTTTGATGACATAATCGGCATAACTAACCTGAAAGGGGAAAAACTTACGGATAGTGTTGCTGGTGATAAAGTCTCGATAAGCGGCTAATAGTTCGCTATGACCTTCTTCGGTAGAAAGAGAACTAATAACGGCGAGGTGTTCATTTAAGACAAGGTGATAATCCACTAGTTCATTAGAGTTAGTGGGTTGAATCCAACCGGGAAGTCCTAGGTTGAAAAGTTCTTTAACCCCATAGACTTGCCCCTTTTGTCCGAAATGAGTACCAGTAAATCCGCTAACGAAGTGGTTGATGGGTTCCCAAATATCAAATTCATCTTCGTCTTGGGAATTAGCGATCGCTTCATGGTAATTCAGGAGTGACTGGCAAAATTTTAAGACTAATTCGGCATCAAATCTAGCGATTCCATGACCGCCTCCGGGTGGGTTATATTGTCGGAGATGGTTGAGAACTTCGCGGTATTTGGTTAAGGAAATATCCTTGGGTTCAAGTCCAGTGACTCGCCAGTCGTAGGTGCGATCGCTAATTTTGACTCGTTCAGAAATTCCGCAGGTAAATAAACCATTGGCAATTAACCATAAACTCAGCCAATCTGTCTTTTGAGGGTCGAATTTATTGCCATCTGCTTTAACTCGATTGACTCCTTGAACAGCGGTTGGCAGGTAAACTTTGACGGCACTCGCTAGACTAGGTAACGAATATCCCGTTGCTTGTTTGAATAACTCAGATACTCGTTCGGATTCTGACTTTAATGTTGAGTGATTATGTTCACTAAAGGCTTGGAGAATCGAGGCAATTAAGGTTCCATACTTCTCCCGCAGTTCCCATCCTTGTAACCATAAATCATTATGGTTTTTATCATGGCGCATGGAGGTAAGAATGGCACCATTTTGGGTTCTGGGATCGGGGGGTTTGGGAGTCTCTTCTGTGGTTTCGATTTTACCGTGGTTTTGATATAAGTATTCGCGGTAAAGTTTGCGAATTTCTCCTGCTTTGACGACATCGAAAATGGGAGTTTCATCAGGGAGTTTGGTGCGATCGCTTTTTTGTCCACACACCGGGGGAAATGGGTTGGCGTAGGGAAGGTTGATAATCGGTTCTAGGTTGATTGGTTTTTTGAATTGGATGCGGTAGCGTGTTCCTTCATCAATAAGCTGGAGTTGTGTGATTTGTTGGGTTTTAGTGAGGGCATAGTCGGTAATTAGTGCTAAACCTAGCATCAAGAATGTATCGGCATAAGTGCCGAATTTTTTGCCCACTAATAGGTGTTCTATCATCTGGCGTGTTGCTCTATTGCTAGAGATTTATCTTGAATAGCATTCTACTCCCCGTTGGAAAGGGGGTATTCCAATTACTAAGTATTGATTAGACCTCTTGCAAAAGTATTTTTTATACTGGGGTTTGCATCAATTCTTGTTCACTGTTGCCTGTTATCTGTTGCCTGTTCCCGAATAAAAGCAAGAAGTCTATTGTTGATTGTCTCTTTAACTCTTCCCCCTCTCTTTCTACTCCGCTTCAAGAAAGGGGTTTCAGACGATAGCCAAGACCATGAACGGTTTCAATTAAATCATCAGGAGCGCCTACAACCCTCAGTTTCTGGCGCAAACTCTTGATGTGAACCTTGACAGTATCCTCTTTGGGTGGATTTTCAAATGACCAGAGGTGTTCGATAATTGCACTACGACTCATGATCTGTCGTCCATTGCGTAGCAGCAGTTCTAAAAGCGTATATTCCTTGGGAGTCAAACGCAGAATTTGCTCTCTGTAGCTGACTTCGTAAGTGGCTGGATCGAGATGCAATTCACCCCACTCCAGAATCGGAGGTGAAGATGCACTCCCCCGCCGTAGCAAGGCACGAATCCGAGCGAGTAACTCCGGAATATCAAGGGGTTTGACCATGTAATCATCAGCTCCAGCATCCAAGCCAATCACTTTGTCCGTGCTAGTATCTTTGGCAGTTACCATAAGAATTGGCATTTTATAGCCGTGAGAGCGCAACCTCTGACATAAACCAATCCCATTGAGTTTGGGTAACATCACATCCAATAAAACTAAGTCATAGTCAAGGGTGCTAATTTGCGCCCAAGCCTCCTCCCCATCTGGGACAGTATCAACCGCGTAACGTTGAACCTCTAGCGCTTCAGTTAGTGCTTCAGCGAGGTAGGCATCATCTTCTACCAGGAGAATTCTCACATAGGATATACCATTCCGTCAGAATAATTTATCATGCAACTCGATAGAAAAAGATAAAAAATTTTATATAGAAAACTCAGTCTCAACGAAAAATGTGCTTGAGTTGCTTATCACTAAGTCATACCAAATCCGCGTTATCGGCTTTCCGTTAATCCTGCTATCGAATCCTGTAAACACATTGCAACATCTCTATTAGCTGCCGCCATTGTATAGGAGAAGTTAGATGCAAGGCTCTATCAGCAAAAAAATTATTATTGCCAGTTTTTGTTTAGGATTACTTATGCTTAGTGGCGTGAGCGCTATCTATTATAACCACTTAGCTGTCTTTGTCGGTGGTGTAAACTTGGTGGTGTTGATGGGGGTTTATTGGCTGCTTACCAAACAGCAACACCAAGCCAATCTGGAACAGGTAGCAGAACGAGAGCGACTGATTGCAGCAAGTATTCAGCGTATCCGACAGACGCTAGATTTAGAGGTCATTCTAGAAACAACAGTGCGAGAAGTGCGGCAATTTCTTCAGGTTGATCGCGTTTTGGTCTATCGTATCTGGCCAGATGGAACGGGGAGTACAATTGCCGAAGCTGTAGTTCCTGGCCATCCTCAAATTCTTGGACAACCCTTTCCCGCAGAGGTATTCCCTCCAGAGATTCATCAGTTATATTGCCAAGGACGAATTCGCGCTATTGTCGATCCAGACAAGGATGATGTAGCACCTTGTCTGATTGAATTTCTACAGGAGTTGGGCGTAAAGTCTAAATTAGTCGTTGCTATTCTCAATCAAAGTCAACTTTGGGGGCTACTGATTGCTCATCACTGTTGCCAACCCCGACAATGGCAGCCGTTAGAAATTGATTTACTTAATCAATTAGCAACACAGGTAACGATCGCCATTCAACAAGCCGAACTCTATAGGCAACTTCAGACTGAACTTATTGAACGAAAACGGGCACAAGAAGCTTTGCGTCAAGCTCATGATCGCTTAGAAATGCGAGTCATTGAACGTACTGCTGAGTTAACTCAAATTAACGCTTCACTTCAAGCCGAAATTGGCGTGCGCTTACAGGTAGAAGAGGCTTTGCGGCAGAGCCAAGCCCGGAATCAAGCTCTACTCAATGCTATACCTGACCTAATGTTTCGCCTTAATCACCAAGGAATGTTTATCGATTTTTGGGGTAAGTCGAATGAGTTATTAATGATGTCTGAAGCTATTATCGGTGCAACGATTTATCAGTCGCAAATGCCACTAGAGCTGATTGAAACAATTATGGAAGCGATTAATAATGCACTCGATACAAGACGATTGCAAACCTTAGAATATGCCTTACCCATGCCCAATGGTATTCTTCATTATGAAGCGCGAATTGTTGCGAGTGCGAAAGATGAAGTAGTCGCCATTGTCCGGAATATTACGGAACGCAAGGAGACAGAAGAAGTTCGGCGAGCCTTAGAACGAGAGCAAGAACTCAGAAAACTGCAACTCAACTTTTTCTCAATGGCATCTCATGAATTTCGCACCCCCTTAAGTACCATTTTAGCAAGCGCACAAATCCTCAAATATTACACCCACGAATCATCAGAAGAAAAACGGCATCGCAGTATTGACCGAATTGAAACAACCGCTAAAAATATGACCCAGCTCCTCAATGATATTTTGACAATCAATCGAGCAGAAATTGGTAAATTAGATATTAATATTTCTTCAATTAACCTCAATCACTTCTGTTCGGATTTAATCGAAGAAATGCACCTGAATGCTGGCTCTAAGTACAAAATTACCTTTACCAGTCAGTGTGATTATCCAACTGTTTGTCTCGATGAAAAATTACTGCGTTCGGTCTTGATTAATTTGCTCTCAAATGCTATTAAATACTCGCCGGATGGAGGAGAGATCCATTTAGGGCTAACTTGTACCGAACACACAGCAATATTTCAAATTCAAGATCACGGCATTGGCATTCCTCTAGATGATCAGAAGCATTTATTTGAGGTATTTCATCGGGGAACCAATATTGCCAATATTCCTGGAGTCGGATTAGGCTTAACTGTAGTTAAAAAATGTCTGGACTTACAAGGAGGTAAAATTTCAGTAAAAAGTGAAGTTGGAGTTGGCACAACCTTCACAGTTACAATTCCAGTTAGTTGTTAGTTGTTGGTTGTTGGTTGTTGGTTGTTAGTTGTTTGTTGTTAGTTGTTAGTTGTGGGTTGTGGGTTGTTGGTTGTGGGTTGTTGGTTGTTAGTTAGTTGAAAAACAAGGGAAGATATCAAATCCGGTTTGAAGCTGTTGTGCATCTGGCATTACATAGTCTTCAATTAACACACTGTCCGGTTAAACCCTCTCCCTCTCTATTTCAAGAGGAAGCAGGGGAGAAATCAATAAAAGGGGTAGACAAGGCAGATTTAGTATGAATGACAAACAACAAACAACAAA
>DNGI01000249.1:0-6891 GCA_003486645.1 Cyanobacteria bacterium UBA11370 | reverse complement strand
AACAAACAACAAACAACCAATAATTTACCAAGGGCTACCAATCATGGTAAATGCTGCCCAGTAATAAGGATGAGAAAGTGGTTGATCCTCTAATCCTTGTAATATTGCAGGTAGAGCGATATTCCCCCGACTGCTTTGTAACTGTCCTTCTACTATCCGTACATCTCCACGAATCATCCCTAATTGTGCTTGCCGTAAGGCTTCAGCTTTAATTGAGGCAGTTTGTAATTGCCCATAAAACTCCGTCATTAGTCCAGATGTTCCTTCATCACTGACATACCACAAACTCGCCAGCGCGGATTTAACTCCAGCTTGGATAGCAAACCCAGCAAACCCTAACTCCGCTTGTTCATCTCCGGCGGCAGTTTTGCAAGCCGAAAGTACTAATAATTCAACCGCTGGTGCTTGATTCCAGCCTAATTCCCGCACTTCATTGAGTCGAAGTGGAGTATCCCAGAGTAAAATATAAGAGTTTTCCAGTGGGCCTGGTTTAAATTCGCCGTGAGTAGCGAGATGCACAATTGGTGATCCTTGACGTTGGGACTGAAGATTTGCTTCCGTGAATTTTTCATTCAGGAAAGATTGTCCACCCCTTAATGCTGTAATCGTTTGCAGTTCGATGGGTACGGATGGCAGAGGGCTGAGATTGAGGGACTTGGCGAGATCGTTGGCTTCAGAAATACCCATAGCCAAAACGGAGGCATTTCTAATGTCAACATAGGTCGTATCCGTTAAGCTCAGACTAGGCATTAAACCGATACTATATTTCTCCACCAAGAATCCTTGACCATCGTGAAGGGCAGCAATTGGTAAGGAACGTAAACCCGCATCTGTAATAAAGACTAGATTTTGAATGCCTTCGGCTTCTAATTGCGCTTGCAGGGGCGAAATTAACCATTTATAAAGTTGTTGAGATGGGGCTATATAACTAGTCGTGCGCCGTTTGATTGGGTTCGTAATTTCTCGGCGTAATTTGTTAGCGGTTTCGACGACAAGATCGCGTGTTGCATCGGGTACAGTAACCAATTTGTTAGTCTTAGCCGATACCAATCTCAATTCGAGGCGATCGCCGACAAATGTTGCATAAATGAAAGCGGATTTAACGCCCGTTTTTTGCTCAATTGTCTCCAGAATTTTGGGAGCATCGGATGGGTTGTTAATACTCCGTTGAGGACCTAAATATCCACTAAATTGATCGGAAAGAATGGTATCAATGTTACCTATATCAATTTCCCGATCACCTACATCATTACTGAATGGTAGCGAGGGATTGATAGTGGTAAAGGGTAGATCGTTTTCAGATGGCTTGCGAGAAATGATTTGAATATTGTCCTGCTGGACTGAACCAATAAAAGACTGAGGAGGAGAAGTGGAAATCGTTCCCTGTCCTCCTACTTTGCCATTGGTAATTGCGCCAAGAGTACCATTCAGAACGTTATTGTTATTGTTATTCTGTTCCTCCGGCAGATCAAAAGGATCGAAACCCGTACCGCCGCCGTGTCGAATTATAATTCTATCTCCAGAGGTAGCAATGCTAAATGCTTCCTTTCTCCTTCGATTATTAAGTTGATTATCAGGGATAGTCTCTGTCGCAAAGAAATAGCCATCAGTAGTAATGTCAATTCCCCCACCTAGGGTCTTACCTTCAGCATTAATGAAACCAATCTGAATTCCAGGAGCATCATTTCTGAATTCGGGTTGAGCATTATAAAGAGTGATTCGACCCGCTATGCCATTGGTAGAATGAGAGTCGAGCTGTCCTAATTGGATTTGACCAAATGTCAAAACATCGATAAAGCCACCACCCATTTCTCCCGATGAAGTTAAATTGCCTGTAGTAATGATTCCTGCACCGAAATCTGAAATATTGATTGAATTTCCTCTAGTCTGTGATTCTTGATTTTCATCATTAGCAACTCCTGATTCAGGCAAATTTGCATCGTTAATATCGCCTGTACTGAGGGCAATTCGACCCCCTGTATCATTAGTAGAAGAGGTATTAATATTTCCGGCTGTAATGCCCTCATTTCCTTGCAAGATAACATCACCACCTGGACCATTGGTAGAAGAGGAATCTATGTTTGCTTGTTGTGTGTTGTCTTCTGAATTGGTTAAGGTAATAGTACTAGGAGCTAAAACTGTAACGTTACCACCTGCTGTTAGTCCTGTTGAGGTAATCCCACCACTGTTTACTGATCCTGTTCGACTGGTGAGAGCGATCGCACCTGCTGCACCTTTACTAGAAGAAGAATTAATATCTCCTCTTGATGTGATGTCCCCTTCAGCTTGCAGTGTGACTCCACCGCCTCCGGTTGCACCGGAAGAATTGATCGAACCTGTTTCGATAACTCCATTATCGCTAGTGAGAGCGATCGCACCTCCTTTTTCATTTGTTGAAGCGGTGTTTATATGTCCTGTTGTGACATCGTTTCGAGCATTAACCGTAACGGTATTTCTGCCTCCTTGTCCGGTTGCAGTTAAATTTTCAGTTTCTACAGAGCCGTTTTGACTGTTGATAGTAATTCCACCATTAGTAGTTCTTACAGTACCCGCGCTAATATTCTCGTTTGCTGTAATATCTACTTCCTTTCCAGAGACATCACCTGTGCGAATCTGATTGTTCGCCGTGAAATTGACTGAGCCGTTATTAGCTTGAACGATTCCGTTTCTGGTATCAATAGTTCCACGAATACTGTTCATGGTAACGTCTCCACTTCCAGCAGTCACTTCACGAGTGGTGATGTCATTAGTTGCTGTGAGATTTACTGAACCCTCGTTCGTTTCAATCTTTCCAGTATTGATATTTCTGATATTTCCGGTTTCGCTTTTGAAGGTAACGCCATTTGTAGCGGTGACATCGCGCGTAGTGATGTTACGATTGTCACCATTTGTGGTGAGATTGATATTTTCTCCGGAAATATTGGCAGCCGTGATATCACCATTAGTTGCTCTGAGGTTCACTGAACCATCTTTAGCAGTAATGTTGCTGCTGTTATCATTCAGATCGATAGTGTTTGCCGTGATATTGACACCATTTGAACCACGAGTTGTAATGCTAGAATTAGCCGTTACTCTGTTAGCACTTTCAATATTGAGTGAACCCAAATCTGTTGTTGCTATGTTTGGGAAGTTTTGAGCGCCGACAGAACCATTGAAATGGATATCACCAGGGCCTGCTTTCAGAGTTAGATTAAAGGGTGGACTCAAATTGTCATTGGGGAAGCGATCATCTAATTTTGCACTAGAAACTGTTCCGCCAAAGGTAATGTCACCAAACTCTGAGCCACCTGGCTTAACAGTAGTATCAAATGTTACGTCTGTGACAAGGATGACATCACCACTAAATGAAATTGGCCCTCCACGGGTTTGAATTGTACCTGCTACAGTGGTCTTCTTCGCATTAACAATTAAGCTATTGAATATAGTAGTTAAATTTCCTACTATGTCCGCATTACCAGTAGCATTATCACCAATAATTAAGGCATCTAGGGGATGTCTATTCCCGATTTTACCGTTAAAGAAAATATTACCCGTACCTGGAGCCACTTGTAAGCTCTGCTGATTATGCTCTTTCCCGTTGACATTGCCGTTGAAGATGATATCTCCACCTCCACTAGGATTGGTGTTGAGTTCGACAAGAGGAATACCCAGCACAATATTAGAGTTTTCTGCATCAGATTCATCCGCCGCACCAACTTGGATGTTCTGGTTATTGGTAGCAATCTTGCCGTTGAGGTTGATTCTGGGGGCGATTAAAGTAATTGAAGCATCATCTGACCCTGTAATGTCTCCATTAACAGTAATTGAGCCTCTAACTGGGCCAAATTCATCTGTCTGACTAACAGCATCAGGAGCTTGAATTATAACTGGATCGGTGAACGTGATAGCGTTGTCGATAGTGATGTTACCCCTTCCGTTACTTCGACCAAGGGTAATAGACTCAAAACCATCTCCCAAGAAAGCTAGTTCTGTTGCTGTAAGGTCTAAAGCAGGGGTAGTGTTATCAGAACCACCGATATTGATATTGAAGTCTCGTGATGAAGGCTGAAGTAATGCGGTATTACCAACAATATTGCCATTAAGGTCAATTTCATTAGCCGTAATAGAAATTGCATCAATTTCATTTCCATTACCAATCGCACTCAGATTGGCAGTACCTGTACCAGCGTTGAGGGTTAGATCTTCATCACTTGTACCTCGTACAGTTCCTAAAGAAATATTGCCGCCATTGCTGTTAACTATTAAGTTCGAGCCGTTAGTGAGTTGGATTGTACCCGTATTGAAGTTAATGGCATCATTACTAGACGTAAAGGTGGTTGGATTTCCACTGTTGATATTGAAGTTTGTTCCAGCGTTGTAAGTCTGTTCGTTGGCGTTGTAGGTGGTACCCGTAAAGTTGATCTCTCCTGTAGCATCTAGCATGGTAGTGCCATTAATCCCTGCATTCGCCCCACCAATAGTATTAATATTGATGTTAGCCGTGCTGAAATTCAGGCTACTCAGAGGGTTCGTTTCACCAATTACTTGACTCGCCGTGATATCCCCATTTGTTGCATTAACGGTGAGAGCGCGGGGATTATTCTGATCTTCGCTATCGATATGACGATTAAAGATCACAGAGCCATTATTACTAGTCAGAGTACTATCGTTGCCAATGCGAACGTTATCGTTATACGTCTGATTATTAGTCGTGGTAACGTTATTATTCAGGTGGGTAGTACCACTAGCATTGGTCGTTAGACTGTTCAGTGCTGCTGTATTCCCGACGCTACCGTTAAAGGTAGTATCACTGGCATTAACTGTTAGCGACTGTCCGCCTGGTGTGGTGGCATCGACGGTGGAGTCAAAAGTAACGTTATTACCCGTGATAGTCGTATCGGTTTCGAGTACTACGGCATTGTTATAGCTTTGGTTCCCCTGAGTTTTGACTTGATTCGTGTTGATGTAAGTAGTGCCATTGGCATCAATAATCAGATTATTAAGGAGTGCTGTGTTGCCAACTGCGCTATTGAAATGAGTTTCAGTGGCATTGACTCTTAAAGACTCTTCATCGTTTATATTGGCATCCGCATCTACAGTTGATTTGAAGGTGACGTTAGTGCCTTCGAGGATAGTAGTAGAATCGCTTTTCTGCACTACGACAGCGTTATTGTAAGTTTGGTCGCCGCTAGTGGTAACGTTGCCGTTTAGATTGGTGGTTCCACTACCCTCAGTCATGAGACTGCCAATGTTGACATTATCGTTGAAGTTGATGTTGCCACCTGCTGTGAGTATGAGATTTTGATTGCCTTGAACTGTACCGTTGAAGTTGATGCTACCATCAGCCATAGCACCTGTGTCGAGTGTTACGGCAGCACCGAGAGTGGTGTCGCCATTGATGGTAATGTTGCGGTCATTCGTGATGATATTTGCGTTCAGGTTAGTATCACCTTCGAGAGTAATTGAGGCGTTGTCTGTACCTGTAAGAATGGCATTAATATTGATCACTCCATCCTGAGAACGGAGGGTAACAGGGTCAGTAAAGTCAATGGCGTTGTCTAAGGTGATGTCCCCAGTACCGCTATCTCGACCAATGATCAGGTTAGTGAAGCCATCTTCGAGGAAACCTAAATCATCTCCTGTCAAGTCGAGAGTATTGTCATCATTTGAGTCAGTTCCACCAAGGGCGATCGCTTGAGCTGTACTAGAAGGCTGGAGTGTGAGTTCCCCATCACCAAATACGGTGTTGGTAAAGTCAATCTCATTACCTGTTAGGGTAATATTGCCTACTATTTCCAGTTCATCACCATAGCTCTGACCGTCTGAACCAGTGGTATTAACACTACCTCTCAGTTCAGTAGTTCCTCCAGAATTAGTTGTGAGACTAGTAGAACGTACAGTATTGTCGAAGCGGGTAGTGGTAGTGCTATTAGCTGTGATTCTGCCTAAGCGTTCATCATAACCTACCGTATCATCGAACCTAATGGTACCATTCCCTGCTTGGAGAGTTAGGTCATGGTTCTCGTTAGTTTGGCTCTCAACGGTGTCCTTGAACCTAATGTTGCCCCCACCACTCTCCAGGGTGGCTGAATCACGAAGGGTAGTATTGCCATCAATGGTGATGTCCTCGCCACTTGTCTCAATATCGTTGTTTAGGTTTGTTGTGCCGTCAAGAGTAACTGAGGCATTCCCTGTGCCTGTAATCTTGCCATTGACAGTAATAGAACCAGAAGACTGAATAGTAACGGGATTTGTGAAGGTAACACTGCTTACTTCAATTGCACCGCTACTAGCCTCCCCACCGATAATAATCTGGGAAAAGTCGTTTTGCCAGAAGCCGATCTCAGTGTCTGTCAAGTCAAGAGTGTCGGTTTCGCTATCCGGTTCGTCACTATCAGCCGTACCACCAATAACGATATCTTGAGAGTTTGTGAAAGGCTGAAGCTTCAGTTGTGTGCCAGATACATCGTCACCAAAGTCAATCTCGTTAGCTGTCAGGTCAATGATACCGTCTGCGTTAATTGCTCCATTGCTTGATAGTTTGTTCCTAGCCCTCACTTCCAGGTCGCCGCTGAGATCAATAGCTCCTAATGTGACATTATTAGCATCGGTAACTTTTAAACTACCAAAATCGTTGTTATTGTTCAGAGTGATGTTATTAGACCCTGCATCTAGGGTAGTGATACCAGTCACCATCAAGGCACCATTGTCACTAATATTACCCCCAGCCGTAACATTTAGGTCGCCGTCAATGTCGGAAGCTCCCAATTGAATGCCATCAGTGTCGTTCAAGGTTACATCCTTAGCGCTGGTGACTCGCACTGTGCCAAAGTCGTTACCATTGTCCAAGGTGATGTCATTATTAGACCCTGCATCTAGGGTGGTGATACCAGTCACATTCAGGGCACCATT
>DNGI01000250.1:6009-34624 GCA_003486645.1 Cyanobacteria bacterium UBA11370 | reverse complement strand
CAAGTTGCGTTCATACGTAGTACTTTCTTTCCCCCTTGTCCCCCTTGTCCCCCTTATCGTTCCTATCTACTATCTTTGACCGCAACTTGGTATGAGGTGATCGTGCAATGGATAAACTAAACCGATATCGCCAACTCATTCGTCAAGTATTGGAACCTTACACTCAGATGAAGCCTGCGAATGGTGAAATTGAGGCATACAAATGTTTTGATACAGAAAGCGATCGCTACCAAATTTTTCATGCTGGATGGGATGGTAGTCAGCGGGTATTTGGAGCCTTGATTCATATTGATTTAATTGGGGAAAAAATTTGGATTCAGTATGATGGAACAGAGGTAGGAATTGCGAATGAGTTAGTGGAGTTGGGTGTACCGAATCAGGATATTGTTTTAGCTTACCACTCTCCATTTATGCGGCAATATGATGGATTTGCGGTGAGTTGAGTAGCGATCGCACTTCCCTAAAAACAATATAGCGGTTCTCATACTGATGAGGTACAAATTCCTAGGTTTTGAGGAGTGGGGAGTGGGGAGTGGGGAAGAAAAAGCAACTGTACCTCACCTACTTAAGAAATGCTATAGGTCTAGACAGAGATTGCTGTCACTCAATCTCAAAAATCAGTTCTCCTTGCTCACTAAACCGACCTGAAATCATATTAAGCCGCAATAGCCTTTTTCATTCAGTCGAAAAACTGTTAGTTTTACTTGACCGTTAGCTGGATAAGAAGATTTGACTTTTTGCATTAACTTCTCGAACTGAGCATCAAGCAAATAATTACCTGTTTCAGCATCAATAGCAATAAACCAGTTGTAATGAGTTAATATCAACTGCGGACAAATTTGCTCGAAAATTTGACGACAGCGTTTGGCTAATTCTTGCCTCTGAGAGCGGATAAGTGCGTAGTTTGCTTGGCGCATCGCTATTGCTTCCGGAGTGCGGGAATGTTGGGGAAAAATGCGACCTCGGCGAACTTGCCGTTTCTCGGTTGATTCGCTCATTTGAGTTAAGGATGTGGGAGTTTTAGATATTTTGATTGTATCTTACCGTTTAGTCTTAGGAGAAATAGAGCTAGAGCGGATCTTGTATTTAACAGTTCCTAGTACTGCCTATCAATCCTTTTTTCAGGGAGAATTACCCAAAGCATCAGTAAAACGACACAACGTTAAAATAATGGTATATGACCCAAGGAAAGAGGAGATATTAAAATGGATAAACTAGAACATTATCGGCAATTCATTAAAAAATTGCTATTAGAATATGGCAAGGAACCGCCAATTAATGGTGAAATAGAAGTGGAAGTAGTTTTTGATAAGGAACGCGATCGCACTCGACCTAATAGTATCGCAGCTTGGGAATTGCAGATTGCAGAGTTTCGAGTCTTCTCTAATGTTGAAGAACAGGTACAAATTGTAGAAGTTAAGCGTATTGGCGAGAAAGAGGACAATACTTTTTTATTTCGCGGCAAACAGAAGCATATATGACGATCGAATGGAATCATCATCCTAGTTTGGAAGCCAGATGACCACCATCGCGATCGCTAGCCTATCGCTCCTTCGGGCACGGAGTGCGATCGTGCTTTTTGAGATGAAAGATAGGAAAAAGAAACTTTGAAAAAATTGGTATAATAGGTTTTAGTGAAAAATCCGAATTAAATTTTGGTTGAGTCTAATGCTCTCAGAGATGATCGGATTTTTTGAGATCGAATAAACCAATCATAATAATTGCCAAATGGAAAGTCAAATTCCTTACACTGAAGCTGGCAGTAAACTTGAGGAAATTTACAACTGGGTAATTTCAAGTCGCCAACCGATTCAGATTATTCGCGAGGGATATGAAAGTGTCTCGCTGATGCCAACAGAAGAGTTAAATAGCTTGCTGGAAACAGTTTATTTGTTTGGCTCTTATGAAAATGCTAGTCGTCTTCTTAGTGCTTTGAAACGCGCCAAAGCAGAGACAAATCAGCCTCGAACTTTAGAAGATTTACTTCGGGAGTTAGGAATTGAAGAAGCGTCAGAAAAAATATCAGCGTGATGATGCTAAACCCGAACAACATTCTCCCTCTTTGTCATCTCAGAAAGAAACGGTAAAACGAGATCTAGTATTTGACGTTAATTTTCTACAAGATCTGAATTTTTGGGTAGAAACCAATCGAAAAATTGCCTTGAGGTTACTATCTTTAGTAGAAGAGATTAGCCGCGATCCTTTTTCTGGAACAGGAAAACCAGAGCGATTAAAATATCAGGATGCTCAGGTTTGGTCTCGCCGCCTAACAGAGAAAGATCGCATTGTGTACGTCGTAACCGACAATCGCATTGAATTCTTGCAAGGTAGATATCATTATGAAGATCGCTAGCCTAGGACACGCAGCGCGATCGCGCTTTTGGGATGGGTGGAGGGGAGAGATTGCGATCGCACTTAGAAGTTGGGATGGTAGAGGTGCGATCGCACTTCTAAAAATGTAATAACAAAATCTAGGATGATTTATCCAAATCTATGTAAAGACGTGGAACCCAATAATTTGTTTCTGCTACTCGTAACCAAATGTTATTTGTCTTTGAAGACATAATATCTTGGACAGTCTCTCCTTCCTGGGAACTGTCAAACTTCAAAACTTCGTTATATTTTCTTAGCTCATTCAGATTATTGTCACGAGTTTTAGGACTGTTATACAAATAAGTACCCTCTTTTTTGCTTACTTTTCCTGTAAATAAATTGGTATTCTTGTTACCAGAGGGATCGCCACCACATACCTCCTTATAAAATTGATCTAGCTTTTCAGCATTTTCCCGTGTCGGTTGTCCTTTCTCTGTTTCCCAGTTGTTAATTGTAGCAACTGATACTCCTAATTTTTTTGCTATCTCATCAACAGTCTTTCCCGCTGCCTTTATAGATTTAACTTTATCTGACACACTCGGTGGATTCTGTTCAGTTTCTGATGTTTCTGTAGCACCGTTTGATTGATCAGCAGAAGGATTATTTTTCTCATTATTTTCACTGACAGCACTACTAGCTGCATTGTTTGTCGTAATCTGTTCGTTGTGAGTATCACTTTTAGTTTTCAGACATTTCCACTCTTCCTCTGAAACCGTATAAACAAAAGCCTTGAGAGCGTCACCAATAATACGGTTGTTTACAGAATAACCCGGATAGGTTGTATATAGAATCTTACCGCTTGATTCGCAACCATTGACATGTTGATGTTTTTCAGGATTAAAATCTGTGCCTTCATTTTCAATCAAGAATTCACCTGGAGGTTCGTCGTTGACAATATCCTTGACTAGCTTTAGTCCTTTTTCGACTAAGTTATGCAAAGTTTTGAGAATTTCTTGTGGACATTCTTTTGAGATTTCTAAATTTGCGAGCAGTGAATCTGTAAGGCGTGAGATCGTTTTAGTCAATTCCTCTTCTTGCATTGACTTGTTGTTAATCAATAAATTCCTGCCCTCTTTGAGAATTTGCTGGGATAATGTAGACTTGATTCTGGCAATCTCTCGCTTTCGATTATCCTTTGATTGCGGATTGATATCTACAATATGATTAAAGATTTTGTTACTTGCATCCGTGAAGTCCTGATTGTTAAAGTTGAGAAACTCTGGTGTCAGGACATCTCGTTGGCGACGGGAATCATCAGAAGTAACTGTTTTAGATTTGTCGCGATTAAGTTCTGCTAGGTTACTTAACTTAGCACTTAATCTTGCCTTAAGTTCTTGATTTTCAGTCTTAAGATTTTCTATCTTTGATTGAAGTTCAATTGTGCGGCGATTTTCCCGTTCGAGTCTTTGATTTTCTTGCTGTAACAAGGAATTATTGTTCTTGAGCGTCTGAATTTGCTGTTGTAGCTGATAATTTACATTATATTGCTGATTATAATTGTGGTTCTGCTGCTGCTTAGACGAATTCAATTCATTGATTTCTTTGGTCAGTTTTTTGTTTGTATTTTCTAGTTCAGCGTATTGGTGTTGAAGCTGAGAAAATGCGTCAAATAACTTCTCCGGATTTTTGATAGCCTCCTCAAGTACTTTTTGCTGATCGTAATTATGCGAATTACCAAAATTAAACCAACTTAAGATCCAATTAAAAAAACTTGGACGATTCTGCTTAACTGAGCTAATGGCATTTTCCCAAGTTACAGACTTCTCATTTGGTGCTAGCTGTCCTCCCTGTCCAGTCGGTTCTCCTGGATTTTGATTTGAATTTCCTGGTGATTGATTGTACGTCATATTAACCTCCTTAAATTTGCTATTTGAATTAATAACCGGACAAAAAGCGAATAGAAGTTTTGTACTCGTTACCTGATGTGCGATCTATTGCTTTAACCTTAATTTCGGTTTGCCCAAAAAAGAAAGTTACTTCTACTATCCGATCTAGACCACCTGTAGTGAATGGCATTTTTACTAACAATTCACCAAGCGAAGTTACATGTGCTTCGTCGGTATAAATTACTTCTTTTTCTGGACTAGAAAAAAACTCAAATTCCATCCGTGTTTGGTTTTTATCTGCGGGCTTAAATTCTATCGTTATTTCTGCATCTGTCGGTATTTTTTGCCCAATCGTTACAAGAGTACCAAAGCAATCCATACACAAGTGTTTTTTTAGGTCTTCTGCCCAAGTTTTTTTGCTTTCTGCATGTAACCCTGGCTGAAATGTTGGAGTCACACTTACTCCATAAGTTAATCGACTGCGCCTTGCACGAATGATTGACGGATTAACACCGAAAGATGCTGCACCTTTGAGAATTGCAGCACCTGGACGCGGTGGCATAACAATATTTTGCACCTTGTCCCGAAACTCTTTCTGAATCCGTTGCCTTAGTACAGGAGAAGTAGAAAATCCACCCACAAGAAAGATAATGTCAACTTCCTCATCTCCTAACGCGCTAAACTGGTTTTCAACCGTTGAAACTAAACCATCTAAAGTTGGACGAAAAATAGCTTCCATCGTTTGGCGACTGAGATAAATGTTTTCGTCATCTCCGTTTTGTTCCGCCGCTAGATTTTCAAGAACTTGAGGTTTATGATTTCGGAGCAGATTGTAAAGTTTGGTTCGGATGGGAAAGTAAATAATCTCGCCACTGGCTTCAGGATCGAATCCGCATTTTGTTCGCTCCCACTCATCCAACATTTGTAAAAAATCTACAGGTTCATTTTCTTGGAAAAGTTCAATCACCTCAGCCGTGAGTTTTTCCTCCAAGTATTCCAAAAAGCTTTTATCCACATACATAGAGCCAAAAGCACCACCTGTTCCAGGAGCTACTTCATCCAATCCTCCATCTTTTACAACTTCATGAACAGTAATATCAACTGTGCCGCCACCGCAGTCAACAATCATCATCTTCGTATCTGGTGTCAGTGAGTTTTTATCCACTTCTTGGCAATAAATAGCAGCCGCTTCTGGTTCTAAAACGAGAAAAAGATGTTCAGCGTCATCATCAGATGAACCTATCAATCCAGCCTTTTGTGCTGCTCGACGCATCAAATCTTTATCCGCATCTTTCCAAATCGCTGGAATAGTCAAGCACCACCGGATTTCTTCATCCTTTACTCCTCCAGATGTGCTATTTTTTATCTCCTCCAGTGCCTTATCTGCAATAAAACGGATATAGTCAGCGATCAAGTCTAGGACATAAATTTTTTCGCCATTATTCTTATTTGTAATGTAAGGCCCGTTTTTATCTTTTGCTCCTGAATGCAACTCCATTTTGAAGTTCTTAACCAAGAAATAATCTTGAGCTATTCCTTTAGCGCGAAGTTCAGCCAGTCTCTTGATAGCTGTATATCCCCAAGCTTCTATTTTTCGCTCGGCATCAATCAGAAGGTGAGTAGCAGTTTTCGGATAATTTATGGGGTTGTCAAGCCACCGATCGCAGTAGATAGAATCTTCCCAATCTTTGAATTTATAAGCATAGCCAGAACGAGATGTTCCAAAGTCAATCGCTACTACTACTTCAAATGTTGTATCCATGTTTTTCCTCAAAATAAAGTCGGCCCTTGTTTGTCTATTCCGATACACCCTCTAATCTTCAGCTTGCGCCATGTATTGAGCAGGTTATCCGCTTCAGTAACAGAATTTTCTGTTCCCAACAAAGCTAAACATTTGTTGAGATTATCGAAATATTCATCATCCCCCACGGCTAAAACATATTTCATCACCTCCAAATCGCTTACAGACTCTAATCGATCGCATCCTCGCCTTTCCAAAAATGATTTAATTGAATTAATCAACTGTTCCTTAGACAGAGATTTATCCTGTAAATTAGCTAACCCTACTGCTAATTCCAAATAGAGTTGCGGCACTCGATGCGGTTGCTCAATTTTTATCGCATTGAATACCTCTTGATAGCCTGAAATAACAGCCTGAACGACTTCTGTGACAGGAAGAGTAGATTTATCGTTAATTAAAGTTGCCAATAACTCTGGCAACATAGGTTTAACATCATAATTAATCAAATAATGAGCATCAGCAATCCAACCTGTCACCAAACAATGACAACTTACTAAAACCTGACAAAGATAGTCCCAATCTCCACTATTAACCCGGTAGTGACGAGGGATTTCAATCCCATCACACCTAAAATCCTCATCTTCCTCAAGAATGGCTAAATTGATCGCATTATCTCCACCATACTTTTGATTAATCTCTTCTAAATTCTTCCCCTTCGCTAACAATTTATCTCTAACTTCTACTTTCCACTTTAGGGCACGATTTTTGGCAGATTCATAGAGGATATCTCGATAAGGCAATCCTGAAATAACCCGTTCGTAGCAATAATTTTCCGATCCCGAACTCCAGTAGGCAATACGAAAATTTAGATAATCCCCATCAACTTCTGACTCCAGAATCAACATCGGTTCAGATTTCAACATCCCAAACAGAGATTTGATACTCGCACCTCCGCGAAACCGCTTGCTTTCCCAAGCACCATCTAACAATTCTGTCGGTCTAATTCCACTATTCAGGGGATAGTTTGCACTTAAAAATTGTCCCAATCCTTCAGACAATCGTTTCTCAATTTTCGGGAAATGTTGATTAGGGGCGCGTTCAAATCTATCAAAATCGACTTCTGGCGGAGAAATTACTACTCGCAAAGGTACAACTCCATTACTATGATGGGAGTCAAGAATTTGAGCAGGAACTAAAGCTAAAGGCCAATTTTCAAATATTTTATGGACTTGAGGTAAAAGAAATGCAGTTTGTCGTTGATAAGTCGCTAGGGCAAATTGGGTTTGGCGATTGTAAGCAGCTAAATCTCTCTGGAGAATCATTTCCTGTTCGGATTTCCACTTTTGAAAATCCAAATTTTTCTCATTAATAGCTAAATTTACACTCTGGATAAACCCTTGAATTTCTCGCTGCTGTTGGTGCTGTAAGCTATTCAACTTCAACTGAAAAGCTTGCCTACCTTGCTCCAGTGTAAGTTGCTGTCCAAACCTCAAATATTCCATCCTTTCTTGAAACTGCTGCCGACTTTTTTCTAGCCCTATCTGGAAATTCTCTCGCCTTGTTTCTAATTCTGTTTGACAAGCAATATTCAAATAAGCTAGTTTTAACTGCGTTTGTTGTTGTCTTTCTGATACTTCTCTGGCTTGTTCGAGATGGCGATAAGCTATCTCTAGTTGGGTTTGGCGCTGCGATTGTGCTATTGCTAACTGCGTATCTTGTTGCTTTTGTGCCAACGCTGAGTTAATCGCTGCTGATTTATCAGCATTTCTAGCAAGTACTGAACCAGTAAAAAAAGCGCCAATGGGTGCTAATAATTGTCCAATGCCTACAAAAAAAGGGAATGCCACAATCTCCTCTCTAATATTTAAAAAATTACAAATAATTAAACCATTTCAATTCGCTCCACCATAATAAACACACAATAAATAAGCGGCAGCACCCACTACACCTCTTGTAGTTTCATAAACTTCTACACCAGCTTTGTTGTAAACATGGCAGCCATCTGTCCAACCAACATAATGGTCATAGTTGTCATAGACTTTGCCATCTGTTCCTGCGTAGCCTAAATAGTAATTTGATGAATTGTAAACGGATCGTCCATTGAGATAACCAACATAATTGCTATCAATTGAACTATCCGATGTATGCTTGTAGATCATGCCATTATCACTAATTGTTGTGTAAGGACAATGATGGTGTGATGAAGAGTGCATTACCCTAGGCTCACTGTCAAAGTTGAGGGAATGATGCTCGTGCCTCATATTACTGATATCGTAAGTGCCAATGTCGTAAGTGCGATCTGCGCTTGGCGTAGCAGCAAAACTATCGCCATATCTCAATTCGTCACCATACCCTGCACTTTGGTGATAATCAGGTTGTTGATAGTGATGATTAGCTGAATCTGGTAATGAATAATCCGCCTGGAGATTGTGGAAAATATCTGTATTATCAAAGTTGGATATTGGAAATTGATCATCCAAACCGCTTGGATGAGAATCAGGCATCCCTAGGTTGTTCAAACTAATATTTTGATCACTCAGAGAATTTAATGAGTTTGTCAGATTATCGCTCATGGCCTAGTCCTACTATCATCCTGACTCCAATAATCAAGGTTTTATTCATAGTTTTATACCCCTGAATTTTCTCTCTAAACTGGAGAAATTCAGTCGCTCTATCAACCTTTAAATTAAACCTAAATTACTGTTGAGTTTTTTCCATGGTGTCGTACCGATAGTCAAATGTCAACTACAGCGATCGCAACTATGTAAATTAATGTAAATTATCCGATTATCGCTTAATTTATGTAGTGCGACAGTTTACGATACTTGACTAGAGAGGGGAAGAGGGGGAGAGGGAGAAGAGCGTTTTAGGTGTGCTGGTGTACTCCGTTTATTAGTAACAAGTTATTGAATATGAGACTTTTGTTAGTAGAAGATGATGAACCTCTAGCCGAAACGATTAGTACAGCGTTGACACAACAGCATTATGTTGTTGATGTTGCCGTTGATGGTGAAGAGGGGTGGGACTATACTCAAGCCTTTACCTATGATTTAATTGTCCTGGATGTCAAGCTCCCAAAGTTAGATGGTATCAGTTTATGTCGGCGATTACGGCAAGCAGGGTATAACGAGTCGATCCTCCTGTTAACCGTTCAGGGAGGGAGTGCGGATAAAGTTACAGGACTCGATGCAGGCGCGGATGATTATGTTGTTAAACCCTGTTCGTTACAGGAATTATTAGCCCGAATTCGTGCGTTGTTACGTCGGCGGACTGGTGTTGGAACACCCTTATTAGAGTGGGGAACTCTTTGTTTAAATCCGAGTAGTTGCGAAGTCACTTATAAAGGGCAATTTTTACCTCTCTCACCGAAAGAATATAGTCTATTAGAGTTATTTTTACGAAATCGCGATCGCGTCCTTAGTCGCAGTGCTATTCTCGAACATCTTTGGTCGTTTGAAGATCCGCCAGGGGAAGATACGGTTCGCGCTCATATTAAAGGGTTGCGGCGGAAACTCAAAATTGCTGGCGCTGAAGATGTGATTGAAACTGTTTATGGGATGGGTTATCGCCTCAAGCCGCTATCGGATTCAGACCCTTCAAAACAGCAGCTTTTAGCAACAGTCAATCAAACGTGGGAGCGATTTCAAACACCAATTTTAGAGCGACTTAATACTTTAGAACAAGCGATTGCTGCTCTCCAATCAGGGACTTTAACAGAAGAATTACGACAAAAAGCTGAACAAAACGCTCACAAATTAGCGGGTTCTTTGGGAATGTTTGGTTTTGCTCAGGGTTCCCGACTGGCTAAAGACATTGAACAGTGGTTAGCCGATGCAGCTCATAGTAGTAATGAGTCAATAGAAGCTCAATTAATGGCTTCTGTACCCAGTGGTGAGTTTGAATCGTTGGAGCAATCTGTACCGAGTGATACCCTAGATTTAACCCCTGATAAACCTCAACGACCTAACCCAATTTCCAAACTCCAAAATCTCAAATCCATGGTGACACTTCTGTACCAAGAACTACAGCAACCGCTGAAATCTAAGAAAGAGAGTCAGTTTGTTGGAGGGGTGCTTAATCCGACCTTAAAAGCGGTTACAACCGAAAAAGGACAGCAAAATCCTCTGTTGTTAGTGGTAGATGATGATGTGGAATTGACCGAGCAATTAAGTTCTGAAGCATTGAATTGGGGTATTCGGATCACTGTCGCATTAGATATTACTCAAGCTAGATCTATCATTACCAAAGAAACTCCGGATATTGTACTTCTTGACCTAAATTTTCCCGATGCCAAGAGTGAGGGTTTAGTGTTACTTGAAGAGTTAACAACCCAATTCCCGGATCTCCCAGTATTAGTCTTTACAGTATGCAATGAATTTAGCGATCGCGTTGCTGTTGCTCGTTTGGGTGGACGTGCGTTTTTATCCAAACCTGTTGCTCCAGTTCAAGTTCTAGAAGCTGTTCGAGACGTATGGAAGCGCACTCGCCATCTAGACGCTAAAATTTTGGCAGTAGATGATGATCCTATACTGCTGAAAATTTTGGAGAGAACGTTGCAACCTTGGGGAGTTCGGCTAACTACAGTTTCAGACCCTCGTCAATTTTGGCAGACTCTTGAAACAACTGCTCCAGATCTGTTGATCTTGGATGTAGAAATGCCTCATTTTGATGGGATTGAATTATGTCAGGTTGTTCGTAATGATCGGACTTGGAATGGACTACCTATTTTGTTTCTTACTAGTCATCAAGACGCAGAAACAATCCATCGCATCTATCAGGCGGGAGCTGATGATTATATTTGCAAACCTGTTACGCCACCCGAATTACTGACCCGTGTTTTTAACCGTCTGGAACGTAGCCGATTGCTCAGAAGTTTATCCGAAATTGATCAACTAACGGGTGTGATCAATCGCCCCCAATCGACTAAACAATTAAACCAGTATTTGCACTTGTCACAACGCTACAATCAGCCTCTATCTTTAGCTGTTTTAGATTTAGATCATTTTAAGCAAGTGAATAACGAATATGGTCATGCTATTGGAGATCGAGTATTGCAACGATTAGGACAAATTCTACGACAGAATTTTCGCAGTGAGGATGTTATTGCTCGGTGGGGAGGTCAACAGTTTGTGATTGGGATGTATGGTATGAATAAAGATGATGGAGTAAGACGGCTTAATGAGGTTTTGCAGATCGTTCGCCAAGAATTTTTTCCCGTTGCTGGACACGCTCCATTGCGAGTTACTTTTAGTGCAGGGGTGGCTCAATACTTAGAAAATGGGACGGATTTACAAAGTTTGTATCGAGCGGCGGATACGGCTTTGATTGAAGCTAAAGCGGCTGGTCGTAATCGGATTTTTTCTGCAAATTGATGGTGTTGGTTGTTGGTTGTTGCTTGTTGGTTGTTTGTTTGCTACTTTACTTTCTAGTAATTTTAGTTAGTTATTGGTCTGCTAGATAATTTAAATTGAGTGTTTTAGTCTAAAAATAGCCCATTTTAACTCTGAATTTAAGGTTGATTATTAAGTTAATTGAGTGTTTATTTAATAGGCAATGAAAAGGATTTTAGAAAAAAAAATAGCTCCACGTTCTATCGAGTACCTCGTCTTAAATCGAGACTTAAAAATCCTCGAACTGTCTTTAGGAGTGAAGGCGTTTTCTGATTATCCGGATGAGGTGATTGAAGGAAATGATGTTTGTTTAGGGTTTCCTGAACTCATCGGGATTGAAGATGTTCTAATTGATATCCTTGAAGGACGGCGGGAGCGGTTTGAAGTTTTAGGGATTGCGCGATCGCCAAAACCCAATAGTCCTCAATATATCGATCTGTCCGTATTAGCGGATCACGCCTCCGAAGACTCTATCCCTGATCGTTTAATTATTATCTTAGAAGATGTATCTGAAAAAATGCTTTTGAAGCAAGCGTTAGTTCAGAAAGAAAATGAAACAAGCCTGTTATTGAGTAAACTAGCTTCGGCTAAAGATTACATTGATAAAGTGATCAATTCAATGGCGGATGCGTTGTTAGTCACCACTGAATCGGGTCAGATCAAAATCGTCAATCAAGCGGCTCAATATTTATTCCGTTGTACGGAACAAGAATTGATTGAAAAACCAATTCCTATTATTCTCGGTGATAACTTTCTGTGGGAAGCTAATCAAAAAATTTTACTTCAGCAAAAATTGAACGACTTAGAAGTTATTTGTCATACTAAAACAGGAGAAGAGATTACCGTCGCTTTTTCGCGTGCTATCGTTCAAATTGACCAAGAAGAACAAGGGTTTGTTTATATTGGTCGGGATATTACTGAACGCAAGCGCTATGAAGCAGAAATTACTAAACTTAATGCTGAATTAGCACAGCGAGTTGAGGAACGAACTCTCGAACTCCGACAAACCATTCAACGGTTAGAAACTGAAATAGTAGAACGCCAACAAGCAACAGCCGCCTTGCGCGAAAGTGAACTCAAATTTCGTACCCTAGCCGAAACTGTCCCAGCCGCTACCTTTATTTATCAGGATACAAAATTGCGTTATGTTAATCCTGCCACTGCGGCTATCACGGGTTACAAACCGGAAGAGTTATTAAGTATGAATTTTTTAGATTTGGTTCATCCTGATTTTCAAGACTTGCTGAAAGAACGCAGTTTAGCCTTACAGCAAAATGACGAAATTATTTTAAGATATGAAGTAAAAATATTAACCAAAAATGCCGAAATTCGTTGGGTTGATTTTGCTGGAGAAGCTATTGAATTTGAGGGCAAGTCAGCTATACTGGGAACGGCTTTTGATATTACTGAACGCAAACAGGTAGAAGAGGAAGTCAAAGCAGCAAAGGAACAACTGGAGGCTGTATTAGATGCTGTTCCGGGGTTTGTTTCCTGGGTAGGAACTGGAGGAAAAAATAAACCCAAAGACCCGATTTTTACCACTCCCCATTCCCCACTCCCCATTCCCCACTCCCTCCGATACCTGGGAGTTAATCGACATTTAGCCGCCACTTTTAACTTATCTCCTGAAGCCTTTATTGGACAAAAACTGGGGTTTATTGAGACGAATTCCCAGTTTGCTGAATTTATGCGTCGATTTCTGAATAGTAATGATCAATCGACCTCACAAGTTATTGATATTCATATTAATAACTCGACCAGTAGTTACTTAATTGCTGCTCAAAAATATCAACAAGGTACGGCTGCTGTATCGGTAGGAATTGATATTACTGAACGGCGGCAAGCTGAGGACGCATTGCGTAAGAGTGAGCGAAAATTCCGTGCCATCTTCGATCAAACCTTCCAATTTATGGGTCTACTTCAACCCGATGGTACGTTAATTGAAGCGAATCAAACGACTTTAGATTTTGCTGGAGTGGCACTCGATGATGTGGTAGATCAACCCTTTTGGGAAGCGCCTTGGTGGGGAAATTCACCTGAGACTAAAAATTGCTTGAAAGCGGCGATCGCTCAAGCGTCTCAAGGTGAATTTGTGCGGTATGAATTAGATATGTTAGGGGTTGAAAATCGAGTGGCAATGATTGATTTCTCGCTTAAGCCTGTTAAGGATGAAATGGGTAAAGTGGTTTTGTTAATTCCCGAAGGACGTGACATCACAGTACGCAAATTAGCTGAACAGGAACTCCAACGCCAGAACCAGCGATCGCAATTACTTTCTGAAGTGACATTAAAGATTCGTCAATCGTTACAACTTGAGGAAATTTTACAAACTACGGTGACAGAAGTACAAAAGCTTCTACAAGCGGATCGAGTGTTGATTTGTCAACTTCATGCGGATGGTTTTGGAACGGTAGTGCAAGAAGCTGTACTTCCAAATTGGCCTGTTATTCTCGGTCAGAATATTATCGATCCTTACTTGGGAACGGATTATGTTAATAATAGTTATCCTGATAAAAATTCCCCGTTTATGAATCTCAATCAAGCCACGAATCATCCCTTTAATAACGAACTTTTAAGGCAATTTGTGGTCAAGGCTAATCTAGTCGCACCCATTCTGGTTAAACAACAACTGTGGGGGTTTTTGATTGCTCATCAGTGTGATAGTCCTCGGCAATGGACAACTTTTGAAATTGAATTATTACACCAACTAGCCGATCAAATTGGTATTGCTTTATCCCAAGCTCAATTGCTGGAAAATCTGGAAGAGATGGTAGCCGAACGAACGGCAGAACTCACCGCCACTAATCAACAATTACAACAGGAAATTCGCGATCGCCAACAAGCAGAGGAAGCACTACGCCAAAGTGAGGAACAATTACGACTGATTACAGATGCGTTGCCTGTATTTATTTCTTATATTGATGCTCAACAGTGCTATCGATTTAATAATCAAGCCTATGAAGATTGGTTTGGACGAACCCGCACGGATATTTACGGACTTCATATTCGGGAATTACTCGGTGAAACGGTTTATCAGCGAATTCAAGGTTATATAGAAGTAGCTTTATCAGGAGAACGAGTGACTTATGAAAACGATTTAGTTGACCGAGAAGGGAATACCCACTACCTGAGTACCACTCACATTCCGGATGTGAATGAACAGGGAGAAGTCAAAGGATTTTTTACGGTAATTATTGATATTAGCGATCGCAAAGCGGTAGAACGAATGAAAGATGAATTTGTTTCTGTTGCGAGTCATGAACTCCGTACTCCCCTCACTTCAATTCGTGGTTCTCTGGGATTACTGGCGACGGGAAAACTTGGTACGCTAACTGAAAAAGGTCAACGGATGTTAGAAATTGCCGTGAACAATACAGACCGATTGAGTCGTTTGGTTAATGATATTCTTGACCTGCAACGGATGGAATCGGGTAAAGTAAGGATGGTCAAACAAGACTGCACCGCCGCTGACCTGATTGTACAAGCCGCAGAAGCAATGCAAGCAATGGCAGAGAAGGAACGAATTACCTTATCGATTGCTCCCGTATCCATCCTATTATGGGCTGACCCTGACTCTATTCTTCAGACGTTAATTAATTTATTGAGTAATGCGATTAAATTCTCTCCTCCAGGTAGTACAATCTGGCTAACCGTTGAAACTCAAAATCAAGAAGTCTTGTTTCAAGTTAAAGACCAGGGACGCGGAATTCCGGCTAACAAACTTCAGAGTATTTTTGAACGTTTCCAACAAGTTGATGCGTCTGACTCGCGCAAAAAAGGGGGAACTGGTTTAGGTTTAGCGATCTGCCGTAATATTGTAGAGCAGCATGGCGGTCGCTTATGGGCTGAAAGTGTAGTGGGTGAAGGGAGTTCCTTTTACTTTACCTTGCCAGCCGTCAGAAAAGAAGGAGGCCACAACCATGACAACCAAGTGTATTCTACTCATTGATGACGAAGAGGATATCCGAGAAGTCGCCCAACTCAGTTTGGAAATGGAAGCAGGGTGGGACGTGTTAACCGCTAATTCGGGTAGCGAAGGGATCGCAAAGGCTAAAACTCAGCAACCCGATGCAATCCTTTTAGATGTTATGATGCCGGATATGGATGGCTTTACCACCTTCCAACACCTACAAGCCGATCTCGTTTCACGCTCGATTCCCGTCATTTTATTAACGGCAAAAGTACAACCCGCCGATCAACGTAAGTTTCAAGCGATCGGTGTAGCTGGATGGATTACTAAGCCTTTCGATCCGATCTCTCTGGCTCACCAGGTAGCAGATACGTTAGGGTGGCAGCTTTAAAGGGATAAAGTGTATGACTATACAATATAGCAGATTACACCTGGACGAAAGACTCATTCATCCAGATGCGATCGGCTATAACTGTAACTGAATAGCTGGCTAGGTCCAGCGCTTCTTGCGTCGGGCAACTTCCTTGCGCTTGCGTTTTTCCAGGGGAGTTTCAAAGTGACGATGCCGCCTTACCTCAGCCAAAATCCCCGCTTTGGATACTTGACGCTTAAATCGACGCAACGCTGAATCAATTCCTTCGTTCTGACCAACAACTACTTGAGTCATCCTACTTACTTATCAACACTTATGACTGAAAGTCACTAATTTAAAGCTCGATCAATACCCTAGCATAATTGTTTTCAGGAATCCCAGTCCCACATCACGGGATTCTCGTCAAGATGATCGGTGACACTCCACCCAATTTGATTAATCGCTTGTAATTCATCAGCCGATAGCTGAACGTCAGCCACTTTAGCATTTTGAGAGGCGTTTCAATGCAGATCAGACGATCAACCGCCACACCTATTAGAAAAACTTATTTCCGTTACAAGTAACTCAAACCATTGGATTGACGCAATTTCCGTATTTTCGCTCATAATTTAAAGAATAGGAAAGACTAATGACAAGTCTAATCCGTTTACAAAGGTAGCGAATTATGGATATGAGTTTAATTGATTGTTTATTAATAACGCTAATCAACGCTGCGGTTTGCATCTGCTTACCCAAAGCACTGATGTTGCTCCAGTCAAATATCGCTGATCGCCGTTGGCAGTTCCCCGACACTACACTGGGCGTTACTCCACAGCTTACCCCAGCCCAGAACGGTAAGATTGAAGCTGAGAGTGTGTAATCACGAGGATAAGCTTGCTCTCACAAGTCAAAACAATATTTCTACTTGCAGAATGCCATAAGGGAATTGATTGCTCAACCCAGGCATTCTCCTTGTTATGAGGGTGTGGTCAGAAGTAGTTGGTAGAGACGAAAACCTTCCTTGTCCCCCTTGTCCTCCTTGTCTCCCTTGTCCCCCTTAATATAATCCTTTACGAGTGCAGAATTTGACGAGTCAAAAGGGAAACGTTTAAACATTGAACTAATCTAAATATAGTCATTAGTCCTTAGTAGTAGTTTCCCTAACTAAGGACTAATAACTCTGCCTTATTCAACGCAAAACTGACCAGTTAAAGACCCAAAACTTGAACCAAAACCTGACAAATGTTCTAGAAGCGGATACCTGCACCACCTTGGAAACTGACCGCAGAGGCAGAACTATTTTCGTAAGCCTCAATTCCTATTTTAGTATCGCCATAGACAACAACATTTTGACCAAATTGAGCTTCAGCACCTACAGTTACGACAGGAGCATTGCTGTTACCTAACGGTGTGGGTTGTCCTTCGGTTTCAACAAAAGAATATCCAGCACCAACGTAAATATTTGCGTTATTAGTGACAGGAACATCATAGGTAACTATCGGCATAATCGCGCTATTGTCGTCGCTGAATAGCACAGCACCGCGTAGAGAAACTGGGGCTTTTGAAGTGGTGATACGCCCTTGAATATTACCGCCAAAGGTTGCTGCATCACCATCTTGTCCACCATTGGTAACGCCTGCTGCGACACCCGCACCGATGTAATTTGCGTCTGTTCCTTCGGGTCTAGCGGAAGCACTATTAGCAGAGAGTAAAATAGGAGCGATCGCAGTAGCGGCTAAAGCAGAAAGGGCGACAACAGATTTAATTGTACGTTTCATTGTTACTTCCTCAAGGGGTAGGTTGTATTTGTGGGTTGTTACTATTACAGTCGTTGAGAAGAAGCCAAAGGTTCCAAAAAATTTGATTTTTTTTAGAAGCAATCTAGAAAAAAGTAGAACCGCTATCCTCTTTGGAATCTCTTTTTAGTCTTGTCGAAGTTATTTATAATAAAGTTCCCAGGTACTGCCCGAACCTATAGAAATTTTGAGAAGTGAAGGCGATTTTTAATTGAAACTAATTTACCCAATTGTGTTTTCAAAGTAGACTGTTTTTTAAGTGGCACATCACCGTAAAGTTAAACAATAGCAGTTTAGATTTTTGTTGATTAATGGCTGTTATAGCAGTCGCCACAATTGTTAGGACATTTTGCTGTTGCCTGTTGCCTGTTGCCTGTTGCCTTCAACGCCAAACATAACGTCTTAACCGATATGTCCGTTGCTATATTATCCGGATAAAGGGGCAAGCTTTGTGTAAAAGCCTACCCCCTTCTACTAAAGTCTTAGGTAAGATGATTCTGGATGCAAGGCGTTCTAATTCCGAGGCCCAACGCTTGATAGGTTCAGTCCGTTGTTAAAGATATCTTCAGCAATTGTAATGCCCAGTGGAATACCACCGATATTCCGGGAGAGATCGGGATTACCCATGCCATCTGCGGCAAACGCATCAAAGACCCAATGTACGCCTAAATAAACACGGCTGAGTCCATTTTCTACAATCATTTGCCACAATCCGCCGGGAAAACTACGAACGTGTTTCGGTCGTACTGTTCCCTTATTATCTCGACTAATACCATTAAATTCATCAGAGACAAAAGTCAGACCGTCAAATAAATTGTCGTTGTTGCGATCGCTTACACCATAAAATAGTCGGGTAATATGGAATGCTGCTGCACCGAAGGTAGCGTGTCCAGAGGGATAGGCGGGGAAAGGTGGGGTAAAGTTTTTGGCAAAGGTTGGGGAATTCGTATTTGGTGCGCCTAACGGCAACCAAGACGGATCAGAATCCTCAGAAATGATATTATTACCAATACCTGTTGGCCCTAACGACGGATCATCCTCCCGAATACCGACGACAGGTCGCCATAAATCATGGATATATTTCTGATCCCAAGCTAAAATACCCGCATCTCCCATCGCCGCATTCACCAAAGCGAAGAGACGAGCATTTTGATCAACACTATTACCCCGCGCGATCGCTACAGTACGAACGATTTGGTTATACAAACGGGGGGGTGTACCCAACTCTGCCGCACCATCGTAACCCCAGTAGATACCGATCAGGGTTTCATTGGCAGTTCGACGAGACAGATCTGGAGGTAGAGTTCCCATTAATTCCGGTGCAATCCCTTTCCCCCGTACTTGTCGCAAGGCGTTCAGATACTCCGCAGTTCCGGGTTGAGGCGGAACCATCAATTCATGGCGATCGGTGATCGCAAAACCTTTCGATTTGGCACCATAGAAGGGAGCATGGAACCCTTGACTCGGATTATCTGGATCAGGACGATGTGCGCCACGAGCAACGGATGCTGCATAACCATTATCACTTGCATTGGGGTCATTCTGCCGCTGTTCTAGAATTTTTTGTGCTACCAATAGGCCATAGTCATGACCAGCTTGCAAACCCGTTCCTTGTAAACCTGCTTGAGTATGTTTGAGATCAAAAAAGGGTTTTTGACTGGGAAACAAACTCGACAATGTGGCGTGTGCCGCCGCAGCAACCGCAGCATCTGCCGAAGCATCAGGTTCCGGGTTCGGTAAGTCAGGGAGATAAGGAGACAAGTTAACCGGATGAAGTGGATTTCCTCGTACCCCTGCATAGGCATCATACATCGCTAGGTGAACGATCGCTAAAGCACGAGAACTCAGGGTCGGGCCAGTTTGCTCATTTTTCCCATTGGTATGACTAACGCGATTAGCTTCGAGTGCCACGTCATTCCAATACAGAATTGGGTCCATTACGTTTCTCCTAAATAAAGCGAGGTGTAGCTTTTTGCAAATACAAAGGCATTGGCTGACAAAAAGGATAATTTTGCTCAGATTAATTTCAGCTAATTTCACATTGAAAGTCCCTTAACCTTAGTTAATGTGAGTCCAAAGTGTTGATGATTATGATTCTATTAAATGCAGTGCAACCACCAACAGCTAGCCATTAATTGTCTTAACTATTCCAGAATGGAACCTGCGTTCTAGCTTTGGCAGTACCCATCGGGGGTATCTTGAAGAACTTACAATCCGGTTTCAGCTTCGAGGCAATTTATCTCCCTCTCCCTCTCAAGCAAGTTAAGGTTATACCAAGTTGCATTCATACGTAGGTAAAAGCGGGCGGCGAGAATCGAACTCGCATCATTAGCTTGGAAGGCTAAGGTTTTACCACTAAACTACGCCCGCAGGTTGTTGGGTGAATATCTCACCTGTTCAAGGTTAGCATAAGTTCGACTGGATTGAGCAAAGAGAACAGTGTTTGTTTATGGCGATCGCGGTGTGATTTGCAGTGAGAGTTGGTAAGTCTGGCCAAAGGGTTCGCCTTGATTATTATAGGTTGGCTCAAATTCCCAGGTTTGGATAATCGCCTGTACTAGCTGGGTGAGGTTAATACCACTCGTCTGTTCAGATACTGAAATCACCTGTTCAACTGTTGGCATTCCGGTGCGATCAATGAGTAAAAATACTTCTAATACTAACGGTTGGTCAAGGTTGGATGCTAACTCCGCCGCATCGGTATTTGGAGGAAAATCGGTTTGTTTCGTCTTCAGTGAGGCGAGTTTATTGGGGGTGTCGTTTAGGGAACCGGAAATTCTCAGAGAGGACGGAGGGACATTAGCGAAGAGACCGAATCTTGGTTGAGGAGTGGGTGATATTGACCCTGGTGGTGATGGTGAGGAACCCGATGAAGCGGGTGTGGGTGATGGCTTGGTAGTCTTATTGCCATTATGAGTAGATTGATCTTGTGATTGATTTTGAGATGGCTTGGATTCAGGGGATTGCGTTCGTGTTGATGTACCCTGTTGTGATTTTACAGAAGGGGTGGGGCGAGTTGAAGAGGTAGAAGTCGAGAGAGTTTGGCGCTGAGGAGGTAATTGGGTGGGAGTGCGAACTGTTTTAGGTTGTCGAGTAGGAGGTGAAGTCCGGGGTTGAGTGAATTGGGGTTGCGATCGCACTGGGGGAGGTTCAGAAATTATATCGATAGGAATCAGGGTTTGACGCGACTGTAATTGCAGGAGGTTTCCCGTCAATACTCCCTGAAACAGCCAAAATCCTAATCCATGAAGAACACCAGACCCTAACATAACCCAGATCCATAAACCAGGTGGATCAGAATGATGGCGTTGGGGTATCTGTGGGTAAGCTGTTGATGTCAGCATGGGGGGTGTTATCGAGTTCTGGTGGAGATGCTTCTTTAATAGTGCCAAAACATCGCTGTGCGATCAGGAGAAATCGTGAAGCGATTGCTAATCATTCATACCCGTTGCGATCGCTTCAGCTTTAGCATTCAACAAAGTTAACAAATCTGTATGCAATTGATGAGCTAACCTACAAAAACTTCAGGCACGAGAAAGTCATCCCTTGAACAATTAGAAAGCGAGTTTTTGGAATAATTCAGCAACAGGTAGAGAGAAATTAGGAACAATATCTTCGCCATCTAAGGAGTCGCTAGATTTGAGCAAACGCTCTGGTTCTTTTGCAGAACGATAGACCAAAATATACTGTTCGGTGGGATGGACAACCCAAGCTAAACGAGTGCCATTCTCAAAATATTCTACTAGCTTGTCATGAATTTCTTCAACAGTATTGCCAGGAGAAAGAATCTCAATGGCTAATTCGGGAGCGCCGTCTAGAAATCCATCGGGGAGTTCTTCAAGTCCTTGCAGGCGTTCTTTGGAGACAAAGGAAATATCGGGAGAGCGTTTATTGCCATTTTTCATCTTGAACGCTGTGCTGGAGTCGAACATAGCTCCTAGTTTTTGAGATAGTACCACAGCAAACAAAGCAGAACTCAATACTATAGCAACATAACCGTGTTTTGCGCCCGAATTTCCCATATCGATTAGTTCTCCATTGACGATTTCATAGCGATGTCCATCATCTGAAAGTGCCATAAATTCGGCATCTGTCCAGATTTTTTTCTGGGGTGTGGTTTCGCTTGAGGATTGAGTCGTCGTGGGAATTTCAGTTTGAATTAAGGTAGACATGATGAGAATATTATAAACTATGTGAGCAGATTATAGCTGTAGTGGTCGCTAATGCCTACTCCTCTTCAACCGCATTGTCGTAGATAAGAATATCCTGTTCTTCTGCTTCCACATTAAATTCGATACGGCTCTGCAAAACTATCTCCTATATAAGATTAATTTTTAGTCCATTTTTATTTTTTATGCTATGTTCTTTTTGCATAGGTGACAGCTTTTTTCCGGGAGCATCCCGTTTTTGCAAAAGTACCTGTTGAAAAGGAAATCGCGGCTACATAAACGATGTCCGCCTGCGCGGACCCTCTTAAAACCCTTGCCTTGCGGGTGCGAGTTTGTATAGCCTCAGATTTCTAGGCTGTAGGCAATTTGCAACTTTGGGATGCACCCTTTTTTTCTCCATATTCTTGCCATCCTAAAACTCGCCTCAGACCAATTTTAAGATACTCTTCTTGAGATTCTATACTAATAGACATTCGCCCCAATCGTCGTGCTACCGCGCCAGCAGTAAAAGTTCCTCCAAATGGATCAAGCACAAGGCTACCCTCGTTACTACTGGCAATAATCATTCTCTCTAGCAATGCTTCAGGCTTTTGGGAAGGATGATTCTCATATTCTTCCATACGATACCTAACGCGAGGAAAATACCATACATTACCCGGTACTTTTTTTGAGTTATATGGACTAGGAACAGGTTTTCGATAATCAATTAACTTTCGCTGTGCGCCTGTTTTGGCTTCTATCTTAATATCCTCTGAGTTAAATATATAATTGTTCTTGTTTTTAACACAATGAAGTATAGGCTCATACATTGAACCAAAGTGTTTTTTTGCTTGAACTCCAGAACTATCATAATGCCATACAATTCGGCTAAGAATGACCATAGTTTCCCTTAAGTAAAGGTCAAAATATGGCATCGCTTGAGTACTTGTCATGACATACATAGTTCCACTTGGTTTCAAAACCCGAATACACTCGTCAAGTAACTTATAGGCCCACTTCGTATATTCTTCATCAGATTTCCATTTGTCGTGGAAACTGGAAAATTGTTTTCCTATATTGTAGGGAGGATCGATAAAAACCAGATCTACAGATTCAGATCTAATCTGATTAGACAAAATATGTAGAGCATCGCCATGAAATATAGTATGCCCTTGGTCTTCATAGCGTTCAAACGTCAGCATTTATTTAGAAAGTAATACATATTCCTCAAGCTACCGAGTCCACATCTGGGCATCAAACTCCTGCATCAATACAAAATAATGTATTCAAGAGAACCCTCTCTGTAATCAAAAACAACAGTTCTGCGTCTCTCCCCGTTTATTTCTTCAATATAAGTGTTCGTGTCATAACGTTTAAACTTGGCATCGTTAAAACTTTTCACTAAAGCATGACAATCCTGTAATTCAGAAGGAGCGATTACAACGCCATCATACAAAAAATTGCCAGAGAAGGCTTGGAATTCTAGAGGATGACTAGATGTAGAATAGTTGTGATTATGAGATACAATATGAACACAGATATAGGCGACACAATTATTCGTAGAACCTGAAAACTCTAAACCCAAATCGCAGTAGGCTAAACTATAACAAAAATTAGGATCAACACAGTCTGGTTTTCCAAAACATTTCAGATCGATTAGGGGACTCCCGCCATACCAGCCACCTCCGATCAAACCATTCAATGAAAACTCTTTAAAATCAATATAAGTGTGAGTAATTGTTCTTTTCCAATTATCTGTGTTCAAGATATAATGACCTGACTGTAGATATTTCTCTGGTCTACGGTCTATGAAAATACCAATAGGATAATCGAATTCAGTGGGTTCCGCCCTCCGATAGAAGTATGTATAATTAGCAAACCTCACTACACGCTGTTGTGGAACAGAACTAATAAATTTTTCAGGATCTCTCTGCTTCCCAAATGTACAAATGCGTTGATACTCTGTCATGCCTGGTTCTGGCAGCAGGATGTCGGGTGGATGAAGATGGACTTTATCATCAGACCAGCAGCCTGCAAATATCCATTCAGCGGTTTGGTCAGAAGCTACCCAAGCAAGCCCAGCATATACAGAAATACCATCAATCCATAGAGTAAACAGATAAATATGATCATCTATCTTATGGTAGATATCATGAAAACTATATAATATTGGAAGATTAATTTCAGTCAGGAGAACACCAAATGGAAGCTCAAGTAATTTCGGTAAATTAACAGCCATTTATTCGACCTTCAGCCCATCTAAATGTATAGGTGTACTCAATTGTTCATATTGCTCTAACTCTTAATTATATTACCATTCAAGCCTAATATAGCAGTTCTATTTGAGTTACAAACTTTGGTCGTTCAGATCCCCGACTTCTTCAAGAAGTCGGGGATCTTGGCATTTATACATCTCACCTCTAACTCTTCCGATTGAACTTCGCCTTCAAATCATCCAAACTTGCCGAATTATTTTTAGTCCGATTCCCACTATTTTTCACACCCGAACCCTCACTTACCCCATCAGCAGATCGCATCGACAACCCAATCCGTTTTAACTTCTCATCCACGGACATTACCCGTACCTTCACCACTTGTCCGACTTTAACGATCTTCTTTGGATCATCAACAAATCGATCTGCAAGTTGGGAGATATGCACTAACCCATCCTGATGCACACCAATATCTACAAATGCACCAAAATTAGCCACATTTGTGACAATTCCTTCTAATTCCATGCCAATGGTAAGGTCAGATATTTCCTTAACTCCTTCCTTAAAGGTGGCATATTTAAACTCAGCGCGTGGATCTCGTCCTGGCTTTTCTAATTCATTGATAATATCCCGCAAGGTGGGTAAACCGATAGTATCAGTAACATAGTTTTTCAAATTCACTGATTTGAGTTTATCTGAGGCTTGAGATATCTGGGTTAAGGGTAGACCTAAATCCGATGCGATCGCTTCCACCACCGGATAGCTTTCTGGATGCACGGCGGTATTATCTAATGGATTATCTCCACCCCGAATCCTCAAGAACCCTGCGGCTTGTTCAAAGGCTTTTGGTCCTAATTTCGCCACCTTCAGCAGTTTGCGGCGGTTAATAAATGCTCCATTTTCGTTACGATAAGTGACAATATTTTTGGCGATTGTTGGGGTTAAACCGGATACAAAAGTGAGCAGTTCCTTAGAGGCTGTATTCAGATCAACCCCGACATAATTCACACAACTTTCTACGGTTTCATCCAGCTTCTTTTTGAGTAACTTCTGATCCACATCATGCTGATACTGTCCCACACCAATAGATTTCGGATCGATTTTCACCAGTTCTGCGAGTGGATCTTGTAAGCGCCGCCCAATACTAATTGATCCTCGCACGGTAACATCTTGATCGGGAAATTCTTCCCGTGCAACATCGCTTGCTGAATAAATTGACGCACCCGATTCATTTACGATTACTTTAATTGGCTTGCGGTTAATTGTTTTTAAGACTTCCCCAATAAATTCATCGGTTTCGCGGGACGCAGTACCGTTCCCAATAGCAATTAATTCAATATTGTATTTTTCAATTAGTTTTTTGATAATCTCAGCCGCCTGTTTCTGTTGTCCGGTATGAGGGAATATAGTTTGATATTCCATAAATTTCCCGGTTTCATTCAATACAGCTACTTTACACCCAGTTCGCAATCCTGGATCGACAGCTAATGTAGGTTTCATTCCCGCAGGAGGAGATAGTAGCAGTTCTCGGAGGTTGGTTTCAAAGGTTTTAATTGACTCAATATCTGCATAGGCTTTTCTATCGCTACGAACTTCGGTAGTTAAAGATGTTTTCATGAGGCGATTGAAGGCATCTTTAAGCATTCCCCGGTAAAAGTCCCGAATGGCTGGAACTTTTGTATGTAACTCCTCTGACTCCAAATAAGACATTACAAACTCTTGATCGAAGGACAGATCAAGATTTAAAATACCCTCACTCTCACCCCGGAATAATGCCAGCATATTGTGAGGTGCAATATCTTTAGCTTTAACCTGAAAATTCCGGTACATTTCAAATTTAGTACTGCCTTCAGGATAATCGTCTTTAATCTTCGAGACAAATAATCCATTCTGCATTAAATAGTCTCGCAAATAAGCTCGTAATTCTGCTTTTTCGGCTACTTCTTCAGCGAGAATATCTGAGGCCCCTTTAATGGCTTCCTCTGCTGTTTTAACGCCCTTTTCTTCGGAAATATATTTTTCAGATTCTGTTGATAAAGATGTTGGTTTTGCGGTAAGATTATTCAGAGATTTGATAAACTCTGCTAACGGCTCTAACCCTTTTTCCCTTGCAATAGTTGCTCTAGTGCGCCGTTTTGGTTTATAGGGTAGATAAAGGTCTTCGAGTTCGGTTTTCTGTAAGCAAGATTCGATTTTAGTTTTAAGTTCGTCTGTGAGTTTACCTTGGGATGCGATCGCCTCCAAAATTGAGGATTTCCGTTCTTCAAGTTCCGTCAGATAGGTAAATCGTTCGGAGATGTCCCGTAGTTGAACTTCGTCGAGGGAACCTGTACGTTCTTTACGGTAACGTGCAATGAAGGGAATGGTTGCGCCTTCTGCAAATAGGGATAGGGTGTTTTCGATTTGGGAGGGGGTGAGGGCAAGTTCTTGGGCGAGGAGGTGCGGTATGTTTAGCATGGGGTGTGGGATGGGTGGCACTTTTCTAGGATACGCATAAATCTGACCTCTCCCCCAACCCTTCTGCTAAGAGGCGAGGGGAGTAAGACTATCTCCCCCCTTCAACTGAATATTAGAATACAAACTGCTTCGGTAGCCTTTTATTGTCTCTCCCTTTTAGATTGTCGGTCTTGGAGAACTGTACAAAAAAAGACACTGGGATTGTTTACATATTCTAGTTTGGATTCTGCTCAAAGACTTTGATAGCGTACAAAATGTCATCAAAATCCTGTGAAATCATTCATGATTTTCTTTACCAACCATGGAGCAAGAGTTAACCCCACCGCTTTGGCTTGATCTAACAGAGTTTTCTTAGAAAGTAACTGAGGATACTGTACACTACTCGATACACCTTTGAATCCAATCAGATGATCAAGACGTGCCAAATACTCTCTGCGGTGAACAGGATCAAGCTTGTTCACGGTTTCTAGAAATGTGGTCGCAGCTTGAACTAGCTCAAGACTGGGAGCTGGAAAGGCATTAGCCTTGAAATTAGATTTTTGTGCCATAATCGTCAAATGGATAAAGTTAAGGGCGCTAGGCGCTCTTTTTACTCAAGATATCTTATCAACGTCTAACTATGCAATATGTATATGTGTAATCTTAATCTGGTATGATATGATGAGTTAAGGAAGGTTAGCAAGCAACTCTACAGTCAGTCCGGCAAGTATAAATTCTTAAATCCCTATCAGGGATTGAAACTAACTGTGCAAAATGACAGCTCGCAGTCTAAGACCCTCCTACGAAACCAAATCCCTATTAGGGATTGCAATAAATAGGGCGATGACCAAACAGACTACAATATTCTCCCAGTCCTTTAAAAGAGGACTTTAACTATTAGCCAATGGTTAAAACCACTGCGGTTGTTGAGGGTGGTGCAAGATGTGACTAAATTAAATTCATACTACATTCCCCTCGAAAAGTTGTCATTTATCTCGATCTTTACTCCTTAAAATTAAGCTATCAAACCATCAATATCTGTCACTCGCTGTTCCTGCCACTGGTTAATTTCAGCCTTTATTAAAAAACTATATTATTGCACTCTGTTGTCAACTCCTTAGCCTAAAATTAATATTAATACATAGCTCCAAGGTAAGAGAGTGATATGATAACTGCTACTGTAACAGAAAGTATCTCTCTAGAAGACTTCCTAGCTAATCCTCCCGACCATCAAGAGTGGGTGGATGGACAACTTTTGGAAAAAACAGGAATGACGGTAAGGCATAGTCGAATTCAGGCAACGTTGGCTTGGTACTGGAAAAATTTCAAAAATGAGAGTGGACAAGGAGGAGAGGTTTTTGTAGAACTCCCTTGTCGCACCTTAAAGCAGGGTCGTCGTCCTGATGTTGCTGATCTTACTGCTGAATTGTTAGCACAGTTTGCTGAGGTATCTGCGTTACCCCAAAGTCCGCCGTTAGTGGGTGAGATTGCTTCTCCAGACGATTCGGCTGAGGAGTTGTTTGCTAAAGCACAAGAGTATTTAGAATCTGGCTGTCAGGAAGTTTGGCTAGTCTTTCCTGAGAGTCGTCGAGTTTTGGTGCTAACTCAGGGTCAAATGTTGGGATTTAATGTTGGCGATGTAGTCAAGGCGCAGTTAGTACTTCAGGGATTTAGTGTGGCGGTAGATGAATTTTTAGCTTGAAGATTGCGCTTCATGATCAGGCGATCGCATTCATTCTCTCAAGGTTCGCTAATTCCTGTTAATTGAATTTCAAATTCCCGGAAAAATTTTAGATAAATCTAGTGATAACTCTGGAAAACAGGGAAGAGGAATAGATTGATTCGGCAAAACAATCTGCTTCACACTATAGCCAAAACTTCCCTGTAATTCCTGATAAGGTTTACTATAGGCTTCTAAGTGATTCGCTACTAAATTAAATAGCCAATAATCAGAAATTCCAGCTTCTGCGTAGAGAGGCAATTTAATTTCTCGGTCATACTTTAAGGTAGAATCAGCAATCTCAATAATCAGCAGAATATCTGATGCTGTAGGATGACCAGATAGATAATTATCAGCTCGTTTTTTGACTATCACAAAATCCGGTTCCGGTTCGCTGTTAGATAGAATAACAATTGGATCTTGACATCGTATCTTGGCTCGACCTACTACTAGTGTTGCTAACTCTTCTAATAAGTTACTGCAACAGGTTGTATGAGGTGTACCTTTCGCTACCATTTGTATAATTTCTCCCCGAATTAATTCAATCCGGTCATCTTCTGTGAAAAATCCCAAGTCTGCTAGACGATGATATTCGTCAAGGGTAAAACGTTTTGCCGTTGTAATAGTCATAGCGGTCATTTTGGGTAGCTAGCCTGTTTTAACTATAACGTTTTATTTAGTTTGGTACTTCACGCATCAACTGGCAATTT
>DNGI01000250.1:5356-5766 GCA_003486645.1 Cyanobacteria bacterium UBA11370 | reverse complement strand
GAAGAGGAATAGATTGATTCGGTGAAATAATATGCTTCACACTGTAGCCAAAACTTCCCTGTAATTCTTGATAAGGTTTACTATAGGCTTCTAAGTGATTTTTTACTAAATTAAATAGCCAATAATCAGGAATTCCAGCTTCTGCGTAGAGAGGTAATTTAACTTCTCGGTCATATTTTAGGGTAGAGTCAGCAATTTCAATCACTAGGAGAACATCATCAGCATTAGGAAGAGCAAAGCGGTAGTTATCAACTCGTTTCCTCAAAATCGCAAAGTCTGGTTCCGGTTCGCTGTTGGTGGATGGTAGGATAATTGGGTCTTGGCATTGTAACTTAGCTCGGCCTGGTAACAATCCTGCAAGTTCTTCTAATAAGTCTCTGCAACAATTTGTATGAGGTGTCCCTTTCGCT
>DNGI01000250.1:4929-5090 GCA_003486645.1 Cyanobacteria bacterium UBA11370 | reverse complement strand
GTCATCTTCTGTGAAAAATCCTAAGTCTGCTAGACGATGATATTCGTCAAGGGTAAAACGTTTTGCTGTTGTAATAGTCATAGCGGTCATTTTGGGTAGCTAGCCTGTTTGAAGCATAACATTTTATTCAGTTCGGTGCTTCACGCATCAACTGGCAATTT
>DNGI01000250.1:4244-4651 GCA_003486645.1 Cyanobacteria bacterium UBA11370 | reverse complement strand
GAAGAGGAATAGATTGATTCGGTAAAACAATCTGCTTCACACTGTAGCCAAAACTTCCCTGTAATTCTTGATAAGGTTTACTATACGCTTCTAAGTGATTGTTCACTAAATTAAATAGCCAATAATCAGAAATTCCAGCTTCAGCATAGAGAGGTAATTTAATTTCTCGGTCATACTTTAAGGTAGAGTCAGCAATTTCAATTACCAGGAGAACATCGGATGGATGAGGATGACTAGATAGATAATTATCATCTCGTTTCTTAAGAATTGCAAAGTCTGGTTCAGGTTCGCTATTCGATGGGATAACAATCGGATCTTGACATTGTAGCGTTGCTCGACCCACTACTAGCCCAGCTAGCTGTTCCAGTAAATTTCTACAACAGGTTGTATGAGGTGTCCCTTTCGCT
>DNGI01000250.1:1219-3988 GCA_003486645.1 Cyanobacteria bacterium UBA11370 | reverse complement strand
GTCATCTTCTGTGAAAAATCCTAGTTCTGTTAAACGATGATATTCTTCAAGAGTGAAGCGTTTTGCTCTTGTAACAGTCATAATAGTCATTTCGGATAGCTAGCCTGTTTCAATCATAACGTGTTAATCACTCTGGTACTTCACCGCAGAGAAACAATTGATAAATAAGTCTAACTTTTTATAACCGTTGTAATATTAGTAGGAAGAGAGAGTCAATTACTCTCTACGCGAATAGCAAATTTTTATTAGGAAGCGATCGCACCCCAATTTTCGTTTAAAATAATAGAGTGAATAATTTTGTATAGTTCTCCCCTTATCTCCTTTTACCCTCGTACAACAACCATCAATAAACCTGTGAATTCCCCAAAACAGACAAACCCTGAAAAAGCAACTCTGGCAATTCTTGGTGCTGGCGCATGGGGTTTAGGTCTAGCAACTTTAGCTCGTCATAATGGTCATGAAGTACGCCTGTGGTCGCGTAGTTCTTCTGTCAGTTTAGAGGAAGTCTTGACAGGTGTTGATCGTGTTGTATCCGCTATCCCGATGAAAGGGGTTGCTACCACAGCCGCTAACATAAAAGCGATCGCTCTGCCAACTCATGTAATAATTATCACGGCGACTAAAGGCTTAGATCCAATAACCACTTGTACCCCCTCCGAAATTTGGCAAACCAACTTTCCAAACAATCCAATTGTGGTTCTCTCTGGGCCAAATCTTTCCAAAGAAATTGAGCAAGGATTACCTGCGGCGACAGTAGTTGCTAGTAAAGATCTATCCGCAGCACAGGCGGTACAAACCGTTTTTGCCTCCAATATTTTTCGCGTTTATACAAGTACCGATCCTCTCGGTACTGAGTTAGGTGGAGCACTGAAAAATGTAATTGCGATCGCGGTTGGAGTTTGTGATGGTTTGGAACTCGGTACGAATGCCAAATCTGCCTTAATTACTCGCGCCTTGGCTGAAATTATTCGCATCGGAACTCATTTGGGAGGACAGCCAGAAACGTTCTTCGGATTATCAGGTTTAGGGGATTTACTGGCAACCTGTAGCAGTATGCTCAGTCGCAACTATCGTGTCGGTTACGGTTTGGCACAGGGCAAATCTTTAGCTCAAATTCTTGAAGAATTACAGAGTACGGCGGAAGGGGTTAATACGGCTAACGTTTTAATTAAAATTGCCAATCGAGAACAGATTCCTGCGCCCATTTCCTGGCAAGTCTATCGCTTACTCAACAATCAAATTACTCCCCAACAAGCCGTAGAATCGCTGATGGAACGGGATTTGAAACCAGAATTTTATGAATTATAAATTATGAATTGCTTATTACTCAACCATGATGCGCCATTCGTGAAGTTTGTATTTGACGCACTTGTTTTGCACCAGCGGATCTCCCTCAACAATAGCTTGCGCCTCCTCCAAGGAATCTGCCTTAAATAACAGCATACCCCCTCCTCGTTCTGCCCAGTATCCCGTTTTGGCTTGGTGTCCTTTAGCAATTAAATCTTGTACATAGGCTTTGTGAGCAGGGATATAGGTATCAAAGGTAGCTTTGTCAACAATCCCTTCTTCAATCTTTACAAACCAGGGCATTTGTTCTCGTTGCGTTCAAAACCGTAGATAGTACATTAACTCAGATATGAGTTGAGGGGAAAGAGCAAGGCGTTTCTGAAAATCAGCCAGATTTCGGTATTTACCCAGATTATTTCGATTTTGCACGATCGCTCTGGCTAGAAACAAGTCAACGCCTGGGATTTTAGTAAACTGTTCTACAGATGCGTTGTTGGGATTAATTTGTGCAGGTGTTAAAGAACTTTCAGTATCGTAATAACAAAAATTCAAAATCGGTTGTAATGGTTTGAGACGTTGGACTGGCATACTGAGAGCAGCCGCTACATCTTCCAAGCAACAAAACTGAACACCAATACTGGTGAGTTCAACTAGCGATCGCGCTTGATGAATGGATATCCCTGGCAATCTCAACCAATCATCCACCGTCGCTTGATTGACATCAATTTTAATCCCCAAAGCGGCTGCCACCTCAATTTCTTGAGCCGATTGGAGGCGATAATAAGGGTCACGCTGAAGCCTTGCCCGAATAGCTTGCCAATTTGCGTTCACTTGCTCAGGGGGGATAAGCCAGTTAAACATTACCATTACTATCATATCCCGTTGAATAACCCTAAAAAAGATTGTGGGAGAGCAGGGGAGATAAAATTGCCTTTTTGAAACTTATATCAATTTAAAAAAGAAATGCGGTTCATGAGTTAATGAAACTCTGACACAGGGAATCTTTCCTCATCTAAAATCCTTGCATTCCAAATCGGAAATGGTATAATTTACCGAAAAATAAACTTAAAACATCATGAAACTCCGTCAGACTACTACTGTTTTGGCTCTCACTTTATTTTCATTTGTACAACCTGCAAGCGCTATCATAGAAATTTGGAGTGGACATAAAGAACTTAATACCAATGTTGACGGATGTGTTGGGAGAGCTGAACGATTAATCCAATCCCAATTCGACAATTTAGTTGAAGTTGGTAGAGGAGATTTTCATCGGACTGGTTATTTTCAGGATGGCAGTTATCGAATCGTGTGTTTTGCCAATGGAAGTGGGAGTACGGGTGTCATTTTTGTCGCTCATGAAGATTTAGATGTTGCTACACAATTTGGAGAAATACTTTTAAATGAATTATGAGGATTGAGGCTGGGGAAAGTTATCCAAAACCCTTGTAGAGACGTTGCATTGCAACGTCTCTACATTCTTTG
>DNGI01000250.1:584-1019 GCA_003486645.1 Cyanobacteria bacterium UBA11370 | reverse complement strand
TTGCAACGTCTCTACATTCTTTGGAAGAAGAGGTCTATTGGATATTTTTTTAGTTGGAACTCCCTAAGAACTTTAACTCAAAACTATCTCGCCTGGGGTTGAGGAGTCAGCTTATGCTCACTCAATTTTGCCTGAAGATTAGCCCAGTGTACCCCCTCTAAGCTCGGCAGAACCACATGGGCTGCACCAACCCGTTCAAAAGGACCTAAACCCACTGCCCACATACCCGCTGCTAAAGCCGCTTCTACGCCTGAACCTGCGTCTTCTACTACCACACAATGTTCTGGTGCAAGACCTAATTGAGCTGCCGCGTGTAAAAATAAATCCGGTGCTGGCTTAGAGCGCGTTACACTATAGCCATCGGAAATTGTATCCACTCGGTCAGCAATCCCCAACCGCTCGATAACTTCTTGGGCATTTTTGCTGGCAGAACCA
>DNGI01000250.1:0-374 GCA_003486645.1 Cyanobacteria bacterium UBA11370 | reverse complement strand
GGGCATTTTTGCTGGCAGAACCAATCCCCACTTTAATACCAGCAGCACGCAGTTCATCCAATAACTCAATGCTTCCAGGGAGCAAATCCGCAGCACTCACATCCTTAATAAATTCCAGATAGTAACGGTTCTTACGCTCCATCATCTCCTGGAGTTGTTCTTCCGTGCGCGATCGCCCACCCAACAGGTGCAATAACGAATCCCGACGGGACAACCCCCGCATTGCCTCATTCGCTTGTCGGTTAAACGGAATCCCCTCTTCATCGGCTAACTGCTGCCATCCTCGATAGTGATATTCAGCCGTCTCCGTTAGTACCCCATCTAGATCAAAGATTACACCTTGAATGTCGGGTGAGGGGGAGGGGGTGAGGGGG
>DNGI01000472.1 GCA_003486645.1 Cyanobacteria bacterium UBA11370 | reverse complement strand
TTGACCGCAACTTGGTATAAGTCCTGTTGGTATAACTCAAAACTCAAAACGGACTATCGTCTCGCTACGCTAACAAAACTCTTACTACCGCCGTCTTTGTTGCAACTTGCGATAAACGTCTCGGATATCGACCTGATGATGGGCTAAGGCAACCAAGGTGTGATAGAACAAATCCGCGACTTCTGAAGCGATCGCCTCCTTCTCATCATCCTTACAAGCCATTACCACCTCAGCGGCTTCTTCCCCAATTTTCTTAAGGATTTTATTATCTCCCCCGGCAAATAGCTTACAGGTATAAGAACTTTCAACCGGATGATCGCGGCGATCGCAAATTACCTCAAACACCTGAGACAATGTATCCGCAGGCGGTGCAACTTTTGTCCCCTCAACTTGGTGGAAACAACTCCGTTCCCCCGTATGGCAGGCAATATCTCCGACTTGTTCGACAGTAATCAGCAGCGTATCACTGTCACAGTCATAACGAAGCGATCGCACATACTGTAAATGACCAGACGTTTCCCCTTTATGCCAAAATTCCTGACGAGAACGACTCCAAAACCACGTTTCCCCGGTATCTAAGGTTTTCTGTAGGGATTCCCGATTCATCCAAGCCATCATCAATACCGTACCATCGAGGTAATCCTGAACAATGGCAGGCACTAGCCCTTGGTCGTTATAGCGGATTTCGTCAACGGGAATGGCATGGCTAAAGGTGGTAGATTCAGAAGAGGGCATAAGTAATTCAAAATTCAAAATTCAAAATTATCAAGTTTAATATCATCACGGCTTTCAGCGATTCCCACCCGGAGACGTAAAGGCGTAAAAGCTCATTGGCAGATACCCCAGCCTTTTCAGGGCAATGGCTACCCTGTTTAACATACCATCTAGACTTTATCCTGGATAAACAATCATCTAACTACTGAGGAGATAGTTTTGGTTACTACCACATCGTTTAAGACCACCAAATCAGAAGAAATTTTTCAGGCTGCCCAAACGTTAATGCCGGGAGGGGTTAATTCACCTGTACGGGCGTTTAAGTCTGTGGGCGGACAACCGATTGTTTTTGACCGGGTTAACGGTGCTTACATTTGGGATGTTGATGGCAACCAGTATATTGACTACGTAGGAACTTGGGGTCCTGCCATTTGCGGTCATGCCCATCCGGAAGTCATTGCGGCGCTACATGAAGCCTTAGAAAAAGGTACCAGTTTTGGCGCACCGTCGGTATTGGAGAATGTGTTAGCAGGAATGGTAATTGATGCTGTTCCCAGTATCGAAATGGTGCGGTTTGTCAACTCTGGTACGGAAGCCTGTATGGCAGTCATTCGCCTCATGCGTGCCTTTACAGGTCGGGATAAAATTATTAAATTCTCCGGTTGCTATCACGGACACGCGGATATGCTGCTGGTTCAGGCGGGTTCGGGAGTAGCGACGTTGGGTTTGCCGGATTCCCCTGGTGTACCGAAATCTGCTACAGCTACTACATTAACTGCCCCCTACAACGATCTCGAAGCGGTTAGATCCCTATTTGAAACTAATCCCAATGAGGTTGCTGGTGTTATTCTAGAGCCAGTTGTGGGAAATTCTGGTTTTATTCCTCCTGATGCAGGTTTCTTAGAAGGCTTGCGCTTGCTGACTCAGGAAAATAATGCACTTTTAGTGTTTGATGAAGTGATGACAGGCTTCCGGATTGCCTACGGTGGGGCACAGGAAAAATTTGGTGTGACACCGGATTTAACCACACTCGGTAAAGTCATTGGTGGCGGTTTACCTGTAGGCGCTTACGGTGGACGTAAGGAGATTATGTCCTTGGTTGCACCCGCAGGGCCAATGTATCAAGCTGGTACATTATCCGGTAATCCCTTAGCCATGACCGCAGGCATTAAAACCTTGGAATTGTTACAAAAACCAGGTACTTACGAACAGCTTGACAAAATTACCAAGAGACTGTCTGAAGGTTTGCTGCAAATTGCTAAAGAAACGGGTCATGCAGCTACAGGTGGTTCAATTAGTGCCATGTTTGGTTTATTTTTCACAGGTCAAACCGTTCGCAATTATGAGGAAGCAAAAACCTCAGATTTAGCGAAGTTTAGCCACTTCCATCGGGGGATGTTGGAACGAGGAATTTACTTAGCGCCCTCTCAGTTTGAGGCTGGGTTTACGTCTTTGGCTCATACTGAGGACGATATTGATCGTACTTTAGCAGCGGCACGGGAAGTCATGTCGAGTCTGTAATTAAATTAGGGGTTTCGGCTTCATTAACAATATCAACATTCTATATTGTCATGAAGCCGCAATTCCTAATAAATAATACCACGTTGCAGTCTAGTATAAAAAAAGTTCTCCTGAAAAACGTCAGCAAATGCCCGTTATTTCTCAGTTTTATGGCATCCTGATCAGGATGTTCTACAACGACCACGTACCCCCTCATTTTCATGCCGTTTACGGAGAATACGAATTAATTGTAGGTATTTCTCCTATTACTATTCTTGAAGGGAAAGCACCAAATCGTGTAAAGTCAATGGTTTTAGAATGGACTGCACTTCATCAAGAAGAACTATCAGAAAACTGGAACTGTTGCCGTCAAGGTGAATCGCCATCCCCAATTGACCCCTTAGAATAAACGAAAAAATATGCTGTATAAAATTACAAAATTGACCCTAGAAGCAGATCATAAATTGCGTATTTTTTATGCAAATGAGAGTAATATAGTGGTTGACTTTAACCCAATAATTGAGAAAGGTGGTGTTCTAGCAAAGCTTGCTGCTCCAGAGTTTTTTGCCCAAGTTTCTATTGGCGAGAATGGTCGGTATATTCAATGGCCAGAGGAAATAGAATTTTGTGCTGATGCTCTATGGTTTGAATCTCACCCAAAAGACAATAAATTTCAGGCATCAAACGAAGAATTACTAACTAAATAAACCTAAACTGTGACAGATCGGTAGTGAATGTTGATATCAAGTTGCGTTCATATGTAGTACTTTCTTTCCGCCTTGTCTCCCTTGTCTCTCCTATCTACTATAGTGTTTCCATTTGATTTGTGAACCCCACCCCTCAACTTGGTATGAGGAGGAGACCTAGGAGCGTTATTCTAATAATATGGCATTGATCAGAACTTACGCAGCTACGCCATCTATAGAGTCATAGTGCGTTACGCTGTGCGAACACTCAATTATTTAAGGGGAGGTTTATTGTTGGCTAGTTGAGACAGTAATGTTCTTAACTGATACTCAACTCGACTATTTCGAGAAGCAGGAGTCTTAGGATTAAGTTCCTGTCGCCAAAGTAAAAACGGAATAGTGAGAATACCTAATAAAATAGCAATTCCTGCGGTTAACCAAACCATGAGTCGGCTGGGACGATAATCTCCTCGCTCAATTTGCCAAAATACCTGATTGTAACGCCATAGAGATAAAATAATAATCAGAATTCCCACAATCAACAAACCGAAACCGAGAGTTTGAGAATTAATAAACGAAGAGGTTGGAGAAGTTTGATTGGCAACGGTGGCTTCTAGTTGACGTAAAAACAAACCAAAACGAGCGATCGCAAACCCAAAGCCAATTAAAGCAATTGCGGTTCGTAGCCACGCTAAAAAAGTTCGTTCGTTGGCTTGATGCTCTCGCTGGCGGTCAATTCTGGACATGAGTAGTCCTATCCAATATTAAAATAGTAGCTCGGTTTTACCGATAGTTAGTAAATTGCAGTGCTACCGGAAAATCTTCTTGTTTTAATCGCTGGATAATCGCTTGTAATTCATCTTTGGTTTTACTAGAAACTCTAACCGCATCCCCTTGAATTGAAGCTTGGGCTTTCTTAAATTCATCCCGAATTATCTTGGTAATTTGTTTAGCGTTTTCTTGACTAATTCCTTTCTTGAGTTTAATATCTTGACGGACCCGATTGCCACTAGCCGATTCGACTTTGCCGTACTCGAAGATTTTCTGAGAAAGATTACGTTTAGCAGCTTTAGTGCGGAGGATAGTATGTATAGCATCTAAAGTGAATTCGCTATCGGTATTCACCGTAATCGCTTCATCCCCCAACTCTACCGTTGTCTTGGTATCTTTCAAGTCGTAGCGACTGCTGATTTCTCGAACGGTTTGGTCTACCGCGTTAACTAACTCTTGTCGGTCAAAATCACTAACAATATCAAAGGAGTATGTAGAAGCCATAAGTTAGAGGTTAGAGCATTGAATTGAAAAATACTACAATATCTTTTAGATTTTTTGTACCTTCATACCAAGTTGTGTTCTAAGCCGTAACTTTGACAAAGGGAGTGGGGAGTGGACATTCGTAAATTATATTTTTGACTCCAACTCGGTATCAATGCACAAAGGAGGGCGATTTAACCCCTCCTCTCTACTTTGCCATATGTTAAGCACGATACGACTTGGATGCTAGGGCGATCGCACTGAGGACGTGCTTAACCTTTCTTATCCCGATCTCGACGACGGCGATCGCGCCATTCTACCGCCGTTAAATAAATCACGCCTCCACTCACCAGGACTAATAACCCAGCAGCAGCGAAAAATAGAACTGTCAAAAAGGTACTTTCCACGATACCTCTAGAACCCGTTACGACCCCAGATGACCATAGAAATTGACCAAGTGAACAAGACCAGTACCGAAACCCAACCCAATGTCAGAATATCCATTGCGACTCTAAATTGTTAAGAAATGACTCCAAAGCTTATGATAATTCAATTTGAGCTTGATTTGACGTGAAATTCCCAATCTTGAACTCGTCTGTTGATTTGAGCAACGCTGAACGTATTGAATCGTTGAAAGCTGGTATGATAGCGGCTTTAGCGTTAACGGTGACGTACATAGCGATCGCTGCTATTAACTCTCTGGTATTAGCGGTAGAGTTTGAAACCTTGAGAGGACTGCAAATCAGCCTTGATAGTAACCTGCTAGTGAGGGTAGCGATCGCCTTTCTCTCTGGGTTTCTGTTTGGTATCACCTACCGCTACGTGATCCGCGAAGATGAAAATTCCCACCTCAAGGATGGTGCTGTGCTAGCCTTTGGGTTAGTGCGGGGATTAGCACCAGTGGAAGCCGTACAACCCATAACTTGGTTATTAGCTATTTTTGGGATTGAGAGTATTTTATGTTTCTGGGTTGCTCGTCTCGCCCTGGATTGGGCAATTGAGCGCCATTGGGTGAAACTGTTTAAATCAGCTTAAATTCCTCAAACTCTGACTGACCATACATCTGCATCCGATCAACCGCTGAAAGAATTTTATTATGAGCTGCATCAGAAAACAAACAGTTGCAAACTAACTGAGCCACATCAGCACGATGAATGGTTCCCGCCACTTTATAATCTTCGGTGAGAACACCATTTCCAGTTGCAGGTTCTGACTTTAATCCACCAGGTCGAATCACCGTGTAAGTCAATCCACTGGCAATTAAGTACTTCTCCGCTTGCTCTTTTTCAATTAATACTGATTTTAAGGTTTCCAATGCTTGCGGGGGGATAGCGATCGCACTCTCAGCACTGCCTATCGAAGAAATTAAGATAAATTTTTGTATATTAGTCTTGACAGCGGCATCAATTAGATTCTTGTTCCCTAAATAATCCGCTCGTTCCCCATCTTTAGGTAAACCGCCTATTGTGCTGATGATAGCGTGAATGGGTTTATCTCCCATTATTGCCTGCTCAACCGCCACCGCGTCGAGAGCATCTCCCATCACAACATTAATTCCCATCGCTTCTAATTCCGGGCGAGAATCCTCTGAACGCAACAGCGCTTTGACCTTTTGGTTTTGTTGTACCAGACATTTAGCAATTTCTCGACCAACGCCGCGACTAGCACCAGCGAGAAAGATATACGACTCATCCGTCATCTTGGGTTCCCTTAGCCAACATGGATATTATTTTAGGGCTTGAGGGGATGAGGAGATAGGGAGAGAAAGAAGAATGGGGGGAAAAAGCGGCTAAAGTGTTTTGGTATAAAGATTTGATAGTTTTGATGCTCCCTCTACAATGAGGCAATTCTGACCCTAATTTTTTTATTCATCAATAACTTACAGCAGAATTACAGGAGGCATTGATGACACGCCTAAGCTAAGACGCATTTAAAT
>DNGI01000338.1 GCA_003486645.1 Cyanobacteria bacterium UBA11370 | reverse complement strand
GTTCGAGCCCCTGGTTGCCCATACAGGTATTAGGTTGAGAGGGCGTATCGCTTTCCACAGTGATCCGCCCTTGGTATAATACCTTCGTAATCATTACCCCTCTTACTATGTCCTCCGAAACGAATCTGGGTGCCGATGCTATCGATCAGGCGATCGCTAAAGGAATTGATTTTGATGGTTCTCCGATTCCCCCGGCAAAACTGGAACTCTACAACCAGGTGATGGGGTTGGAAGCAGGGAGACAGCGTAGCGGCGTATCTAATACCATGCGATCGCGGATAGTGCGAATTGGGGCAAAACATATTTCCCAAGACGAACTCAATCAAATGTTAATCGATGCTGACTTTGCCCCGCTGAAAGACAAAGAAATTGCCTTTTATTACGGCGGAAAATAGCGATCGCGCCTCCAAATTTTTAAGCTTTCTTATTTTTTCGTCCCAGCCATTTCTTTCTGAAGCTTACTTTTAGTTTCCTCAAACTCTTGACTCAGTTCGTCAAGTTCTTCCTCACTCATAGACTGACGAACTTTGGGAAAGACTTCCTCTTCTTCTTCCTGTACGTGATGTTGAACGGCAGTTTTCAGTTTGCCAATCTTTTCCTTAAATTCAGATGATGTAGGGCTAAGAGATTGGAGTTCTTCCAAGAGGATTTTGACTTGATTATGTTCCTCTTCCGCTTCTTCAAGGAGTTCCTCAGTCTCTTCATATTCCCGCATTGATGGATAGAAGGTTAACTCTTCAACTTTGGCGTGTAAGTTGAGTTCTTGATAGATTTTATGGAATAGGCTAGATAGCTTTTTCGAGTCTTTAGTCTTCTCAATTTCTGAAAAAAGCTCTTCGACTTGGCGATGATCGTGTTTAATGGTTTCAAAAATATCCATAGGATTTTTCCTCCGTTGTTACCTGTCTTAGGCCTAGATAAACTGACATTATTTACAACCTTATCTCTCTCCAACAAGACCAGAATCATTCTTTAGGAGTAAGGTTACGTATCAATTAAATCTATCTAAGGTCTCTCTACAGTGTGGAGTGTGGACTGTGATATGGTCTCCGGCTAATTACCCTTAATAAAATTTCTCCCCCTCTCCCTCTCTCCCTCTCTCCCCCTCAATCCTTATTTATAGTTATTCAACCGGACATGATATGAGGAGAGAGAGGAATTTGAATGACAAGCAAGCTAATAAAAATTCCTCTTTCCCATTCCCTACTTCTTACCCTTGAGAAGACAGTACAACAATTGATCGCTCTGTTACTGGCACTAATTGATCATCTGTAAAAACCTGATCCGTGTCAACTAAACGAGGTTCCTTGGTATCAATCACAACCTTCCACTCCTTATCATTTAACCCAGTTGGTAAATTAAATTCAATCATTTCATAGTGGGCATTAAAGAATAAGATAAAATCATCATCAATAATGCGCTCACCTTTAGGGCTAACGGCTGTAATCCCTTTTCCATTTAAGAAAACTGCCAGAGATTTAGCAAACCCAGCTTGCCATTGTTCCTCCGTCATTTCACTACCATCCGGATTAAACCAACCAATATCACTCACCCCTGAACCATGAATGGCTTGACCTTGAAACCACTTGCGTCGCCGAAATACAGGATGCTTGCGCCGGAAGTAGATCAGTTCACTCGTAAACTTTAATAAATCTGCATTACCAACTGGTAAATTCCAATCAAACCAAGAAAGTTCATTATCCTGGCAATAGGCATTATTATTACCCTTTTGGGTGCGCCCCATTTCATCCCCACCTAACAACATCGGGATGCCCTGAGATAGCATCAATGTTACTAGAAAATTTCGCCGCAACTTCTCGCGCAACTGTAACACATTTGGGTCGTCCGTTTCCCCTTCAGCCCCACAATTCCAAGAGCGGTTGTGGTTATCACCGTCGCAATTATTTTCCCCATTTGCCTCATTATGCTTTTCGTTATAGCTCACTAAATCTTGTAAAGTAAAGCCATCATGAGCGGTAAGGAAATTAATACTTGCATTCGGTCTGCGTCCATTCATTTCATACAAGTCCGGACTCCCCGTAAAACAGTATGCAAATTGACCTAATGTACTGTCTTGACCCCGCCAAAAATCTCGCACCGTATCTCGATATCGACCATTCCATTCCGACCATAAAACTGGGAAGTTTCCAACTTGATAACCCCCATCTCCAACATCCCAAGGTTCAGCAATTAACTTCACATCTGCTAGTACTGGGTCTTGGTGAATAATATCAAAAAATGCAGCTAAACTATCAACTGCATACAGTTCTCGTGCTAGCGCTGAAGCTAAATCAAAGCGGAACCCATCCACGTGCATTTCTGTCACCCAATACCGCAGACTATCCATGATTAATTTCAACACTTGCGGATGGCGCACATTCAGAGAATTTCCGCACCCGGTAAAGTCCATGTAGTAGCGTGGATCAGAGTCTACCAAACGGTAATAGGCCGCATTATCAATCCCACGCAAGGATAGAGTTGGACCTAAGTGATTTCCTTCTCCAGTATGGTTATAGACCACATCCAGAATTACTTCAATTCCGGCAAAATGTAACGCCTTAACCATTTCCTTAAATTCATTAACCTGTCCCCCTGGAACCCGATCTGCACTGTAAGCACAATGGGGAGCAAAATAATTAATCGAATCGTAGCCCCAGTAATTTTTTAATCCCTTATCTACCAGGTGTCCAGGATTAGAGAGAAAATGATGAGTTGGTAATAGTTCAACCGCTGTAATTCCTATCGCTTGAAGATGCGCGATCGCTGCTGGGTGCGCCAGTCCCGCATAGGTTCCCTGTAATTCTTCCGGGATATCCGGATGCAACTTAGTAAAACCCTTGACATGAGTTTCATAGATAATTGTTTCGTGCCAGGGTGTCTTAAGCGGTTGGTCATCACCCCAATCAAAGGACTGATCAACAACCACACACTTCGGCATTAAATGGGCATTATCTAACTCAGAAAACGATAAATCTTCTTCAGGATCGTCCCAAGAATAACCAAACAGTTCAGCCCCATTTCCAACTTCACCATCAAGGGCTTTGGCATAGGGATCAATCACTAGTTTATTCGGGTTGAAACGATGACCCTCATTCGGTGCATAAGGCCCATGTACCCGGAATCCATACCGTTGACCCGGTGCTACCCCTGGCACATAACCATGCCAAACAAAGTTGCTGACTTCAGTCAGTTCTATGCGTGTTTCTTGATCATCTTTATCAAATAAACACAACTCAACCGCCGTTGCATTTTCACTGAATAAGGCGAAGTTTGTACCTTTGCCATCCCAAGTTGCCCCTAGGGGATAAACTTTACCCGGCCAGAGTGTTGCGATATACATCTATGAAACTCCAATAAAATCGATAATTAGCCCCAACCAAAGTTCTATAGCTAGTTTATTTGATTCGTGAACAAGGAAAGACAAGGGAGACAAGGGAGACAAGGAAGAGGTATTTTACAAATCATTTAGACTGGCTATAGCGTACAAAAATTTAGGAGAACGAGTTAATAAGTAGAAGAATTTTTCAAGCTAACTTCGGCAATAATTGTTATTGCTTTTAAAGCTTAGAAATTCTCTTTCAGCAGGTATTGGAAAAGCCCTCTATCGGTTTTTCAAGCCTTAAGGGCGCGTCAAATATGCGAAAAACTAACGTTCAGGTGTATTGCAAGCCGTGGAAGTACCCTGGCATTCCGTGCTTGGGTTTCTCGACCATGCTTTTGTACAATCTTTAGGTACTAACGATCAATGTAACTTTAATCAGTCCTGTTCTCTTTCTCATCTATCTGAAGTATGGACTTAGTGAATAACAAGCCTACAATTGGGGATAAAACAGAGCTTTTTCCCAGCTATGCACAGCAGGTAATTTTTGTCAATACCTCTTAAGGGACTGGCACTTTAGCGAAGAAAGATTCACACAAAGACAGTTTTACCAAGCTGGTGACAAGATTTGAACTTGCGACCGGCTGATTACAAATCAGCTGCTCTACCCCTGAGCTACACCAGCAACTAAAGCTAGCATAGCAAATTCTGGAGCGATCGCCTCCCTTTGGCGACAAAATTCCCGACCGACTCACAGATGGCTTTACAGATGGCTTTACAGATGGCTTTCAAGACAGGTCTAATTTAATCACTACCCCCTACTCCAACCGCCAGTTAAATGGTAGACGCGCATAGACCCCTTTCGGATCGTTGAGTGCTTGTAGAATTGCCAAATCTTCTTTTAACTTGAGAAATTCTTGAGTCAATGGATCAGGTAACTCCTGATTACGTGCATGACTATTTCCAGTCAGCTTTTTGATAATTCGTTCTTCCAAACTCCGAACTTCCGGATACTCCTGCAATTCCCAATCTTTCCCTAAATTCGCTTGTTTAGCCGCATACTTAATCGCATCATCCAATCCACCAATTTCATCCACCAAACCAAGCTGTTTTGCATCTATTCCTGACCAAACCCGTCCTTGAGCAATTTGTGCTACCTTTTGTTTAGGTAACTTGCGAGACTCGGCTACTTTATCGAGGAATTGATTATAAATCTGGTTGACGATTCGTTGTGCGATCGCTAATTCTTGGGGTGTTTTTGGACGGCTAATCGTTTGGCTATCTGCTAAACGACCTGTTTTCACCACATCCCAACTCAGACCATTATTGTTCGCTAACTTTTGAACATTCAACAGCATTCCAAAAACACCAATAGAACCTGTTACGGTATTCGGTTCAGCAAAAATGCGGTTGCCATAGGTCGCAATCCAGTAGCCTCCAGATGCCGCTACATCTCCCATTGAAACAATAACAGGTTTTTTCCCACGAGTGAGTCGCACCTCCCGCTGAATAATCTCAGATGCGGTTGCACTACCACCCGGACTATTAACCCGCAACACAACAGCTTTGACATCTTCATCTAATCGTAACTGGCGCATTTGTTTAGCAAAACCATCCCCTCCAACCTGTTGTACACCGCCTTCCCCATTCACAATTTCTCCGTCAGCATAAATTACGGCAATTTTATTATTAGAAGAACGGTTATTTCCCTGTTTAGCCGGGACATCAGCGTAGCTAGTGAGGCGAATTTGCCGCAAGGATTCATCTTCTTTTGTTTCACCCGTTAATTGCTTCAATTCAGCGACAACCTCATCAAAATACGCCACTTTATCGATTAACTTTCGCTGACGTGCATCTGAAGCCGTTAATACCCCTTGAGAGTCGGCAATCGCTTGCAACTGGGGCACAGGAACCTTACGACTTTGACTTGCCGTTGTTAAAAATTCACTCCAAAGATCACCCAATAAGGCTTGAAGTTGTTGTCGATTTTCGGGACTAATTTTTTTGAGTAACAAGGGTTCTACTGCTGATTTATACTTTCCAACCCGAATCACCTGAACCCCAATGCCAAATTTTTCTAATGCTCCCGTTAGGAATAGCGGTTGAGAGGCAAACCCATTCAATTCCATACTCCCCATCGGGTTAAGAATAATTGTATCCGCAACCGAACTTAGATAATATTCTTTTTCAGCTAAATCCACATCATAGGCAATAATTTTCTTGCCACTAGCTTTGAAGCGTTCCATCGCTTGCCGGACTTCTTTTAAGGTTGCCAATCCCGTTTCAGTTCCTGTCGTTGTACGAGAACCGTCTAGGTAAAGGGCAACAATACGCGGATCATTAGTTGCCTTATCCAAGCTATCAATAACAGTACGCAGCGTAATTGTATCTGCTTGATCGCCCGATAGTGTCTCTTCAATTGCAGCGCTGGTACTAGATGTTGGATCGGTATCAGTAATACTTAAAGATAAATCAAATATCAGTACGGACTTATCTTTAACTTGTGGACCTGTATCTTTTGATGCGGCTACAATTATTAAACCTAAGAGTCCAACTGTTCCCAAACTAAAAAATAACATCAGTCCGGCAAGGCTACCAATTAGACTGGCAAACGTTTGTTTGATAAATTGACGCATTGGTTAGTTGTTGGTTGTTAGTTATTGGTTGTTGGTTGTTGGTTGTTGGTTGTTGGTTGCTATTTAAAAATGACCACTAATAGGATGTCCAGATAATCACTTAGAATAAAATGCCTCCCTCTCTATCTTTTTTAAGATTATTAAACTGGACATCATATAACTATTGCTCACTGACCAATAACAAACAACAAACAACAAAAAACCAACACCTAACTCTATCCTAACTTCTGCAAAGCATTAGATTGTTTAAGTTGAGATAGGGTAGCATTGCCTGTACAAAAGAGTACGGTAGTTATTTCTGCGATCAATAGCTGCACTAAGGCATCAACTGCCTCCGTTGACTCCGCCGCCGCTTGGAGAAAAGGCCATGCTAAACCTGTAATATCTGCTCCTAACGCGATCGCTTTTGCCGCTTCTAACCCATTCCGCAATCCCCCAGAGGCAATTAGGGGTACATTTGGGGCAATATCTCGAATGCTGGTAATACATTCTGCCGTGGGTAGTCCCCAATTTGCAAACGTCAACCCTAATCGACGCTGGTGGGGGTTTAAAGCCCGTTCACTTTCTACCTTAGCCCAAGATGTGCCTCCAGCACCCGCAACATCGATCGCACTCACGCCAGCATCAAGTAATTTCTGTGCCATTGCGGCCGATATGCCATTCCCAACTTCTTTAACAATGACCGGGATAGGAAGTTTATTACACAAAAGACTTATTTTGTCAAGTAACCCTCTAAAATCCGTATCCCCTTTCGGTTGAATACATTCTTGTAAGGGATTGAGGTGTAAAATTAACGCATCTGCGGTTAAAAGGTCAACCGCACGCAGGCATTCATCAAGTCCGTAAGTGTAGTTGAGTTGAACTGCACCCAGGTTAGCAAATAACAGGATATCCGGAGCGAGCGATCGCACAGCAAACGTATCGGAAACGTCCGGTTTCTCCACCGCTACCCGCTGAGAACCAACGCCCATTGCTAGTTTATACGTTTGAGCAATTTCAGCCAGACGAAAATTAATCGTTTTTGCCTGTTCAGTTCCCCCAGTCATCGAGGAAATCAATAACGGCGCTCCCATCCTTTTTCCCAGAAAGGTGGTACTGATGTCAATCTCACTACGGTTGAGTTCTGGCAAACAACAGTGAGTGAAGCGATAGCGTTCCAGTCCATTAGTGACACCGTGAAATTGTACATCTTCATCAAGACAAATGCGGATGTGATCTGCCTTTCGCGTCTGAGTGTCTGTCATGGATCGAAGTTGATAGGGGTAGATTAAGTGATAATCTTGATTGTGCCATTAAGTGGATTTTAAATTTAAGAGTTAAGACTTTCTCTAAAAATAGGGAGTGGGGAGTGGGGAATACAGAGATGAGAAAGTTATTAGCCATGAGGTGTGGAGTTTTCAATTAAGAGATTTATTTAACTCAAAACTCAAAATTTCAAAAAAGAGGATCGATGAAAGTACTAGTTACAGGAGCAAACGGATTTACAGGTTCTCACTTAGTCAAAGCGTTAGAAAAACGGGGAGATAGCGTCATCGGATTAGTCCGCAAATCTAGTAATTTAACTCATCTTTCCGGTTGCCAAATTCAACTCATTTACGGTGATATTACCGACCGAGAGGCACTGCGTCAAGCCATGACTGGGGTAGACTGGGTTTTTCATACCGCTGCTTATGTAGAACTCGGTTTAGTCAATGCTAAAAAAATGGAACAAGTGAATGTAGAAGGAACTCGTGCTGTATTAGAAATTGCTCAAACCGTTGGTGTATCTAAAGTCGTTTATTGCAGCACAATTGGTGTATTTGGCGACACAAAAGGTAAAATCATTGATGAAACCTTTCAACGAACCCAAACAGATTTTTCCTCCGCCTACGATTATACCAAATACCAAGCACAAGAATTAGTCAATCAATTTGCCACTCAAGGTCTACCCATAGTCAGTATCTTACCATCCGGAATTTTTGGTGCAGACGACCCCCACTTTGGTCCTGTAATCCAGCAATTTCTAAAAGGAAGACTAAAAATTTGGGCAGGAGGCGATCGCATAACCGGAATCGTCCATGTCGATGACTTAGTAGACGCAATGATTCTAGCCGCCCAAAACGCTAAACCAGGAGAAAAGTATATCATTTCAGCAGGAGAATTAAGTACCCGTGAAATGTTCAACTTCCTCAGTCAAGAAACAGGTATTCCCGCACCCGCTGAAGCACCAGAATTCTTAGTTAGACTAGTTGGAAATATCCTCGATCCCATCGGACGTTTCCTCAATTGGCAACCCCCTATCAGTCGAGAACGGGTTCATTATATTTATGATCGTTGCGTGCGAGTAGATGCCACTAAAGCGCGTCAGCAATTGGGTTGGAATCCTCGTTCTGTAGCCGAAACTTTAAGGGAAATAGCTTGGCAGCGGATTGGGTAACGGATGTAACGGATGGGTTATCTGTAGAAATAGAAGCTGCTGAAAAAACCAATAACCCATCCGTTACATCCGCTACATCCGCTATCAAATCCGTTGCCACATCCGTTACATCCGCTATCAAATCCGTTGCCACTTAGGACATTTTTTCAGACGTTTTCAACATTCCATCTTCCAAATAAGTGACTCGATCAGCCACATCAATAATTCGTGGATCGTGCGTTACCATCAACACCGTACATCCCTCTTCCTTTGCCAACCAACGTAATAACTCAATCACCTTATGCCCACTCTGAGAATCCAACGCAGCCGTGGGTTCATCTGCCATAATAATACGAGGATGACCCGCTAAAGCACGCGCGATCGCAACTCGCTGTTTCTGTCCCCCAGATAAATCCGCTGGTTTTTGATTCGCTTGCAAACCCAACCCAACCTGTTCTAACAAACCTTGAGCTTGAATTCGCGCTTTCTTGCCCTGAATTCCTTTAATATTGAGGACAACTTCTACATTTTCAGCGGCTGTTAGGGCAGGAAATAAGTTAAAATTCTGGAAAATAAAACCGATATTTTTACGTCGAAAGCGTGTGAGTTTGGAGCGAGACATCCGAGTAATCTCTTCCCCCAATAAGTACACTTCCCCCCTATCAGGGGTCAAGAGTCCTGCTAAGATTGACAACAAGGTGGTTTTCCCCGATCCTGATGGTCCCATTAACAGCTGAATATCGCCGCTTTTGACTTGCCAGTCAATTCCTTTGAGTACTTGATAGTACTGCTGTCCTGACTGAAATCCCATCTCTACGCCTTTAGCCAGGATAGTGGCGGTTTCAGCATAACTTAAACCTATTGAAAGCGACTCAAGCTGTCTTCGGTTTTTTGTAGACACAACAGAGTTAAGGTGAGTTACGGTAAGGGGCAGATTATCGATAGATGTAAAGAAATATAACATCAAACCGCTCAGGTTCAGTGAGTAGGGCATGAAAAATGGCGAACACAGCCGTTTTCTTTACACTTATCGAGCTAACTGACCCTGACATAACTTAATAGTTCCTGAGTTAATGCTTGAATAAACACCGTATGTTTTAAGTTGTTTTAAATTCATTCTAACGTTTAGTTCAAAACTAAAATTGAATTTTGTAAAGGGTGTTAGGATAACACCCATAGCATCTACTAAAATTAGCACGTTAAGCCTAATTGTCTATGCCAGACGGTTAAAGCGCGATCGCTTGAGTGACAGGGGTTAAGCAAAAGCCCCTAGAGTATCTCCCTTCGCTGTTCGATAACGGGTGTGTCTGTGAGTTAGAACAGTTTGTCTGGCAACCAAAACGATAAATTTTCCTTAAAAACCCAACCCTCACTGGGTAAAAAAGTCGCTATGAAAAAAATCACTATTTTAAGAACCACCGTTATTGGATTTTGGCTTTGGATGTTTAGCGTCAGCCTCGATCCATTTTTTAACATAGTTGTTCTAGCCGAACCCATTACCCGCGCTAACGATGGTACAGGAACGCGGGTTGAATCGCGGGGGAATCGTTTTGATATTAAAGGCGGGAGTCGGTCTGGGGATGGGCGAAATCTCTTCCATAGTTTCGAGAAATTTGGACTCTCGGATGGTCAAATTGCCAACTTTATGTCTAATCCCCAAATTCAGAATATCTTGGGGCGTGTTGTTGGTGGCGATGCTTCGATTATTAACGGTTTAATTCAGGTAACGGGTGGGAATTCTAATTTATATTTAATGAATCCAGCGGGGATTGTCTTTGGTTCACAAGCAAGTTTAAATGTCCCGGCTGATTTTATTGCCACTACCGCGACGGGGATTGGCTTTGATAATAATCGTTTGTTTAATGCGTTTGGTTCCAATGACTACCAAAACTTAGTCGGGAATCCCAATCAATTTGCCTTTGGTTTAGCGCAACCGGGAGCTATTGTTAATGCAGGCAACCTCGCCGTACCAGAAGGGCATAATTTAAGTTTAATTGGGGGTAATACTGTTAATACGGGAACCCTTGAGGCAGCCGGAGGTAGTATTACAATTACGGCTGTAGAGGGTAAAAATTTAGTCCGAATCAGTCAAGAAGGTTCCTTACTCAGCTTAGAGATTGAACCTGCCAAACTAGCGGCGGTAACATCAAATGGAGAAGCGCCGTTTAGACCTCAAAGTTTAGCAACATTGTTGACAGGTTCAGGCGTGGAAACGGGAGTTAGTGTCACACCAAAAGGACAGGCGCAACTCACGGATTCTGGTACGATTATTCCGAATCAACCAGGAGTTGTTATTGCTTCGGGTAATATTAATGCCTCGAATTCAGTATCCGGAAACGTTGGTGGGAGTGTCAATGTTTTAGGGGATACCGTTGGTGTTATTGGTGCTGATATTAATGCCTCTGGTGCTAATGGTGGGGGTAATATCCAAGTTGGAGGAGCCTATCAGGGTAATGGTACAGTACCCAATGCTAATGTTACGTATGTTAGTGCAGATTCGACGATTAAAGCTGATGCTTTAAATCGGGGTGATGGGGGTCAAGTGATTACCTGGAGCGATCGCACTACCGGGTTTTATGGCAATATTAGCGCTCGTGGGGGTCGCCGTTCTGGAGATGGTGGATTTGTTGAAGTATCGGGGAAAGACAATTTAGTCTTTGATGGCAAGGTTGATGTTCGTGCTGCTTTGGGCTTCGATGGGACTATTTTGTTCGACCCAAGAAACATCACTATTGTAGATGGGATAGGGGATGATGATAACCAACTGAACAATGATGTACCCAATAATGACCCTCTTGGTCAGATTTTAGTGGGACATGGGGGTTCAAGTGACTTCGAGATTGGCACAACGAAGTTGACCGGAATTACTGGTAACGTTATCCTCGAAGCGAGGAACAATATCACGATTGATAATAATGTATCCCTGACCTTTGACTCTGGTTCTGGCTCTATCGAGTTTACCGCTGACGCTGATAACAATGATAGTGGCTCGTTTGTGATGAACCCCGGAAGTTCCATCAACACTAGGGGACGAGATCTGACTATCACCGCTGCTGATGTAGATCTGCGTATCCTTAACGTTGGATCTGGCAGGCTAGAGTTAACTGCCAATAACGGCAATATCGTTGCTAGCGGTAAAGTAACAGCAACTGGTACGACTATTCTAGAAGCTAGCAATAACATCACCCTGGATCATAATGACAATGACTTTGGCACAGTCAGAGTCACCAGCGCTAATGATGTGACTTTGAACGACACTGATGGCATTCAATTGGGAGCTTCCGACATTGACGGCGACCTAAATGTTACGGCTGGGGGTAATATCACTGATAATGGTGCCCTGAATGTGACTGG